>JBPOIN010000022.1:0-4704 GCA_052034445.1 Pseudomonadota bacterium | reverse complement strand
CCGGTTGACATGATCTCGACCGGGCCGGATCGCGAGGAAACCATCGTGTTGCGCCATCCGTTTGCCTGATTGCTCTGATTCGTTCGGACACAATAAAAAACCCCGGCTGGCCGGGGTTTTTTATTGTGCGCCTGGCTGAACGGATACGTCAGTCAGGCGCAGAGGGCTGCCTGGATATTTATTTCTTTTCCGCTGCGGCGGGCTTCTCCGTGCTGGCGGCCGGTGCGGCGGGTGTTGTTGCTGCCGGTGCGGCGCTGATCTCGATCTTGGCCTTGGCCTTCATGTCGTCGATGAGCTTCTTGATGTTCTGCTGTTGGAGCTGCTGCACGATCATCGGCTTGACTTCGGCGAAGGGCGGGATCTCGATTTCGCGTTTGTCGTCGAGCAGGATCACGTGATAACCAAACTGCGATTTCACCGGCTGCTCGGTGAATTTGCCCTTGGCCAGCTTCTCCACGGCGGCGCCGAATTCCGGCACCATGCCGCGCGGACTGAACCAGCCGAGATCGCCGCCCTTGGCCTTGGAGCCCGGGTCCTTGGATTTTTCCCTGGCCAGCGACTCGAAGGCCTGCGGGGTCTTCTTGAGCGAGGCAATGATGGCCTTGGCTTCGTCTTCCTGGTCGACGAGGATATGGTGTGCCTTGTATTCGCTGCCGCCCATCTGCGTTTTGACCCGATCGTATTCGCCCTGCAGCGCGGCATCGGTTACCGGATTGTTCTTTACATGATCCTGTACGAAAGCATTGGCCATGATCGCGTACTTGGTAACCTCAAGTTGCTCCTGTACTTCGGGGCTCTTTTCGAGACCTTTCTTGCCGGCTTCCTGCGCGAGCAGCATCTGCAGCGTGAGTTGGTCAAGTGCGGCCTGACGGATTTCGGGACCATCCGGCTGGCCTTGCGCGAGGCGCTGTTTGACGAGCAGATTAAGGCGCTGCTCGCTGATTTTTTCGCCATTCACGGTTGCGGCAACACCGCCGCCGAGCGCGCCGCTGGTTGCGGGGGGATTGGTGGCGGACGGGGTCTTGCTCGCATCCTTGCTGGTGTCGTTGCAGGCGCTTAGGGACAGCAGGGTGGCTGCGCTGAGCGCAGAAGCCAGCAGGAAACGGGTTTTGCTCGACATCATGGAGTGATCCTTACGGTAAGTGACAAGGTGAAAATCAGGGGAGGCAGGGCGTGCAGCAAAACCATGTATGTTATCAGCTTGGCGTGCGGTCATGCCTGATGAATTGAATCGGGCGGATTTTGCTCCAGCATGCGCCGCTGTTCGGCTAGCGCCTGCGGCGTATCGATATCCGCAAAAATCGCCGCATCCGGCATTTCGACGCAATGCGTGCGTGCCGCAAATTGCTTGAGCAGCTCGCGCGCGCCTTGATCGCCGCTCAGACCTTGCAACGCCGCAAAGTCGGAGCGTGGCCAGAGTACTGGATTGCCGCGTCGGCCGGCGTGCAGCGGCACCGTGATCTGCGGGTTGGCAGCGAAGGCCGCCATGAGTGTGTCCAGGTGGGTCGCGTTGATCTGCGGCATGTCGGCCAGCATGACCAGCACCGCGTCGCTGTCGGCCGGCAGCGCGGCAACGCCGCAACGCAACGAGCTGGCCATGCCGCTGGCGAACTCCGGGTTGTGCACACGTTCGACCGGTGTTGCGGCCAGCAGTGCGTCGATGTCTGCAGCGGCGTTGCCCGTGACCACCGTGACCGATGCGGCGCGCGAGGCGCGCGCGGCATTCACGGCACGCAGAATCAGCGGCACGCCGGCGACAGGTTCGAGCAGCTTGTTGCTGGCACCCATGCGGCTGGAGCGGCCGGCCGCCAGGATCAGCGCGGCGATGCGCGGGGTTGTTGCGGGTTTGGCCAGACTGTTCTGGGCCGTGATTTCAGGCGCTTGCCCCGTAGCTACTGGTGGTTCGGCTTCTTCGAGCGTACTGCGGATCAGACCGCCGACGCCCAGTTGCGCAATGCATTCGGCATCGAGCGGCAGGCCGGCGTGCAGGCGTTGTAATACCCAGTCGAGGCCGTTCAGCCGCCGGGTCCGCGCGCAGCCCGGTAGTACCAGCACCGGGGTGGCGTCGAGGGTGGCCAGCACCAGCATGTTGCCGGGTTCGACCGGCATGCCATAGCGCTCGATGCGTCCGCCCGCCGCGCAGATGGCAGCAGGCACCACATCGAGCCGATCGGCCGTCACGGTCGCACCGCTGACCAGGCTCAGGTCGCAGCCGGCGGCCTGAGCCTGCCGCAGCGTGGCGGCGACAGCGGCCGGTTCGTGCGGGCAATGCAGTTCGAGTGCGAGCCGGCTGCCGAAGGCCTCCAGGCGCTGGCGCGTGGCGGCGCGCGTGGTGTTTACGGCGTTTGGCGTGGCGCTGCGCTGCTGCGGCAGTTCGGTGAAAATCAGCGCCGCCCGGCGCGGCTGGAATTCGGCGACGCGCAAGGGCGCGGCCGGTAGGGCCGCCAGTTCGCGCCGGTAGCGGGCCATCAGTCCGGCCGGCACGCCGAACGGAATGGTTTTCACGGTCGCCAGCACTTGGCCCGCGCGTACCACCGCATGCGGCGGCAGGGTTGCCACCGTGAGCGCCTCGTCGATGCGATTCAGCGCGTGAATCGCATCGGTCTCGACCAGCAGCAGGCCACGGCATATCGCATGCAGGTTGCAGCGACCTGTGTACGCGTTGCGCGCTTCGATATGCGGACCGGTCAGCGCGTTGGCGAGCAAGGCGGCGGCCTCGTCCTCGCTGGCGTCGCCGGCCTGCAGGCGGGCCCCCGTGACGCTGGCGATGCCTGCCTGCTGCAAGGCCAGCAAATCCACGCCAGCGAGCCGGTGGCCCTTCTTGAATTTGAGCGCTCCGGCAATCAGGGTATGGGCCAGCGTGACGCCCAGCGCATCGGCGCAGGCGAATTCGCCGAACTCGATCGGTGCAGGATTCGCGGAGGGCGGGAGAGGGAGAGGCACGGCGGTGATTGGCGGCTGGGACAACAGGGCAGGGGCGGATTCTAGCAGCCTGCGCGCTTTGCCTTGCCGGGCATGTCGGCGTGCATGGCCTGTCGTGTTGTGCGGCGTTTAACAGGCGCAAAGCGCGTATCGGGGGTCGCCAGCCGGCGGTTTTGGGTGCATAATTGCCGTTTGTTTTTTACGTGTGAGGAAGCTGACTTGAAGATACTGGTCCCCGTTAAGCGCGTGGTCGATTACAACGTCAAGGTGCGCGTCAAGGCTGACGGCACGGGCGTCGATCTGGCCAACGTCAAGATGTCCGTCAATCCCTTCGACGAAATCGCCATCGAAGAAGCCGTGCGCCTCAAGGAAGCCGGCATCGCGACTGAAGTCATCGCCGTCAGCTGCGGCATCGCCGCCTGCCAGGAAACCCTGCGCACGGCCATGGCCATCGGCGCCGACCGCGGCATCCTGGTCGAGTCCGACGCCGACCTGCAGCCGCTGGCCGTTGCCAAGCTCATCAAGGCTGTCGCTGACAAGGAGCAGCCGCAACTGGTGATCTTTGGCAAGCAGGCCATCGACGACGACTCCAACCAGACCGGCCAGATGTTCGCCGCGCTGGCGGGCTGGGCGCAGGCCACCTTCGCCTCGAAGGTCGTGATTGCCGACGGCAAGGCTACCGTGACGCGCGAAATCGACGGCGGTTCCGAAACCATCGAACTCAAGCTGCCGGCCGTGGTGACCACCGACCTGCGCCTCAATGAGCCGCGCTACGCCACGCTGCCGAACATCATGAAGGCCAAGAAAAAGCCGCTCGATACGTTCAAGCCGGCCGATCTGGGTGTCGATGTGACCCCGCGCCTGACCACGCTCAAGGTTGCCGAACCCGCCAAACGCGGCGCCGGCGTCAAGGTGGCCGATGTCAAGGAACTGGTCAACAAACTCAAGAACGAAGCGAAGGTGATCTGATGGCTATTCTCGTTATTGCTGAACACAACAATGCCGCGATCAACGGTGCGACGCTGAACACCGTTGCCGCTGCCCAGAAGATCGGCGGTGAAGTGCATGTGCTGGTCGCTGGCGCCGGTTGCGGCGCTGCTGCCGAAGCCGCCGCCAAGATCGCCGGCGTCGCCAAGGTCAAGGTGGCCGACAACGCCATCTACGCCGAGCAGACCGCCGAGAACGTCGCTGCCCTGGTGGTGGCCAATGCCGCCGGTTACAGCCACATCCTGGCCCCGGCCACGGTCACCGGCAAAAACATGCTGCCGCGCGTTGCTGCGCTGCTGGATGTCGCGCAGATCTCCGAAATCACCGCTGTTGAGTCCGCCGACACCTTCGTGCGTCCGACCTACGCCGGCAATGCCATGGCGACGGTCAAGAGCGCCGATGCGACCAAGGTCATCACCGTGCGTACCACCGGTTTCGACGCCGTGGCTGCCGAAGGCGGCAGTGCCGCCGTCGAGGCGATTGCCGCTGCGGCCGACCTCGGCCTGACCAAGGTTGTGGCGCGCGAAGTCGTCAAGAGCGCACGCCCCGAACTCGGCTCGGCCAAGATCGTCGTTTCCGGCGGCCGCGGCATGGGGTCGAGCGAAAACTATCACAAGGTGCTGGAGCCACTGGCTGACAAGCTGAATGCTGCGCTGGGTGCTTCGCGCGCGGCTGTCGATGCGGGTTTTGTGCCGAACGACTATCAGGTCGGTCAGACCGGCAAGATCGTCGCGCCGCAGCTGTATATCGCCGTGGCCCTCTCCGGCGCGATCCAGCATCTGGCCGGCATGAACG
>JBPOIN010000083.1:0-7428 GCA_052034445.1 Pseudomonadota bacterium | reverse complement strand
CAGCATCCTGCGCCAGTGACTGAATGTGACAGACAGCAGGATTCGAATGACGATGGACGGGATGAAATCCGGGAGACGCACGATGGCCTCAAAGACGACAACGGAAAATATCTGCAGCAGGGAATATCTGGCTCAGTTCGAGTCGCTCGGCAATGCGCTTCCGTTTGTGGAGCGCATGCATGAGGTCATCGACCGCATCCAGCTGTTCGAGGAGTTCAGCCCGGACGACGTGCTCAAACTGGCCGAACGCATGTCCTGCTATCGTGCGCCGGTCGGCGCGGAAATCATCCGCGAGGGCGAGGATGGCGACTTCATGCTGCTGCTGCTCGACGGCGACATGGAGATCGTCAAGACCGGCAAGGACGGCCTGCCGCGCCGCGTCGGCGTCGTGAATCCCGGCAAGACGCTGGGTGAGATGTCTCTGGTCGATGGCGAGCCGCGCTTCGCCAGCTGCATCGCGCTCAATACCGTGACTTTCGCGGTCCTCGATCGCGTCGGGCTGGGTCTGGTGCTGGTGAATGAGCCGCAACTCGGCATCAAGCTGCTCATGGATCTGCTGATGCTGCTGAATCAGCGCCTGCGCGATGTCGGCAAGCGTCTCATGGAAGAACTCGAACGCACCTGAGTTTCGTCCCGACTCCTGACCGGCCAGCGCCAGACCGGCGCTGGATTGCGTCCACTCCGCCTTCAGTCCGGCAGTGTGCGCAGTTGCGCCGCCAAAGCCGCGAAATGACCGGGTAACCTGATGCATATCAAGGTTTTCCGGGGCGGGGAATTTTAGATTCCGTAGCGTAGAATCTTTATAACTTTAGTAGCATGATGCGGCAGGCCGATTGTTCATGGCGCCTCCAGGTGAATACAGGACAATTCGATGAAGAATAATTTGCCCGTGACTCAGATCGAACGGCCCTTTCCGAAAGGCCGTTACATCGTTTCAAAAACCGATCTGAAAGGCATCACGACCTACGCCAATTCGACGTTCATCGAGATCAGCGGTTTCTCGGCCGAGGAGCTGATCGGCAAGAATCACAACGTCGTGCGTCACCCCGACATGCCGGTGCAGGCCTTTGCCTGGCTCTGGAATACCCTCAAGGACGGGCGGCCGTGGCGCGGCATCGTCAAGAACCGCTGCAAGAATGGCGATTTTTATTGGGTCGACGCGCTGGTGGTCCCCGTGCGGCAGAACGACCGGACGATTGGTTACATGTCGGTGCGCACCGAGCCGACGCGTGCGCAGATTGCCGCAGCCGAGGCCACCTACCAGTCCTTACGCAACTCGGGCGCGGCGATTCCCGAGCCTTCGCGCTGGCAGCGCATCAGCTTGCGCAGCAAGCTCATGGGCCTGACCGGCGGTATGATCCTGCTGCAATGCCTGGCCGGACTGATCGGTTTGTTTGGCGAAAGCCTGGGCTTGTCGCTTCAGACCGGCAACCTGATCCTGCAGTTGCTTGGAGGTAGCGGCATTGCCCTCGGCGTGTGGCTGTTTTTCGTGCAAGGCAATGCGCTGGCCATGCTGCAACGCATCACGAAAAGCCTCGATCATATTGCCCAGGGCGATTTGACCGACGAAATTCCGCTCGATGGTCTCGATGAACTCGGCAAGCTCAATGACGGGTTGATTGCCATGCAGACGCATCTGAAGGTCATGATGGCCGAGATCGATGGCATGGCCGGCGTGGTGGGCGACAATGCGCGTGACCTGAGTCAGGAAATGGATAACGTCTGCAAGCAATCCGGGCAGCAGTCGGATTCCGTGACGCATATTGCCAGCACCATGGAAGAACTCAGCGCCTCGGTGCGCGAGGTGGCCGATGCCGCACAGACCACTTCGGCGGCCGTGAATTCCTCGGGCGAAGGATTGCGCGAGGTGGCGTCGCAGATGCAGCAAAGCCGCGCCGCTTCGCAGGCGGTCGTCAGCACGGTTGCCGAAGCGAGTGGCACCATGCTCAACCTGTTCCAGTCGATTCATCAGATTGGCACGATCACCCAGGCGATTCATGAAATCGCCGAACAGACCAATCTGCTGGCCTTGAATGCCGCCATCGAAGCGGCGCGCGCCGGCGAGAGCGGACGGGGTTTCGCCGTGGTGGCCGACGAGGTGCGCAAACTGGCCGAACGTTCACGCGGGCAGACCGAGGAAATCAATCGTACCGTGCAAACCATCCAGAGTGCGACGCAGATGGCGGTGGTCAGCATGGATTCGGCGGGCGAGCAGGTCAGGAAAACCGACACCGAAATGGATTTGACCGAGACCGGTCTGCTCAAGGTCACCGAGCAGGAAGAGCAGATCGACGGCATGGCCAGACATATTGCTTCTGCCGCGGTCGAGCAAGCGATGGCCAGCGACACTGTGGTGCAGAACATCGAGCAGATTGCCCAGGCCGCGGAATTGACGCTCGAGATCCTCAACAATACGCGCAAGAATGCCGCAAGCCTCGACGGCGCTGCGCGTCAGCTGCATGAAATGGTGCGGTTTTTCCGCTACGTCAAACGCTAGAATGATCCCGATTGCCGCGGCCTGACTGGATTCGGTCAGGCTCCGGCGATTTGCGTCGGCAGCATTTTCCCATGCCGGCAGCCCAAGCAGCGAAACGCTTGTTATCATCTCGCGACGGCATGGAAAACATATGGCAATGAGCGATTCTTCGAACGGCAAGAAATTTTTGGCAGCCCGACGCCAGGCGCTCTGGGCTGCCTGGACAGTGCTGATTTGTGCATTGCTGGCGAGTTTCTGGTTCTGGTTCGAGAATCTCCAGGAGGCACAGCGCCAGTTGCAGCGCACGTTCGATGCGGAAGTGCAGCATCTGCAGCGTGAAGTTGTCGAGCGCTTGTCGAGCGGCAAGCTGCCACCGCCTGCCGCGGCGACCACGCCGGAGCAGGCCGGAGCAACCGCCAGTGAGCCGGCGAATGTCGGCTTGACCAATCTGCATCTGGGCAGTGAAGCGATGATGCGGCATGGCATTGTTGTGGATGTCCAGGCCGGCGCGGATCCTACGCCGTTGCGCACATCCATCATCCATGACCTGATGGGCATGATGAAGGGCGGGCCACGATTCGGGCATCGCGAAGTGGTGACGGCTGGCGGGAAAGTCTGGACGCTGTCGTTTACCAGCTTGCCGAGCTTCGATGCGCGTATCTCCGAGACGCGGGCAACGATCTGGCTTGTGGCTGGCGTCCTGATGAGCCTGATATTGTTTGCATGTGTGCGCGCCATCGCTGAAATGCGTGCGCAGGCTGTGGGTTTCGCCGAGCAGGCGGCGGCCAAGCTGCGTACCAGCGAACACCACAATGTGGCGATGTTTGAACAGCTATCGGTCGGGGTGGCTGAGCTGGATCCGCTGAGCGGCCATTTTCTGCGCGCCAATCCGCGGTTTTGCCATCTCGTCGGACGAACGACGGCGGAATTGCAGGGGTGCGATCTGCACAGCCTGATTCATGACGATGAACGCCAGTCCTGTCTCGAACGCCTGGATCGCATGCGCGCCGGCGAGTTCCGTGAATTTGCCGCCGAGGCACGCCTGATCCGGCCGGATGGCTCGTTCATCTGGGGCAGCATGATGCTGTCCGTGCTGTCGCTCGTCGAGGCCGGCGACATGCGCCATCTGCTGGTATTGCATGACGTTTCCGAGCGCATTCGCACACAGGAAATTTTGCGCACCAGCGAAGAAAAATATCGGCTGCTGACCGAAAGCATGAAGGATGTGGTCTGGGTCATCGATACCGATACGATGCGCTATGTCTATCTGAGTCCGTCGGTCAGCGCGTTGACTGGTTATACGGTGGAGGAAATTCTGGCGTTGCCATCGGTTACCTCACTGCTGCCCGAAAAGGCCGCAGGATTTGCGGCGGTGGTGGCGCAACGGCGTGCCGAGTTTCTGGCCAATCCCGGCCGGCCGCCGAGGTTCTATACCAACGAGACTTTGCATCCGTGCAAGGATGGCAGTTCTGTGTGGACCGAGGTCGTCACCACGTATTCGCTTAATGAGCAAACCGGCCATGTCGAATTGCGCGGTGTCACCCGCGACATTTCCGAGCGCAAGCGCTTGCTGCAGAATCTTGAGCAAAGCCATGAACTGCTGGTAAAAATTTCGGCGCAGGTGCCCGGCATCCTGTTCCAGTATCGCGTCGCTCCCGATGGGCGCACGAGTTTTCCCTATATCAGCGATGCGGTGCGCGATCTGTATGGGCTCGAACCGGCGGCGTTGCGTGAAGACGCCAGGCCGATGTGGCACTTCCTGCACCCCGATGATGCGGCAGATTTCCGGGCTTCGGTCGAAGCTTCGGTGCGCACATTGAGCCCCTGGCATCATGAATACCGGACGAACTCGTTGCAGCAGGGGTTGCGTTGGCGTTCGGGCGATGCGCGGCCGGTCCGTCAGGAGGACGGCAGCATCTTGTACTATGGCTATTTGAGCGATATTACCGAGCGCAAGCAGATGGAGGACAACCTGCGCGCCAGTGAAGAGCGGTTCCGCACCTTCACGCGTCTTGGCTCGGATTGGTTCTGGGAGCTCGACGAAAATTATCATTTCACCGAAGTTTCGGGGCGGCAGCAGGAGGCTCCGGCAACGTGTTGCGTCATCGACAAAATGTACTGGGAGCTGGAAACCAACGCCATGGATGCAGAGGCTTGGGGGAGGCATCGTGCTCAACTCGAACGGCACGAGCCTTTCCGGGATTTTGTCATACAGCGACGCGATACAGAGGATGGTGTGGCGTACATTAGCCTCAGCGGCGAGCCGCAATTCGACAAGAATGGGCGATTTAAGGGCTATCGCGGCATCGGCGCCGACATCACGGCGCGCAAGTGCAGTGAGGAGGAGCTCGAACTGGCTGCACTGGTGTATCAGAACAGCAGCGAAGCGATGTCGGTCACTGCCGTGGATGGCAGGATCGTCGCGATCAACCCTGCGTTCACCCTGATGACTGGTTATTCCCATGACGATGTGGTCGGACGCAATGCCGACCTGATGTGTCCGTCAGCGCAGGATCCGGCCATCTTCGTCGAGATTGCCCAGGCGATCAGCACCATTGGTCATTGGCAGGGTGAAATGCTGAGCCAGCGCAAGAATGGCGAGGTTTATCCAGTCGCTGTGGCGATCAACACGATTTTCCATGCCGACGGCAGGCCGCATCGCTTTGTCTCCTTGTTTTCGGATATCACGCATCGTAAGCAAAGCGAGGAAATCATCTGGCGGCAGGCCAACTTCGATGCGCTGACGGGGCTGCCGAACCGCAGCATGCTTTACGATCGTGTGGCTCAGGAGATCAAGCGGGCGGTGCGCAGCGGACTCGATTTTGCCTTGCTGTTCATCGATCTCGACCGCTTCAAGGAGGTCAATGATACCCTCGGTCACGATTTTGGCGATCAGTTGTTGATCGATGCCGGACAACGCATTCGCTCCTGCGTGCGCGATTCGGATACCGTGGCGCGTCTGGGCGGCGATGAATTCACGGTACTGTTGGCCGGTCTCCAGCACAAGGACGTGCAAGCCGTTGAACGCATCGCGCGGACGATCCTGAAGAAGCTCGAAACGCCCTTCCTGCTCAAGGATGAAGAAGCCTACGTTTCGGCGAGCATCGGCATCACGATGTATCCCGAAGATTCGACCGTCATCGAAGACCTGTTCCGCAATGCCGATCAGGCCATGTATGTCGCCAAGAACAAGGGACGCAATCGCTACAGCTTTTTCACGCCACAGCTGCAGCAGGCCGCACAGACGCGGTTGCGACTCATCAACGATATGCGCCTTGCGTTGCCCGAGAAGCAGTTCATGGTGTATTTCCAACCCGTCATTGATCTGCTGACGGGCCGCATCGTCAAGGCCGAAGCCTTGATCCGCTGGCGTCATCCGCAACGCGGCCTGGTTTCGCCGGCCGAATTCATCCCGCTTGCCGAAGACTCGGGACAGATTCACGAAATCGGCGAATGGGTATTCCGCGAGGCGGCGCGCTGGGCCAAGCGCTGGCGCGGGCTATACAGTGACGCGTTCCAGATCAGCGTCAACAAGTCGCCGCTGCAGTTCTACAAGGATGGTGTTGGCCATGCCGCATGGATTGCGCATCTGCATGAACTCGAATTGCCGGGACAGACATTGGTGATCGAAATCACCGAGGGACTGCTGCTCGATGCCGATCCGGTGATTGTCGAATCGCTGCTCGGCTGCCGCGATGCAGGTGTCCAGGTGGCGATCGACGATTTCGGCACCGGCTATTCCTCACTGGCCTCCCTGAAGAAATTCGACATCGACTCTCTCAAGATCGACCAATCCTTCACGCGCAATATTGCGCCGGGTTCGAGCGATCTGGCGCTGTCCGAAGCGATTATCGTGATGGCGCACAAACTTGGTCTCAAGGTCATCGCCGAGGGCGTCGAGACGGCTGAGCAGCGGGATCTGCTCGCTGCCGTCGGCTGCGACTTTGTCCAGGGCTATCTGTTTTCAAAACCCATTCCGCCCGAAGAATTTGAAATTCTGCTGCACCAGCACAAGGAAGGTTTTCTGCTATGAATCCAGTCGGTTTTCTCCAAGCCGTGCTGCTTGTGTCGATGCCCTCATTTGCCATGGCGGCGCCGCCGCCGGTTGCCATGCCCGTACAGGATCTCACTGTTGGCGTGAACAGCTACAGCGTGCAATGTCCGCCGCCCGGCGCATCCTCCTGCGTCATTCGCAAACCTGTCAGTACGGGCTACCGTGTGCTGAGTAGCGGTGTGGCGATGGAGGATCGCGGCGATCTGTGGATCGCCGATTTCGGCAAACCTGCGGCGGGAGGCAGCGCCCCTTCACGCACCAAGATCAGCATATTGGGAGCGCGTGGCGATGTGCACGAAATCGATGTGCTGTTTTCCAGGGCGCCTACTGGAGCTGGCGTCGCAAAGCCCGTCGTCAGCAAGACTCCGGTGACGAAATGATGGGTGGTGATGTTTTTCGGACTCGTCGATGAGGAGATCACGGGCTGGCGCCTGAACTGCCAACGCAGATTTCAGGCTTTGCGTTTTCTGCCCGGCTTGGCTGGCGGTTCCTTTGTCTGCGCTGCCGCAGCGACATCCGCAGTGTTGCTGGCGCCAGTGGGCGGTTGCATGATGTTCCAGGGCCAAAGCGCAGGGTTCAGCGCGGCACTCAAAAAGGGGTTGGCTGCCGCCGGATCGGCGATGTCGGCGCTAGCGCCCGCCTGCTGCACTGATTGCCCGAAAGCCTGGATCGCACTGATCGTGGCGCGTTGTACTTCAAGCCCTTGAATCGTGAGCTGCAGCATGCCCAGATTGGTCTTGAGCCAGCCCTCGACGGCTTTGAGATCGGCGATGCGCTTGCCAAGTTCGTCGGCGTCGAGCGTCGGTGTGACCATGCCCGGCAGTGAGAATCCCATCCCGCCCCACATCGATTTGAGAAACTCCATGGGGTCCTGCATCTTCGTTTCCTGCGTCATTTT
>JBPOIN010000134.1:0-12951 GCA_052034445.1 Pseudomonadota bacterium | reverse complement strand
GATCCCCAGAGGATCTTGTGCAACTGCAATTGAAAACGCACCGGGAGATGATCGCGCAAGATCCATGCGGCCAGCTCGGCGGGATCCAGCGGCCCCTGCACCGGCGAAAAAAGGACCGGACAAATCTTTGCCAGCCGATGTTCTTCGAGCATCCGGCGCGCCCAGGCATAGTCAGCGGCCGAAGCCAGCACGATCTTGATTTCGTCGCCGGGCCCCAACAGCTGCAGATTTTCCCAGCGATTTTTCTCCGCTTCTCCGGAGTCGGGCGCCTTGAGATCCATGATCTTCGCCACCCCGCGCGGCACGGGCGTCAGGTCCAGCGCCCCGCTGGTCTCCAGCGAGACCTCGTAACCCGCGGCACACAGCGCCTGCAGCAAGGCCGCACAACCCTTTTGCGCGAGAGGCTCGCCACCCGTCACGCAGACATGGCGACATTGGTACTGCGCCACGCGTTCCAGAATCACGGGCAGCGACAGCGATTCGCCAGCGCTGAAGGCATGCTCGGTATCGCACCAGCGGCACCGCAATGGGCATCCCGTCAGGCGGACGAAGACCGTCGGCAAGCCGACACGCGTCGACTCGCCCTGAATCGAGTAAAAAATTTCGTTGATCCGCAGTTTCGCGGCAGAACCTGCGACCACTGCAATACCTTTACTTGCGGCCGAGACGCGGCTTGGCCGCCTGAGCGGCATTGCTGGCCGGATATTTTTCGACCAGCTGCTCGAGCGCCTTTTTTGCCCCCTTGATGTCGCCAGCCTCGCGCAGACTGTTGGCCTGGTTCAGCAGCGCATCCGGCGCCTTGGCGTCATTCGGCCAGTTCACCGGAATCTTGCCGAACAGATCGGCGGCCTTGAGATATTCGCGCAACTGATAATACGCCGAGGCAGCCCAGTAATGCGCGCTCGGCAGCTGGGCGCTTTGTCCGTAGTTGCGGATGAAATTCTGGAAGGCCGCAAGGGCTTCCTTGTAATGCGCGCCCTTGAATTGCGTGAGCGCCGTTTCGTAATCGCGCAGCTCGGCCGCCGGATCAACAGCTGCCTTGTTGCCTGCCGGCGCATTGCTGCCCACCGCGTCGGCATTGTCCTCGGTTGCTTCGGCCTCAATCTTGCGCAGCCGGTTATCGAGGTCAACGTAGAAATCCTTCTGACGCTTTTGCGCCGCTTCGAGATCGTACGTCAATACCTCCAGTTGGCCGCGCAGCCTGGCAACATCGGCCTTGATCTGCTCGATCTGATTGTTGAGTTCGATCTGATTGCGGCTCGCAGTCCCTGTCGCCGCATCAAGCCGCTTGACCTGTTCGTTGAGATCGGTGCGCAGGCCCTCAATGCGCAAGCGCGCCTCGTCGTCATCAAACAAGCCGGCCTGCGCAGGCAACGTCATGCAGACCAGCAAGCCCGCCAGAATACTGGCGCGGGCAAATCCGTTCTTCGGCGTCACGCTCAGAACTCGCCCGAATACAGCATGTCCGCGCGCCGGTTTTCTGCCCAGGCAGCTTCGTCATGTTCCGGGTTGCGCGGTTTTTCCTCACCCAGACTCACGGATTCCAGCTGATCCTCCTTGGCGCCGAGCATCTGCAGGGTCTTGCGCACCGCGTCGGCGCGTTTCTGGCCCAAGGCGAGGTTGTATTCGCGGCTGCCGCGTTCATCGGCATTGCCCTGGATCAGGATCTTGTGCTTGCCGTTCACGACCAGAAAGCGGCCGTGCGCCTCAAGCAGCGGCTTGAACTCATCCTTGATGGCGAAGCTGTCGTAATCGAAGAACACGCTGCGCTTTGACAGCAGACTCTTGGGGTCCTTGAGCCTGTCTGGACTGTTCTCATCGCCCAGGCTGGCGCTCGGCGAAGTCACCCCGGCGGTTTCAGCCTTGACGCCGGCAGGATTGCGGCTCTCAACTTGCGCACCGGTTTGCTCGGGCTTGAGCTGCTGCGATCCGCAGGCAGCAAGGATCAGACTGACGAGAACGAGGGAAAGCTGCTTGCGCATGGCGACACTCCAAAGTTATGAATACGTGATTACGACAGATCGACAAACCGGTGACAAGTTCCCGCTTATTTCACGAACGGCCCCCAGGACGGCTCGCGTACGTCGCCAGCCTGCACCGAGAGCTTCTGTTTGACGCGGCCATCGCTCGACACCGCGGCCAGCACGCCGCGCCCGCCAATCTCGGTGGCATAGATGATCATGCGGCCATTCGGCGCGAAACTCGGCGATTCGTCCTTGAACGTATCGGTCAGGATCTGTGTCTGCTTGCTGCTCAGATCCATGAGCGCCACCTGGAAACGACCGTTGCTGCGCGCCACATAGGCCAGGCTCTTGCCATCAGGCGAGGGACGCGGCGTGACGTTGTAGCTGCCTTCGAAGGTGATGCGCTGCGCCTCGCCACCCGTTGCGGGAATGCGATAAATCTGTGGGCTGCCGCCGCGGTCGGAGGTGAAATAGATGAACTGGCCATCACGTGAAAATTGCGGCTCGGTATCGATTGCCGGCGAGCTGGCCAGACGGGTGACGCCGCTGCCGTCGGCATTCACGAGAAACAGCTGCGAGCCACCATCCTTGGACAGCACCACGGCGAGTTTTTTGCCATCGGGCGACCACGCCGGCGCCGAATTCGAGCCCTTGAAATTGGCCGCCACATGGCGCTGTCCATTGGCCAGCGAATGCACATACACCACGGGTTTCTTGGCCTCGAACGACACATACGCCAGACGCACGCCGTCGGGCGACCAGGTCGGCGAAATGATCGGTTCGCGCGACACCAGCGCGGCTTGCGAATTCATGCCATCCGCATCGGCAATCTGCAATTCGTAACGGCCATTGCGCTTGACCACATAGGCGATGCGCGTCGAGAAAATGCCCGGCTCGCCGAGCAGCTTCTCGTACACATTGTCGGCGACGCGATGCCCGGCGGCACGCAACTGCGCAACGCTGGCCACATACGCCTGACCACCCAGCAGCGCCTGCTTCTGCACGTCGTGCAAGCGGAAGCGCGTTTCATAGCGGCTGCCTCCTGTGCTCTCAAGCGGCGCAATGCCGCCGATCACCAGCGCATCGGCGCCCCGTCCTTTGATGTCGGCATAATTGACGCTGGCGTTCTCGCCGATGGCCGCGCTGCCCGCATCGACCAGCCGAAACAGGCCACTGCGCTCCAGGTCGCCGCGAATCACCGAGGTCAACGCCTGACTCACGATGCGTTCGCCGGCAAAGTCGGCAATGGCGACCGGCAGACGATTCGCGCCGGCGCCGGTGATTTCGATCGACAGCTGGGCCTGGGCAAGCCCGGAAAATCCCAGCAATATCGCGGTCACACCGCGCAGTAGCGTGATTTTTTTCATCATTTGATTATAACGTCAGTCCTCAAGCGGGCGAAACCGCAGATCCAGAGCACGTTCGAACAGTTCGTTTTGTTCGGGCTTCGGCAGCGGCGAGGATCTGCGGATGGCGCGTTCGACCGCCGCATCGTAAGCACTGTTGCCGCTCGATTGTTTCAGCGTCACGCTGATGATCTCGCCGCTCGGCAATTGCACGACATCGAATCTGGCCTCGGGATTGCCCTTGATATCCAGCGGCAGAACCAGATTGCCCTTGATCTTGCCGCGAATCTTGTCGATATAGCCCGCCTTCGCCTTGTTGCGTGCCGCGCTATTCTGCGCATCCCGCAACTGTGCGAGTTCCTGTTCAGCGGCAGCCGAGGCGGCCTTTGCGGATACGGCCGCCTTGCGCTCGGCAGTCTGGCGCAACTCCTGCTCGAGTGCGCTCTTGAACGGATCGACCGCTGGTTTCGCGGCTTCTGGCTTGAGCGGCGGCTTGGCCAGCGGCCGCTCCTTTTCGGGACTCTTGATGGCGATATCCGGTTTGACCGGCGCCGGCAGCGGTCGCGGCTCCGGCTTCGGCGCCGGAGGTGGTGGCGGAGAGACCTCCGCTGTCGCCGCCAACGGCCTTGCCTGCTGCACCGGCACGCTACGCACGAGCTCAACTTCGACAGCTTCGGGCATCCGCGTCTGCCAGCGAATGCCGTAAATCAGAAACGCCAGCAGCACGACATGCACCACCACGGCCAGCACCGCCGAGACACGCTTGCCGGGCTCGGGTATGGCGGCGTACGGCGGTACGGAAGGCACGATTTCGGCAGTCTGACGGGAATCCGTGGTCATTTTTTCGCTGCGTTGACCGATGCGGGGACGCCTGCCGCAGGCTGCACCAGCAGACCGATCCTGGCGATCTGGTTTTTCTGCAGTTCGTCCATGACGTTCAGCACGACTTCATAACGCACGCTTTTGTCGCCGGCGATCAGCACGGCCTGCTGCGGATTGCGCGCCTGGGCCTCGCGCAGGCGCGCCGGCAGATCGCCGCGCTCGACCTTCTGTTCATCCCCCCCTCTGGCACGATCGCGCAAAGCTAACGAGGTATCGGCGTGAATGATCACTTCCAGCGGTGCAACCGGCGGCTGGGCGGCCTTGCCGACACTGGGCAGATCCACGCTGCCGGTCTGGATCATGGGCGCCGTGACCATGAAGATGACCCGCCATACCAGCCTCTCATCGATATACGGCACGACGTTGATCTGGTTCATGAGTCGGCGTTGTCTCATTTCAATTGCCGCTGCAGGATGTTGGAGAATTCTTCCATGAAGCTTTCGAAGCGCACGGAGATGCGATCGACATCATGCGCATAACGGTTGTAGGCCACGGTGGCCGGAATCGCGGCAAACAGGCCGATGGCCGTGGCCACCAGCGCTTCGGCAATACCCGGCGCGACCGCCGACAGCGTCGCCGAACTCATGCTGGCGAGGCCGCGGAAGGAATGCATGATGCCCCATACGGTGCCGAACAGACCGACATACGGCGAGACCGAGCCGACCGAGGCGAGGAATGACAAATGCGCATCAAGTTCGTCGATCTCGCGCTGGCAGGTCGCCCGCATGGCGCGCCGTGCGCCATCGACGATGGTCGTCTGGTCGAGCGTCTTCTGCGCACGCAGCTTGCTGAATTCGCGGTAGCCGGCTTCGAAGATCCGTTCCATGGCGCCGCTGTTGTGGCGATCATGCACGGCGCTCTGATACAGGTTGTTCAAATCGCCGCCGCTCCAGAAATCGCGTTCGAACTGATCGGTGCGCACGCGCGCATCGCGCAACGCGAACCATTTGCGGAAGATCCAGTACCACGACATGAAGGAAACGCCGGCCAGCAAGGCCATGATGAGCTTGACGACCAGACTGGCGTTGGCAATCAGTTCAATAATCGAAAGATCCTGGGTGACATTCATAGATTCAGTTTCCGGCTTGGGGAGTCATGAGAGCTAAAAATTCCTGATACATCTGCGGTGGCAGCGCAGCAGCCCGGCCACGCTCGGGGTCAATGCAGGCGATCCGCACCTGCCCGGTCACCAGCAACTCGCCGTCGCGCTCGACTCGCTGCGCGAACGTCACCTGGGCGCGGCCAAGGGCGCCGATTTCGGCGATCACCGTGAGCTGGTCATCAAGCCGGGCTGGCTTGAGAAAATCGACCGACACCGAGCGCGCAACGAACGCCACCCGGTCCGCGACAAGACGCGATTGCTCATAACCGAGCGCGCGCAACCATTCGGTGCGCGCGCGCTCCATGAACCGCAGATAGTTGGCGTAATACACCAGACCGGCGGCATCGGTATCTTCGTAGTAAACGCGCACCGGCAAAACAAACTGTCGCTGATTCTTATTCATCCTGCCATTTTAGCGCCTGAGGTGGTTTTCTGACCGGATTGCCTTGCGCAAGTTCCCCATGCCATCCCGATCCACTGATGAAGGCCTGCGCGACAGCTCGACCTGGAAACAGCTAAACTCGCGGTTTGGCGCCATGGCATCCAGCCTCGTGCCATCTCCTGCCAATTTTTGAGCAAACTCCATGCGTTACTGGCTGATGAAATCAGAACCTGCCGATTGCAGCATCGACGACGTGCTGGCCATGCCTGGCCAGAGCGTGGCCTGGTATGGCGTACGCAACTATCAGGCACGCAATTTCATGCGCGACCAGATGAAGGTCGGCGACAAGGTTTTCTTCTATCACTCCAACTGCGCCGCCCCCGGCATCGCCGGCTGTGCGGAAGTTTCCCGGCTCGCCTATCCGGATCAGACCCAGTTCGATGCCCAGAGCAAGTATTTCGACCCCAAGGCCACGCCCGAGAATCCGCGCTGGATGAATGTCGACGTACGCATCACGCAAAAAACGCGTCTCGTCAGTCTCGCCGAACTGCGCGCCCAGGCAGAACTTGAGCGCATGCGCATCCTGCAACGCGGCAACCGGCTGTCGATCACGCCGCTCGACCCTGCCGAATGGCAGTTCATCTGGAAAAAATTGCTCGGCCTGGCTGCCGCTTGACCGCCACACAGCGCAATCAATGACAAATTCATGATACAGAACCTTGCGACCGACATCACGGTCTGGTGGCTGATGTATCCGCTGCTGGGCACCTTCGCCGGCTTCATCGCCGGCCTGTTCGGCGTCGGCGGGGGCCTGGTGCTGGTTCCGCTGCTGTTCATGATCTTCAGTGCCCAGGGCTTCGCCCCGGCGCACCTGATGCATATGGCGCTGGGCACCGCGATGGCGACGATTTCGATCACTTCGATCGCCAGCATGCGCGCCCATCATGGTCATGGTGCGGTGCGCTGGGACATCGTGCGCCACATGGCTCCGGGGCTGATGCTCGGCACGCTCGCCGGCTCCTCCATCGCCAGTCGCGCACCGACGCATGAACTCGCGGTGATCTTCACGGTGATCGTGTATCTGGCGGCCTTGCAAATGATGCTCGATCTCAAACCCAAGCCTTCGCGCAGCCTGCCCGGCAACCTCGGCCTGTTACTGGTCGGCGCCTGCGTTGGCAGCGTTTCGAGCCTGGTTTCGGCGGGTGGCGGCTTCATGTCGATCCCGTTCATGGTCTGGAGCAATGTGGCGATCCATCAGGCGGTTGGCACCTCGTCGGCGCTCGGCTTTCCGATCGCCATTGCCGGTGTCATCGGCTACACACTGAGTGGCTGGAACAGCCCCGGGCTGCCGGCCTGGTCCTGCGGTTACATCTATCTGCCAGCGTTTGCGGGGGTGGTACTGATGTCATTTGTCATGGCGCCGGTCGGCGCCCGACTCGCACATCGCCTGCCGGTCAAGCAATTGAAGCGCGCTTTCGGCGGTTTTCTGGCACTGCTGGCGACGAAAATGCTCTACAACCTGTTGGGCTGATTGACGTCGGCTTCAGTTGAGCAGGCGCCGCCGCGCCAGCATCAGCGCCAGCCAGTAACCTGCAAAAGCATACCCGGCCAACACCGCCAGATGCAGCAGGACCTGGGCGGGCCAGACACCCTGCAGCAACGGCCGCACCAGTTGAATGGCATGCGCGAGCGGCAGGGCGCCGGCAATCATTTGCAGCGCCGCGGGCAACTGCTCGATCGGGTAGAACACGCCGCACAGCATGATCATCGGCGTGATGGCAAGCGTAAAGTAATACATGAAGAAGTCATACGACGGGGCAACGGCCGTGATGATCAGGCCCAGCGCGGCAAAGCACAGACCGATCAGAAAAATCACCGGCAGCGTCCACAGCGCCAGCGGCGAGCTCACCGCACCGAGTACGGCGATCACCAGCAGGATCGCCAACCCAGAGAGCGTGGCTTTCGATGCCGCCCACAGCCATTCGCCGGCCAGCACATCGTCAAGCGACAATGGCGTATTCAGAATCGCCTCCCAGGTTTTTTGCACATTCATGCGCGAGAACGCCGAATACAGGGCTTCGAACGAGGCTGCATTCATGGTGCTGGAACACACCGTGCCGCTGGCGAGAAACATGATGTAGCTCATGCCCGAGACCTGCGGCAGCAGGCTGCCGAGGCCATAACCGAGACCGAACAGGTCGATCATCGGGTCGGCGAGATTGCCGAGGATCGACGGGATCGCCATCTTGCGCCAGACGAGAAAGTTGCGCCGCCAGACAGCCAGCGCGCGCAGCGAAAAACGCGGCAGCGCCAAGCGGTCAGACATGCGATCTCCCTGTTCCATCAGTCGCGCAACTCGCGGCCGGTCAGTTTGAGAAACACATCTTCGAGATTCGCCGGCCGATGCAGCACGCGCAGATGCGTTTGCCCGGCCAGCTGCGTCAGTAGCGGGCCAACCTGTCCTTCATCAAGATAGCAGAAGCCAGTCTCGCCGCTCACCTCGATGCGTTTTGCATGTTGCTGGCCGCAGCCACGCACCCAGCCGGGGGCGTCCTCGCCATAGATTTCTACGACGTGCGGCTCGATCTGCGCGCCGATCAGTTCGCGCGGGCTGCCCGCGGCCACCATGCGCCCTTCGTCCATGATGGCCAAGCGATGGCACAGACGCTCAGCCTCGTCCATGAAATGCGTCGTCAGCAGGATGGTTTTTCCCTGCTGCAGCAGGCGCTGCAAACGCTCCCAGATCAGGTGCCGTGCCTGCGGATCGAGCCCCGTGGTCGGCTCGTCAAGCAGCAGCAGATCGGGGTCATTGACCAGCGCTCGCGCCAACGTCAGACGTCGTTTCATGCCGCCCGAGAGCATTTGCAGGCGCATCTGCTCCTTGCCGGCGAGACCGGCGAAATCCAGCAGTTCGGGAATCCGTTGGCGGGTCTGTGCATCGGGAATGCCAAAATAGCGCCCGAACACAAGCAGGTTTTCGGCCACCGTAAAATCGGGATCAAGGTTGTCGAACTGCGGCACCACGCCGACTTTCATGCGCGCTACCCGGCCATGTGCCGGTAACGACAAGCCGTTGATGGCGATTTCACCGCGATCGGGACTGGTCAGACCTAGCAGACAGCGCAGGGTGGTGGTCTTGCCGGCGCCATTCGGTCCCAGCAGGCCATAGCATTCGCCGCGCGCCAAGTTGAAGCTCACGCCGGCGACGACTGCGCGTCGGGCGTAGGACTTGTGCAGATCATGGACGCGCAGCACTTCCATCCGGGATGCGCGATCCGGCGCTGGCGGCGAGTCGGCGCGTGCGGCAGGCACTACTCGCCCCAGGCCGAATGGATGATGTTGCGGATTACATGCAGCTTGCGGTGAAAGAAGTGGTCGGCGCCCGGCACCAGAACAATCGGCAATTCGAGCGGCTCGGCCCAGGCCAGTACATTCGCCAGCGGCACCGTGCTGTCATCCGAACCATGAATCACCACGGTATCGGGCGCCACGGCCTCGGTCACGTAACTGCGCGCACCTTCGATGAAGCCCGCCGCGGTGCCGACCAGCACCAGGCGTTCGGCGGCTGCGCCCCGCTCCTGCAACACTTTGGCGATGCGCGTGACGACATACGCACCGAATGAGAATCCCGCCAGCACCAGCGGCAGCGGGCCGATGTGTTGACGGGCGAACTCATGCACGGCCAGCAGGTCATCGGTCTCGCGCAGGCCATGATCGTGTTCGCCCTCACTGCCGCCGACACCGCGAAAGTTCGGCCGCAGCGTCACATAGCCGAGTTCGTGAAACGTCTTCGCCAGCGTCGTGACCACCTTGTTGTCGGCCGTGCCGCCGAACAACGGATGCGGATGCGCGATCAGCGCGATGCCGCGCGGGTTCTCGTGCGGTTCGACCCAGACTTCGATCCTGCCATCAGGACCGGCAATGCTCAGACGCTCGCGCTGACGCATGAAGAAATCAGATCTTCAGACGCTCGACGGGCTTGCCGCCAACCAGATGGCTGTCGATGATTTCGTCGATGTCTTCCTTGTCGAGGTAGGTGTACCAGACGCCTTCGGGATACACGACCATCACGGGTCCGTTATCGCAGCGTTCGAGGCAGCCGGCCGAGTTGATACGCACACCATTCGGGCCGCCGCCGATGCCGAGCGCCTTGAGGCGATCCTTGGCGTAATCGCGCAACTCCGAAGCGCCACGCGCGTTGCAGCAGGTTTGTCCGGCTTCGCGCTGATTGGTGCAAACAAAAACGTGATGTTTGAAATAGCTCATGGCTTCCTCGTGCGTATCTGTGGGCAAAAAATCGAGCCACGATTATAAGCCGGCCCCTGCTTGCACCGCACTTTTGCCGCGTCCTCTCGCTGCAGACCAGCGCTTGCGGAGCGCAGATAAACCCTTGCCCGCTATTGTATAATCGACGGCAATAATGAAAGGCGCGCGGTCAACCAACAAGCTGAATTTTTACCTCTCCCGTATGGCCGCCCGGGGGTTCTCGGCCGAGCAAGTCCTCAAGGACACCGGCCTGCATCCCGACCGCATCGGTAGCGATTCATTACGCGCCAATCCGCAGCAATACCGGCGCGTGATTCTCAATATCATCGAACTGACACAGGATCCGTTCATCGGACTTGCGCTGGGCGCGGAATTCAAGATCAGCGACCTGGGTGTGCTTGGCTACGCAGCGCTCAGCGCGGCAACGCTGGAACAGGCCCGCGAGGTATTCACCAAGTACTACTCACTCAGCGAGCAGATCTTCAGCTCCACCAATCACATCAGCGATGGTCGCTGGTGGTCGGAGATTCGCGACAGCTATCTGCTGGGCGGCGATGCGCTGCGCTTTGCCGTTGAGGAATTCATCAGTCGCACCATCGAGCTGGCGTCGAGCATCACCAACAAGCCGTTTCCGATTCTGGAAATGTATCTGACCTACCCGGCGCCGGCCGACCTCAAACCTTATCAGCATCGCTTCAACTGTCCGCTGCATTTCAATCAGCCGCGCAACATCGTCGTCTTCGACATCAACCGCCTGAAAGATCCGGTCAGCCTCGCCAACGAAGAAGTCTTCAAACTCTGCGAACGCCAGTGCCAGTTGCTGGCGACGAAGAACGAGGAAGACGACCTGCTCTCCAACCGCATCCGCAACTATCTGGTGAAAAATCCGGGCAAGTTCCCGACGCTGGAAGAGATGGCCGAACAGTTGAATATCGGCTCGCGCACCTTGCGCCGCCGTCTCGTCAAGGAAGACGTCACCTTCCAGCAGATTCTCGACGACACACGGCGCGAACTGGCCATCCAGTATCTCCAATACACCTCACTGACGCCAAAGCAGATCGGTTTCATGCTCGGCTACAGCAGTGTCAGCAATTTCCGCCGCGCCTTCAAGAGCTGGACCAACAAAAAACTCACCGATTTCCGCGACACGGCGGAATAAGCCGCCGCGCAGCTCGGGGGCTGTGAAAATTCCCTCGCGCGCGCAGCAGAAATTTTCGCAGTCTCTCAGGCAGGTGCAGGTTGCGCGCCAGACTCGACCTGAAACACCGTACGGTCTTCAAGGCGCACGGCGCTCAGATGCCCGCCCCACAGACAGCCGCTGTCAAGCGCCATGAGGTTCGGCGTGAGCTTGAGTCCGAGCGCCGACCAGTGGCCCGTGACGAGAATGTGATCGGCGCTTTGCCGCCCCACCACCTCAAACCACGGCACATAGCCCTGTGGCGCATTCGCCAGGCTGCCCTTGCTGCGAAATTCCATGACCCCGTGCTGGGTGCAGAACCGCATGCGCGTCATGGCATTCACGACCACACGCAAGCGCCCCCACCCTTGCAGATCATCCTGCCAGGCGACCGGTTCGCTGCCCCACATATGATCGAGGAATTTACGGTAATTCTTCGCCCGCAGTGCGGCTTCGACTTCTGCAGCGAGTGTGCGCGCCTTGGCCACCGTCCATTGCGGCAGCAAGCCGGCATGCACCATGGCATGCCGGCCTTCGACATGCATGAGCGGTTGTTGCCGCAGCCAGGTCAACAGTTCTTCGCGATCGGGAGCTTCGAGAATCGGCGTCAGCGTATCGTCTTCGCGTAAGCGCGAGCTTCCCTCGGCCAGCATCAGCAGATGCAGATCGTGATTGCCGAGCACGCTTACGGCCGCATTGCCCAGCCCCTTGATCAGCCGCAGCGTTTCAAGCGAATGCGGACCGCGATTGACGAGATCGCCGACGAACCACAACCGGTCGCGATGCGCATCGAAATCGATCTTCTGCAGCAGACACTGCAGCTCGCCGAAACAACCCTGAATGTCGCCGATTGCATAGGTCGCCATGGCGCCTCACTCCGGCTTGGCGGTCGACTGAGGCCGGTATTCCGGTACCCAATGTTTGAGACCGCGTTTGACCTCGGCTTCTTCGCGCCATGGCTGACTGAGCCACGCCTGCAACTCGGTCAGCCAGGCCGCATCATGCGCTTCGTCGGGACGTGCGATGCGCAACTTCGGATGCGGGGTCGGCAAGGTCTTCTCGCCATCAGCGAGCAGTTCCTCGTAGAGTTTTTCGCCAGGGCGCAATCCGGTGAATTCGATATGGATGTCCTCTGCGCTGAAACCGGAGAGCCGGATCATCTCGCGCGCCAGATCGACAATCTTCACCGGTTCCCCCATGTCGAGGACAAAGATCTTGCCGCCCTGGCTGTCGCTGCTGCCCAGCAGGCCGGCTTGCAGTACCAGTTGTGCTGCCTCGGGAATCAGCATGAAATAGCGCACGATCTCCGGATGCGTCACGGTGACCGGACCGCCATGGGCAATCTGCTCGCGGAACTTTGGAATCACGCTGCCGCTACTGCCCAGCACATTGCCGAAACGCACCATGACGAAATCTGGCGCCATTGCAGACTGTCCCGTATCCGCAGCCTGCTTGCCTAGTTGCGCGGCCAGCGCCTGACAAGCCATTTCCGCCAGGCGCTTGCTGGCGCCCATGACATTGGTTGGATTCACGGCCTTGTCCGTCGAAATCAGGACGAATCTTGCCACGCCATGTTTGACGACGGCTTGCGCCACATTCAGCGTCCCCAGCACATTGTTGCGCAGCGCCTGCCAGGCATTCTCGTTTTCCATGAGCGGCACATGCTTGTAGGCCGCCGCATGGAACACCACCCCGGGATGATGTTGCTCGAACACCAAGGCCAGTCTTTGCGCATCGCGCACATCGCCGATGACGCAGGATAACTCCCGCTGCGGAAAGCGTTGCTGCAACTCCTGCTCAATCTGATACCGGGCAAATTCCGACTGCTCGAA
>JBPOIN010000218.1:0-30282 GCA_052034445.1 Pseudomonadota bacterium | reverse complement strand
CAAATAGGCTTCCAGGGCCGCTTGATCGCCCGCAAAACGGCGCAGCACATAGTCATACAGCTTTGCAAAATTCGGAGTCTGGCTCATGGTTTTATTATCAAAAAAACTGCTAAATATATATCTATATATTCCTTTTTAAGAAATAGACAGATGCTTAAAATCGCCTAGGTCTTAGGCAGGCACGTTCATGTTGAAACACCTGCACACCTATTCTGAAAGAGGGTTCAAATTATGTCAGCAGCAAAACATCAGCTCGTTATCATCGGCGGTGGCACAGGCGGCATCAGCGTAGCGGCCAAACTGCGCCGCGAACAAGCCAACCTCGACATCACTCTTATTGAGCCGTCCGAGTACCACTACTACCAGCCCGCCTGGACCTTGGTCGGCGGCGGTGCCTACCCTGCACAGGCCACACGTCGCCCCTTCAAAGACGTATTGCCCAAGGGCATAAAACACATTGCTCAGGCCGCAACCGAGCTGCTGCCCGACAGCAACCAAGTCAAACTCGCCAATGGCGAAGTCGTAGGTTACGACTACTTGGTGGTCGCCGCAGGCATTCAAAGTAACTGGAGTGCCATCAAAGGCTTAGAAGAAACGCTGGGCAAAAACGGCGTCACCAGCAACTACCACTACCAACACGCGCAATACACTTGGGAGTTGGTAAAAAACTTCAAAGGCGGCAAGGCCATCTTTACCCAGCCCGTCGGTGAGGTGAAATGCCCAGGCGCACCCCAAAAGGCGCTCTATCTCTCCGCCGACTACTGGCAAGATAAAGGCATCAAACTGGACAGCCTGCAATTTCGCAGCGGCGGCTCAGGTATCTTCGGCGTGCCTTTCTATGCCCAAGCGCTCAACCAAGTGGTTAAAGCCTATCAAGCCGACACCCACTACGGCCAATCCTTAGTCGAAGTGCGCGGTGCTGAAAAAATCGCGGTGTTTGAAAGCAGCAAAGACGGTGAAAAAATTCGCGAAGAAGTGGCCTTCGACCTGCTGCACGTTGTGCCGCCACAAAGCGCACCCAGCTTTATTAAAAACAGCCCGCTGGCCAACGCCGACGGCTGGCTGGAAGTCAACCAACACAGCCTGCGCCACACGCGCTACAACAACGTCTTTGGCTTGGGTGACTGCACCTCTAGCCCCAACAGCAAAACCTGCGCCGCCATCAAAAGCCAAGCGCCCGTACTGGTAAAAAACCTGCTTAGCGCCATCGCCAAAGAAGAAACCAGCGCGCATTACGACGGCTACGCCGCCTGCCCGCTGACCACCTCTCACGGCAAAGTGCTGTTGGCCGAGTTCACCTACGGCGGCGTGATTTCAACCACCTTGCCCTTGGATTCGCGCATTCCGCGCCGCTTCTACTGGTGGTTAAAGCGTTCGTTTATTCCTTGGTTCTACTGGAACCTGCTGTTAAAAGGCCGCAACCTGCCCGAAACCCACAAGGCACGTAACTTTGCCGCCGAGCTTAGCAAACCCATCGAAGCCTAAACCCAGCCGCCTTGGCGCGGCGCTTGGCGCAGAGTTTCGGCACGGTGCTTGGCGCAGTATTTGGCGCGGCGTTTCGGCACACAATAAGCAGGACGTAGATTACCTGGATGGCAATCTCCGAGCCCCCAAGGATGGGTTCATGGCGTGCCTGCGAGTTGTGTGCCGAAAGGTAGCCGCAAGCCAAAGCAGCGTAAGCCACCTTGGCTGCATTTAGGCGCCGCTATTCAAAAACTGCGTTGTGATAAAGCTGCTGCACGTCTTCCAAGTCGTTCAACATGGCAGCAAAGCGCTCAAACTGCGCCGCGTCATCCCCGCTAATAGGATGCTCGGTTTGCGGTAAATACGTGATTTCTTCTACCTCAAAATCCACCTTGGCATTCCAGCCTTGCAGCGCATTTTTGGCTTTAAAATAGTCGGTCGGCGGGCACAATACCGTAATCATGCCGTCTTCGCTGTCGATATCTTGCACATCGACATCGGCCTCCATCAGGGCTTCCAACACAGGCTCTTCGTCATCGCCTGCAAAAACAAACATGGCGCGATGATCAAACATATGCGACACCGAGCCTTGGCTGCCTAGCTTGGCTTTGCACTTAGTGAACACGCCACGGATATCACCAAAGGTGCGGTTGTTGTTGTCGGTCAAAGCGCTGATTAAAACCATCGCCCCACCAGGGCCTATGCCCTCGTACAAGGAAGGCTGGAAGTCTTCGCCTGCGCCGCCCTTGGCTTTTTCGAGGGCTTTTTCAATGACGTGGCTGGGCACTTGGTCTTTTTTGGCTTTTTCAATCAAGCTGCGCAAAGTGAGGTTGCCACTGGGGTCAGCACCGCCTTGTTTGGCCGACATATACAGCTCGCGGCCATAGCGAGAATAGATTTTGGATTTGGTTGCGGCCGTTTTGGCCATGGAGTCTTTACGGTTTTGGTAGGCGCGTCCCATAGCAATAGCTTCTTTTAAATAGTGGTTGTGGAAACAAAAAGTCGCCGAATTGTACTCTTGAGCGCCGCAACTGTCTTGCCCGTTTTGGCAAGCAAAAAGCCAGCTCCCTCCTATACTGCCAAGACCCCCCTCATCCTAAGGCTATTTATGAAATCCCTATTCTTGCGTATGCGCTTCATTCATTGGGTTGGCATGATTCTGCTAGCGATAAACGCCATTTGGTTTACCGACAACCCGCTTGGCAGTGCCATTCAGTGGGTCATCATTGCCGTCATCTTGGTGCACGATCTCGACGAATACCGTTGGGGCGTGCGCACTCTGGGTGAAGTCGGCCAATACATGCAGCATTTCAAACAAAAAAATTTAGTCAAACCTGCGCGCTTGGACATGAGCATGAACAGCGAAATGCAAGGCGTGGTCGCGGTGATAGACGAGTTCCGCGATATCATCGCCAGCGCGCTAAACGAAGTGAAAAATCATGCCCACAGCAATCAAGGTTCGGCCGAGCGGCTTTATAAAGAGCTCGAACAAATTCAGCAGCGCTTTCAGAGCAGCCTTAAAAACCTCAATCGCAATTTAACGCTGATTCAACAAGTCCAAGAGCAAACCCAAGCTTTTGCGCAAATTGGCGATAAAACTCAGGCTGGTGTCAGCCATATTTTGAGCGAAGCCCAAAGCACTCGTACCGCCGTGCAGCAAGTGGTCAGCATTGGTGATCAAATAATGCAAGACAATCAAGCACTGTCTTTGCACATCGACGCTCTCAACCAAGGAGCGCAACAAGTTGAACAGATCATGCAAACCATCGGCTCCATTGCCGAACAGACCAACCTTTTAGCATTAAACGCTGCCATTGAAGCGGCGCGAGCGGGTGAACAAGGCCGAGGTTTTGCGGTTGTGGCCGATGAAGTGCGCGCGCTGGCACAACGCACCCAAAGCAGCCTCACCGATGTCGGCAAAATCGTTCAACAGGTTTCTCAGGCGGCCACCGATGTGCGCCTTGGCATCGAAAAACGTACCGAACAAATGACCGATCTGACCCATAACGCCAGCGAATCTTTACCCCATTTAATTAATGTCGCCGAACAAGTAAAAGAGCTTTTACCTTTGGCACAACAAACCGCCAGCACCGCTCAACTTATTGGGCAAGAAATGCATGAAACCTCGGAGTCCATTCATGCATTGCGGCAAAATATCGAGCAAAACAACCAAGCCATCGACGAGCTTTCTCGCTTGGCATTACACAATAAAAATGCGGCTTTAAATTTAGGCAAACACTTAGACGAATTTCGTACTTAAAACTTATGCTTGAGCATCTTTCCCATTTTTTTACTCAGCCGCCTGCGGACATGCCGCGTGCGCTTGGCCACTACCAAACCAGCCTCGTGGTGCTTTCGGTCGTAGTTGCCGCAGCACTGTCTTGGCTGGCACTGCAAATGGCCGATATCGCCCAACGCACCAGCGATAAAAAACACCGTCAAGCCACCTTAATTGCAGGCTCGGTTGCCCTGGGCTGTGGTATTTGGACCATGCATTTTATTGGCATGTTTGCCTATCAGCTGCCCGCCCCTTGGCGCTACCAAGGCACGCTGACACTGCTTTCTATGCTGCCTGCTTTGCTTGCAGCTTGGGCCGCATTGCGCATGTTAATTCGCAAAGAACTGACCCGCATACAGCTGCTAGGCAGTGGTTTTATACTCGGGGCGGGCATCGGCACGATGCACTATGGCGGTATGCTCGCCATCGAAACACCGCTCTATATGCAACACGACCTTTGGCTATTTTTACTTTCGATTGTCGTAGCTGTTGCTCTAGGCACGCTGGCCATTGGTGTGCGTTTTGGCTTGGCAAAACTGGCGCTGTCAAAAAATAGCCGCTTTTGGTTAAGCGGTCTAATTATGGGCAGCGCCATTGCTGGCATGCACTACACCGCCATGGCCGCTGTGCGTTTTTATGGTGAAACCAGCGCACCAAACTCAGGCTATGTGATTAATCATTTTATTTTGGCTCTGGGCGTAGCCTCCCTTGCCGTCACCATCGCCATGACCACGACGGCGCTTAATGGTTTGTTTTTATCGCGCAATCTGAATCAAAAAATTATCTCTAGCCGCAAGCGTCTTGCCACCATTCTAGATACCGCCGATGACGGCATAATTACCATCAACCAGCTCGGCCTTGTTCAAGAATTTAATCGTGCCGCCGAGCGTTTGTTTGGCTATCAGGCCAGCGAAGTATTGGGTAAAAACATCAATATTTTAATGCCCGAGCCTTATCATTCTCAGCATGATGGCCATCTGGCCAAATACAGCAAAACACGCAAAGCCCATCTTATCGGAGTCGGTGCTGAAGTCCCTGGCAAACGTAAAGATGGTTCTATTGTGCCCTTACGCATTTCTGTTGGCGAAGTTGAAACCGAAGACGGCCGCCTTTATGTCGGCGTGCTATCGGATATCAGCACGCGCAAAGAATTAGAAAAATCTCTGCGCGAAGCGGTCAAAAAAGCCGAACTAGCCGCACAGTCAAAAATGCATTTTTTAGCCAATATGAGCCACGAGATTCGCACGCCGATGAACGCCATCATTGGTTTTACTGAACTTATTTTGCAAGGTGAATTAAATGATAAACAGCGCGAGCACTTGCACATTATTCGCCAGTCTTCGCGCTCTTTGTTGGGGCTATTAAACGATATTCTCGACACCTCTAAACTTGAAAACGGCAAAATTGAGCTTGAAAACACCAGTTTTTCTTTAAAATCTTTGGCCGAGCAACTGCAAAATACCCTTGGCATTAACGCACAGAAAAAACACATTCAGCTTGAAAGCCAGTATGCACAAAATACCCCAGAGTTTTTCCGTGGTGATGCGCTGCGCTTGCTGCAAGTACTTACTAATTTAGTCGGCAACGCCATCAAGTTTACCGAGCAAGGTCAAGTGACTGTGCATTATGACTACGAACAAAACCTGCTGAAAATTCGTATCCAAGATACAGGTATTGGCATGAGCGCCGCGCAGGTAGAAAAAATCTTTGAACCCTTTACGCAAGCCGACGCCTCCATCAGCCGCCGTTTTGGTGGCACAGGGCTGGGCACGACCATTGCCAATCAACTGGTGCAAGCGATGGGTGGCAGTATCGAAGTGCGCAGTGAACTGAAAAAAGGCTCGGAGTTTTGCGTTACCTTGCCATTAGAAATTGGCGAAGCAGTTCAAACTACGAATATAAAAACAGAGGTCAATTTACCCTCTCTGCGTATTTTATTTGCCGATGATGTCGAACAAAATCGAGAACTACTGCGCTTTATTTTAGAAAAAAGAAATCATAAAGTTACGACCGCAAGCAACGGTGAAGAAATAATAAAATATTTTATGGCGGAGCATTTCGACCTAGTGTTAATGGACGTACACATGCCCGTTTTGGATGGCCTGCAAGCTACAAAATCCATTCGCGCCTTTGAACGAAAAGAACAACGCCAAGCCACACCCATTATTGCGCTTACCGCCAGCGTTATGATTGAAGACCGCAAGCAAACACAAGAGGCAGGCATGAATGGCTTTGCCGTTAAACCCATTGAAACCGCCGCCTTATTTGCAGAAATAGCACGAGTATTAGGCTACCAAACTCAAGCCATCATTCAATCAGACGAAAACGAAAGCAGCCTCGATTGGCAGCGCGGCGAAAGCCTATGGGGCAGTCGTGAAGCCCTACAAAAACAAATTCAAATCTTTCTTGCCGACTACCCACAAAAATACTCCGCGTTACAACTGCATAGCAGCGATAACACCAACGAAACGATACGCGCACAAGCGCACAGCTTAAAAGGTGTGGCGGGTAATTTAGCCCTATTAAAATTGAGCCGTTATGCGGGCGAAATCGAAAATCAAATTAAAAATAACCCAAGCGCAGATTTAAACTCTTTAAAAGAAAATCTTGCGCAAGAGTGGCAGCACCTTCAAAAACTAGCTGAACGCTTTTTAGAAGAACAAGCCAGCCTAGAACCACAAAAAACACCTTTAGATAAAAGCTTATTAACAAAACTTTTAGAAAAACTGCAACACAACGAATTAGACGAAAAACTGATTCAAACTGTTTTACCCAGCCTAAGTGCAGAGCAAGCGCAAGCGCTACAACAAAGCTTCGAAGCCTTTGATTTTAAAACAGCGCAGCAACTACTAAGCGAATGGCTAGAAAAATAAAAAGGATAAAAAAATGCATAGAGTAGAAAAGCAAAAAACACTGTTACTGGTCGATGACGAAGCCACCAACCTACAAGTGCTGCGCCACACTCTGCAAGATAACTACCGTTTGCTTTTTGCCAAAGAAGGAAAAACGGCGCTGGAGCTTGCCCGGGCCGAGCAGCCCGATTTAATTTTGCTCGATATTATGATGCCCGAAATATCGGGCTACGAAGTTTGCACCCAGCTTAAAGCGCAAGATGAAACCAGTTTTATTCCTGTGATTTTTATTACCGCGCTCAGCGACAGCGCCGACGAAGAAAAAGGCTTCGATTTAGGCGCTGTGGACTACATTACCAAACCCTTTAGCCCAAGCGTTGTAAAAGCGCGCGTGCGCACGCATTTATCCTTGGTGCATGCCGAAGAGGTGCTGGATACCCGCCTAAAAATTATTCAAAGCCTAGGTCGTGCGGCGGAATATCGCGACAACGAAACGGGTATGCACGTTGTGCGCATTAGCCATCATGCCAAACGCTTGGCGCTGCAAGCAGGCTACAGCGAGGACGCTGCCCAAGAATTATTTAATGCCGCGCCCATGCACGACGTCGGCAAAATTGGCATTACCGATTCGATTTTATTAAAGCCCGGTAGCTTCGAGCCAGACGAATGGGCCATCATGAGAAAACACACAGAAATTGGCGCGCAAATTATTGGTGACCACCGCTCGCCGTTATTGCAACTGGCTGCCACCCTTGCCCGCAGTCATCACGAAAAATACAACGGCAAAGGCTACCCACAAGGGCTAAAAGGTGAAGAAATTCCGCATCAAGTGCGCATCCTAAGCTTGGTCGATGTCTTCGATGCCCTGCTCAGTACGCGCCCCTACAAACAGCCTTGGCCTTTGAGCGATGCACTGGCATTAATCAAAAAAGAACGCGGCGAACATTTCGACCCCGAACTGGTGGATTTATTTTTAGCCGATATCGCCGCGCACTTGGACATACAAAAACAATTTGCCGATAACCAGCCTTTGGTGAAATAACCCATCGCCGCTATTTATTCAGCTACATTGGAATTTTCATAAATAGTGGCTTTGTTTTGCATTTGCACATACTCATTTTTTAAGCGCACATAATTTTGCGCGCTGTAAGTAAAAAACTCGCGCTCGGCTGCGGTAATGGCTCGCTGTTTTTTGGCTGGGCTGCCTGCATAAACAAAGCCGCTTTCTAAGCGTTTGCCAGGGGGCACTAAACTGCCCGCGCCTAAAATCACTTCATCTTCGATGATTGCGCCGTCCATCACACAGGCTTTCATGCCAATCAACACGCGGTTGCCAATGGTGCAGCCATGCAGCATGGCCTGATGGCCGACTGTAACATCCTCGCCCAAGGTCAGAGCAAAACCTTCGGGGTTGTATTTAGAGGCATGAGTAATATGCAGCACCGCACCGTCTTGCACGCTGGTGCGCGCACCAATACGAATGCGCTGCATGTCGCCGCGTATCACCGCCACAGGCCAAACCGAACAATCCTCGCCCAGCTCCACCTGACCAATTACCACGGCGGATTCATCAACAAACACACCCTGCGCCAGCGCAGGAAAATAATTTTGATACGGGCGTAAGGTCATTATTTTCTCGATAAAAGCGCGCGCTCGGCCGCAAGTAATTCTTGGTAGCGCTCAAACAAAAAGGCGACGCGCTCGGCCTCGGTAGCGAAGGATTTTTTGCCTTTGTGCTGTTCCAAATAGGCGGCATCGACGGCTTTATCCAAGGCTTGATGAGCTTTAAGCAGTACGGGCGGCATGGTCAGTGGGTCGTAGAGGTCGGCTAGGCTGGAATCAGGAAATTGTGCACGGGCATCCAGTACGGCTTGCGCGGCGGTTTCGATTTTTTGGGTATGAGCTTCGCTTGGATTTTCTGGCCAAGGGAAGTTGTTGTAAACGATTGAGTTTGAATATTGGTAGTCACTTTTCATGCGGCCTGCCACTGAACGCATCCAAGCATTGTGCATAGTGCTATTTAAAATACCGAAGTGATATAGAGCTGCATCAGGTATGACTTGCAAACTCCCTGTGGCTATTTCGGTAGGCTCTAAATAGCCGATGGGTAGAAAAGCTCGTCTTTCTGAAGATACTTTGGGAACAGCAAGATAGCGGCTAGTTGGCTGTCTGTTTTCTGAAAACAATGTTGGCTGGCTTGCCCATTCTTGAGTTCTTTTTTTAGAACTAGTAAGCCGCGCTTTGCGTACATTTTCAATTCGCTCTAAGACAGGAGGAACCAGCCTCAACTCGCTTGGATTAGCATCAACAAGCCACAAACAATAACGTTCCATGTTATTGATTAACTCATCTCCACCATAGACACGCCTTAACCAACTCGCACTTATCGGGTATTTTTTGATTAGCTCGTTTTTTTCATCTGGCTCAAGAAATAAATACCCAAAATCTGTAGCTTCGCTGCCTTTATTAATTTCAGGCACATCCGCTAGTGGCTTGGTTCTTCTGGTTATTATTGTATTTTCTGCATCCACTAAATAAGGGCTGATGTTTTTCGCTAAAAGACCCTGCGGTTCGCCTCTTATATCTTCATACTCAAAAATAGTTTTAGGTACCATCTCATGTAGAGAAAAGCCAATAATCACACAATGCACTGCGGCATTTCCTCTAGCTTCATTACTCCAGCTAAAAGTACGATGTGCAAAAAATATGCTTGCACCTTTTTCTAGCATGAAGTTCCAAAGAACGCCGACTTGCTCGCCTTGCGAAATGGAGTTTGTAGATACAAAAGCACAACGAATATTTGTGCCTTGCATCATTTCAACTGCTTTCACATACCAAGCTGCGACAAAATCTAATACGCCTGATGATTTTATATTTTCAGTAACCTTGGCGAAATCTAGCTTTTGTTCCTTAGTCTGCTCTTTCTTACCAATAAATGGCGGATTGCCAATAATGTAACTGAGCTTTTCAGGCGCAATGACCTCGCTCCATTCAAGCTGCAAAGCATTGCCATGCACAATAGTACCGCGTGCTTTAAGTGGAATACGCGCAAAGTAATTACCAAATTCTTGCGACACGGCCAAGTTCATTTGGTGGTCCATCAGCCACAGCGCGACTTGCGCAATTTGCGCGGGAAATTCTTCAATTTCGATGCCGAAAAACTGGTCTACGTTAATTTGAATCAGGCTGCTGACATCCAGCGCCATTTGCCCGTCGTTTTTGCTGCTGGCGCGCAAGACTTCCAGCTCCAATAAACGCAGTTCGCGGTAGGCAATCACCAAAAAGTTACCGCAACCGCAACACCCGTAACATTTACTACTGGTGACAATGGTTGTAGGCCAGAATTTATCTGCATTTTAGGCGATTCCCGATTTGTCCATAGGTTACCAATCCAAGTGGTGACATTTCTGTATTTTTGTCACCACCTGATTCTTAATTAAAAACTCTATTTACTTGTGATCACCCTTAATTTGACGCCACTAACTTCATCAATATAAGCCGCTGTTGCGCCTATAACTGCTAACTGATCATCTGACATCTTTGATTTAGATATTGCAGGCTGAACGATTGCAACTCCTAACTGAAAATCAGAATACCTAGAAATCCTTGCTAGATTAATAAGGTCCGTAAAACTTCCCTTATCGATTCTAGAGGCTTTCCCTTTCTTTAATCTGCCACGTTCTCGTTCCATAAGACGCTGAATCAGCTTTTCCTTATCGCCAAACCATTTTAGACTTTTCTGGGCTTGTCCGACAACCTCATATATGTCATCGACTCTTGCCCCTGGGCTCGCAATGCCTTTTTCTTTTTTGCAATACTTACAATGAAATAGATCGATAACTAACTTTTTATCATCAAAATTTTTAATAGCAACAATATCCGCTACCTCACCAGCATCATCATCATCAAAAACCAAGTCATAATCAGCTCGAATTTTTTGAATTGCAGAATACTGAATTGAGTGCGTTAGTTTATCTACAGTTTGGGACTCAACTGAAATATCAACTCCCTCCCAATCCCAATCCTCTACATTATTAATATCATACCTATAAACATAATCTTCATTAGGATAATACCTAAAACCACCATCCAGAATGGATGTATCTGTCAAAAACAGTACCGGCGGATTCTCTGCAAAAAACTCTTCAATTGAAAAGGAATGGTCACCAAACTTAATATGCAGGTTATCGTCTGATTTAAAAGTCACCTCTCCAGGACTAGTAATACTCATCCGAACACTACTAATTCCATGCGAACTTTTTAAAGCCAACATTACACTTTTTGCATTGGAACTCTGCTGACCCAAGTATAACAACTCACAATTTATTAGCGGCTCTTCCCACAAGGCTGTCTTAATTGATATCCTCGATTCGTTCTTACGTAGTATTTCAATTGGCCACTCAACCGATAGAATCGGAATTTTTGGAAACTCATCCAAGTCTTCAGTTTGCATTGCAGTTTTCATGACTTTATTTGTATCAATACTATCATCTAGTATTTTATCGCCAACAGCCTTGCACCATACAACCCACTGATTTATTGAATCGCTGTCCATCGACCATATTTTTCCTTTATAGGAGCAACCAATACTTACCAGGCTTCCATTCTCATACCCCTTGCCGAATATATTCGACTTAACCGCTCTATTTGCTTCGATATCAGGTATTTGTTCATTAATTTCCGTGCCAGTGTGCATAGAATAACGAAGTCCTTTCTTATTTTTATTTAGGCCAACATTCTGCAACTTCAATCGCTTCAGACCTGATAACGATCTAAAGACATGCTCTCCTTTAATTTGGAAAGAGTCTTTAGCAATCAAATTAACCAATCTTTTAACCAGACCATCCTTCGCAGAGGAATGGATAAAAAGTAAATCTTTAGCCTTGTCATAAAAGGCTATATATAAGTCCCACGACTCATCAAATAACTCTTTTGAGCTAGTCCACCCTACAGGCAAATAGGATTTAACAGAGAAGATTAACATGGTCTGATCATCATTAATTACCGAATCGACTATTTGAAATTGTTTATTCCCAAAATCATCAAATCGATCGGGTTCCCATTTCGCGAGTTGCATTCTATATATCGTCGTACTTAGACTTGGGTTCAACCCAAGATCAAGCAACTTACTTGACTCAGAGAACTTTTCCCGAAATTCTTGATACTTCTTCTCATTCTTAATTTTCATTGAACTAATATCACTAATGATATTATTCCAGTCTGAATCTTCTTTATACAACTCTTCCAAGCATTCATTGACATTAGGATTGGCAATATTGGCAACAAATTTTGCGTCACCTACATTTTCTGTCGCTCTTGTGAATCTACCTGTAAATTGAAGCATCACATTAATGCTTTTATGCGGATCATGAATTGCTGATATTTTAAGTTGCGGTAAATCGAAGCCCTCCCCAAGCATATTTACACAGACAATAACTTTATGATCTCTATTTTTAATTGACTCAATAATTGATGATTTATTCTTCGTACTACTATCAATCAATACTGGGTTGAGATCCTTTTCTCTCGCATATATTTTGAAAATTTCTGCTGCACGCTTCTTAGTGGCAGCTCTAGCCATCACGATATGATCCAGACCATCTTTCAAATCCTTCCTAATTAGCGAAATAGCCTTTCTTGCGATTGCTTCATCTGCCTTATCTTCAACGAATTCACGCACAGGATGAAAATCAATCGGCTTAAAATACCCTTCATCTTGAGCTTTCTTTAGTGGATAATTAAAGATTATCTTACCTTCAACCCTCGATCCATCGCTCCTAAAGGGTGTAGCAGTAAACTGGTAAACAGGCTTGTCTCTAAATTTAGATTTAACTTTTGCCCAAGTATTGGCAGTTACATGGTGCGCTTCATCAACAATCAAATGAGTGCATTCATTTGTAAGCTTTTCAAAGAATTCACTTTTAAACTTTGAAAGTGAAGTAGCGGTTGAAATTATGACGTTGGCACTGAGGATCTTAGATAAATCTTCTGAGTTATCTATACCATGCTTAATAGTCGAAACAATAGGGTTATGAACACCCTGAGAAATCAAGCCCAGCTCTCTTAACAAGCCAAGTTTTACAAACTTATTTTTCGTTTGTTCACGTAACGCATCAGAAGGAACAACGACGAGAGTCTTTCTAAACTTCCCTGCGACAACGATAGAAAGAATTGTCTCAGTCTTACCTGTTCCAGTTGGCATAACAATTGTTGCCGCATTATTATCATCCGCTCGTTCATAGCCTAGAGCGGCAAATATCCCTCCTAATTGAGGTGGGCGAAGTCCATCAATACCGAGATCATGATTTTCTTCAATAAAATAGAAGTTAGATGCGATCCATGAACCTAGTATTGATTCTGCGGTCTCCCTACCTTTGTTAATTGGCAGCCAACTAATGGTGCTTTTACCGATATTATTTTCATTAATTTGCTCCGCCAAAACTTCCATGTTACTTCCTCTACATTTAAATTTATTTGAACCCAGATTTTTCAACTATCTTCAATAACTAATTCGCACTAAGACCATCAATAATTTTCGTTATCTTTAGAAATACAAACCTCATCTTGCACCAACAAATTACATGCAACAAGAATTAGAAAAATCAACTACATCACTTCATTGGATATGTCTCTTATGGCATTCTGGATTCCATAAAAATCCTTATTGATATAAGCTCTATTTTATGCAAGGCAAAAAATCTGGCTAGTTAAGAATCGAAACATATTCGCCAACAACTATTAAATCTATTGTTTGATTTTCCGTCAATACAATATCTTTATAACCCAGCGCATTAGTTTTTGGCCTAAGTATGATTCTAGAATGCTGCCACTCTCCATCCTCAGCATAAGTCTTATCACTATGATACTCCTTAACCGTGTAATGACCTCCTTGCTCAACATCTTGAATGTCGCGGTGTTGCACCAAGACAATCTTTCCTTCGCGTGAGCCACCGGGGTCTGCTTTGAAAAGACACCATGAACCATTAGGAATTCGCCGATTCATAGACTCGCCTACGACCTGCGCCACAAAATATTCATTGGAGATACGAATATGTTCAGGTAATTCAACCCAGTCAAATTCACCCGAAGATTGATATTCACTGAAATCACCAGCGGCGACCTTGAGATTATAGACAGGAACGGAGTTTACATAGGGTTTAACTTCTTTCGCTGGCAAGATACGTAGATTCAACCCAGGATATTTTTCTTCCAGAGTTATTTCTCGAACTTGGCGAGCCTGATCAATCAAGTTTGAAAAGTATTCGTTAGTTTCTCGGTCGGTGCAAAACAGATAGCAGCCCTTTTGCCCGCGCGTCATCAGTGTTCTATACGTATTCTTAACAATATCATCGACAATTCTGGCTGCATCTCTAGGATTTTCCTTCAAGAGTTTTTTGTAGCCCCTGATAGTTTTATCCCTACCATCTCTCTTACTTGCATCGGTAATAATCTTGCCGTTGCGTACGATCAAATCAGGGCCGATAATTACTCCGATGTAATCTACCTCTAGCCCTTGACATGTATGGATGCAGCCTATTTCCCGCACAGACTCTGGTGAGATAATCCACAGACTACCATCTGTCGTCAGGTTCCATTGCGCTTCAAACCCATATTCTGGCATTTGAATGTCCATAGCGTTTTTATCTTTCTTGCTCACCCATTTCCAGCAATACCCAGCAACTAATCTAGCCTTATTATTAATGGCATTCTTCTGAAAAATTTCCTCGCGCAAACTAGTAGGCGAATCGAACACTTTAAAATCGTAATCGATATTCTCAAGTGTATTGTTTGCCGTATCTCGTATCTGTAGTGATGAGTCAAGCCATGCAAGATATCCATCTGAACCATTACAGCGGAATTGAGATTTTAATTCCATACGGGAAATATTCGCACCCAGCTTGGTTGCCCAATCCTCAATCTCCTCAAGGGAACCTACATCGTTCAGGGTTACGCGCTGATTTTCATCAAGAAAAAATACTGATAGCTTAGATGCATTAATGATTTCCTTGATCTGGTGTTCACCTTGATTCCCGTAAAGGCCTGATTTTTCGTTTAATCGGTGGGCTTCATCAACAATCAGCGCGTCAAAGAAATTAGTTTCCGCTCCAATATAAGAGCCTGAACCTTTAAACATGTTGTTGATTTTTGTTTTTGTCATGGTGCCGGTCAATTTTGCAGCAAACACAGCCCGCGGCGCTGCATTCTTAGAAACATACTGGGTATTCATTTCTCGCTTGGTAAGCTCAACCAGCAAGTTGATGGCGACTACTGATTTTCCTGTACCCGGCCCCCCCTCAACAATTAGTACCTGCTTTTTGCCTTTATGCGCCTCATGCGCCAGATCAATAGCGGCCTCATAAACCAGCTTCTGATCATCAATCATTAAGAACTCCTGATTGCCGCTTAACATTGAAGCGAGGCTATCAGCTAAACCCTTTGAAGGCTTAATTCTTCCATGCTCAATGCGATACATGATGTTATCGCTATCGCCGTATTTGACATACTTTTTGAGAAACTCAGCGAGCTTTTTGGCATCTTTTGAAATGAAAATAGGTGCCTTACTGGTGTGTGCAGTATAAAATTGGTCATTAATCGCCGAGTCGGAAATTAAGTTGTGCAGATAAGCGCAAGGCATTAATCTTATGTCTTCTTGCCGAACGGTTTCGTTATAGTCTTCGATTAAGGCAGCATATGTCCAAGCTTGATAGGAGGGATGATTAGTTTCCCTTTCACCTCCGGCCAAAAACGTTTTTACAATGCCATCCTTGCTTGTCTTTTTTACTTCACTCCATTGCTTGAGCTCAATGATTACTGCTGTCTCTCGCTTTTCTTCATCCTTTCCGGTCAATATAAAGTCGATGCGCTTGCTAGTTAGTGGTAAAACGTATTCAATCGAAACGCCGGAATCACGTGGAATATCTGGATCAATCAGAATTTTGAACATGTACTGCATGGAATTTTTCCATGAAAGCACTTCATTTTTAGAAGGGCGCTTGAATAACCTCCTTTCAAATTCTGTCAGTATGATATTTTCTATAGCATTATCACTGACATCCTCGATAAATCTCTGCTTATTTCCACTATATACCAACATGATCAATATTCCGTGTACTTCTTGGAGCTACCTTTAACTTTATCTACTGGGTATTTCTGCTCATTTATAATTATTTTGTTTTTAGCTGCTTCCAGCAAATCAACACCTAGCCTGTCTGCTAATCTGAGTAGATAAAGGAAAACATCCGCTACTTCCTCCTCCACGGCCTTACGCTGTTCCCGTGTTAGATTTTTTGACTGTTCTTCCGTGAGCCACTGAAACAATTCTAATAACTCGCCAACTTCGCCTGCCAAAGCCATTGACAGATTTTTTGGAGAGTGAAATTGATTCCAGTCACGTGCCAGCGCAAACTGACGAAGTTTTTCTTTGATTTCATCTAGATCATTCATTGCTTATTTTCACTTTGGGGCAGGCTTTCCTTCGATTGATTTGAAACCTGGAGCTCAAACAGATCACCGACCGCGCAACCGAATAACAGACAGATTTTTTCTATCGTGTCCAAATCCACTTTTTGAGCAGTCTCTTTATAGAGCAACGTTACCGTAGCACGGCTGAGTCCCGTCTCTCTGGCAACGTCGGCAATACGCAGCTTGTGTTCACCCATCATACGGGCGAGGTGGCAGCGGATCATGACTGTGCCTCTTGTGGTGAGTATCAATATTGGTCAAGAGCATACCACGACCTATGAGTTTGCATAGCATTTTGCAAGTTGAAATTACATTGTGCATAGAAAGCTGTCATGAGTGACGGTTTAAACCCATTTTTGTGAACGTACTTGGCCCTAGCGCCACCGCACCAGCTCCCGGACAGGGACATCGTAAAAATCTTGAGTAATGCGATTCTGGATGCTGTCATCGTCAAGGTACTTCGCTAGCTTGTTAACGACGCTCACAGGGTGCCGTTTCAGTTCGCCGGCTACCTGCCGGACAGTGCAGGCGTAGTCGATCATGTCGTAAAGAATTTCTTCGTCTGCCTTGCTCCAGGTTTTTCCGAAGTTCTCCGGGAATTGAAGTTCACCAGTCAGATATCGATGATAGAAGTCTGGCAACTCCCCCATAAACACCTCTGAGGCGTGACCTTCCTGGGTCAGGTGCTGGTATCGCCCAGATCGGGGCCACAAGTACCATCGCCGCCCTTTGAATTGCAGTAGATACTTGTATTTGCTTAATTTTTTGCAGCTTACTCCTGGGTGATTTCTTATCGCCTCCCAGTATTTTTGCTTCTTGTCGTTCCACATATGCTTGTCCATAGCCCAGTCGATTGGGTTAAGACTACCGCAGAACAGCAAAAATGAGCGATATATCCCGTGGTGATATATCCAGTGCTTGGTGATAGTTCTGTCTTTTGGACAGAACAAATATGAAAGATCCAAGGCTGATCGCTTTTGGCGAGAAGGTACGCCAGATACGGAAGGAGAAAGGGCTCTCTCAGGAGGCGCTAGCGGATCTTGCAGGGATAGACCGAAGCTATATGGGACATATAGAGCGTGGTGACCAGAACATCACCCTGACGAAGATCCATCAAATCGCTGACGCCCTAGAGGTTCCGGTCATAAATCTCATTTCTTAGCGGATTTAGGCCTACGCCCTGTGCCAGCTAGTCACGATGGCTTCTTCGAATTCGAAATGAAGTGAACGTTACTTGCCGGTAGCTGAGCTTGTAGTCGCTGGTTCTCAAGTGTCAGTTCCAGTATCCGGGATTGGGCATCCAGCAACTGCCCCAGGGCTTTATCTCGCTGCTCTTCCAACACCTTAACCTTTTCCTGTAGATCCCGGTTCCTCGATCTTTGCGCAAGCATCATTTGTCTGGGTGATTTTTGCGGTGCTTCATCCCTATGGCTTTCTATCCAGGCTTGAATATCCGCAACCAGCTCAGGGAACCGTGCTCTGCGAAGGGCGGAAGGATCTACCCCTGCCTCTTTGGCAACATTGTTCTGACTGAGTGGCGTCCCTTTCGGCAGAATATCTGGCTTGCCCACCTTGAGGCGTTCGAAAGCCTCCCTGAATTTCAGTTCGGCCTTGCTGACTTTTCTTGGTTCAATTGCTTTCGATGACATGGATTGCTCGCTCTGCGGATTCTAATTGCGCTTGTAATGACTCATACAAAGGGGAGTCCGGCGCAGCATCACTGATTTGAATGGCAATAACACTTTTAAGCTGCTTGATCATCGGTAGTTTGGCTTTATCCAACAATGCCGATGCGCATGGAGTGTTACCACTAAACCCCATGCAGGAACTGATATTGCTAATCCCTCCAAGGGGGCAAGGCGGGCCTGAATTGGCGCAACCACCAAGGAATGTTTGACGGTAACTGATCCGTCCTGATTTTGCGGCCTTGAGCAACTGCTCATGGTCTTTCTCCGATATTTCAGAGAGGATCTGCTGTTTGCGCTTCTCACCGTGTGGCGAAACATACTGATCAGATTGGAGCGCCTTAAACTCCCGTACCATTGATTGATACATCTCACGCAAGTAATAGGCACGAGCTTCGTCATTCAACGGTTCTTTGAGTCGGTAGTAGTTTCTCCCGTAATATTGGCTCATGGCGCGTGAGGCGTGTTTCAGCTGGTACTGAAGAGACGCTTCGGTCACCAATCCACTGGCCAACATATTAACAGCACCGGTGCGTCGTAATTGATGCCAGGCAAGGGGCCAGACTTTACCGACGGCAAACTTCTCTGGATCAAGGCCAAATGTCATTCTGTTGGCCATTTCCAGATCAGCTTCGGTAATCGTCAGTTCCTTATCATCAAAAAGTTTTGGCCACATATTTTTGGCCATGTCGCCGTATGACCGAATCTTTTTGTATTTTTTGGTTGATTGAGATTTGGGTGCTTTGGGGCTCCATGGTTCATGCTGAAGAGATTGAAGAACTGGATTCTCGACATCTTCCTTTGATAATTCTAAATAGGGATTCTCTCTTGCTGCCTTTAATCGCATAAAAGCAACAGCCTTCATTGCTGAAAGAGCGATTTCAACGGTGGGTGAAACAATCCAGCGAGCATCAAAATCCTCAATGGTTTTTGTTGTTACACCTTTCAGCATGTGAATCTCTTCACCTAGCTGATCACGTTCAACCTCATAACAATCAGCACGAAGTTTGGAGCCCTCTTCAATTCGCATCAAAGAAAAGTTCAATAGATAAGCCAATCCAGCACTGCTAATTAAAGAGAGGTAAGTAGTAAGTGATCTGATGCCAGTAACTTTATTGAACAACACCCAGCGATCAAGCAATTCAGATATACCAAATTCTTCCGCAGTCTCTGTAAATGACCCATAAAAGATTTTTCCGGTTCGGCTTTGCCCTCTAACCCGCGAGCTTCCAAATGGCCCATCAAAACCCAGGCCATCAAATGCTTTTGATAACTGACCTCCTGCATTTTTGGCATAAGCTGACAAACAAAAATCGTAGCAGGCCTCTATTTTTTCTTGATGTAATAGAAAGTCATCCAGGCATTCGCGAAGACGTGAAACCTGATAACTCCATATCCTAGCTGGCATATAAGCGGTCTGAGTCGAATCATTCGTTGTTAATACGCTGCTAAGCAATTTAATTCCGCTTTCGTCAAGCAAGACAAACCCCAAAGTCTCTCGTGCGATGAATAATGAATGAAGACATTCAATCAAGCGATTTCCGCGTTGCTTGTAATATTCGGAGAGCTTCTCGATGACCTTGGGATATCTATAAAGCTCAGTAGCCAGAATACCTGCATCTGTGCAGGCCACAAACAGAGGTTTTATCGTCTCAAACTTAAACACCAATGCCCTAGCAGAACGTATGGCCGCTTCACCCCAAAGCCACCACGCTACAACTTTACGCAATAACTCCGCATTCTGGGGGCTAACTCTTTTTCCCTGACCAGGGCCATCCCCAAAGTAAATGGTGAGGGTGTGCCCAGACCAAGGTGAAAGATCCCATCTCACGTCACCATATCGAGACACAACATTGCCATAGGCGTCTATCACAGCAGGAAAATCCGGCGCTGGGGGCCAGCTGTCAGGTTTAAAATTCAGCGCATCTTCTTTTGATAAGGCCGATTCAATCTGCAACCCCGGGAAGTAAGCCAAATTCATACAATTACCTCCATCAGCTCGATATGGCCACTCCAATAGGGGTGATATTTACCGGCACGAATCAAATCCCGGGATTCACTTACCCACATTGCTCGTATTTCGCTGCCAGACGCTATTGCTTCAAGTTTTTTGTTTATTCTTTCAATAACCTGGTATGCAGGATGAATGTCTTGCTTTTCCGGTGGTCTATACAGGTTTGCTTCCAGGCTCTTGATCTTTGCGTGCGAGGCAAGTTTCCAGCAATAATCTGGACTCATAACGTCTCGATGCTTAGTACAAAAAAGACAGCCTTCTGGGCTGATACAGTCCGGTTTCGGCGCTTCTTTAGCTATACCATTGATCGACTCGGGGGCGCGATCTTTGTCGATACATACACCCGGCCCTGGTGGCGTATAAGCAGGATCTGTTGATGCATGGAACCGGACTATTTCGGATGCCGCTGATTGATGATGCGGCCTTTCATAATCACGTAGAAGGACTTCCTTATCATGGGCCATTTGCTCAGCCGTAAGTTCGAGATCGTTACTTCGCCTGAGTAGCCAGTTTACTCTGGTTTTACGCAGCTCTTGTGGCCCTATAATCCGGGCGTCAATTTTCTTGAAGGATTCTTTCAATGTGTAAAATCCGACCTTTGAATCTTTTGCGCGAATCATGCCTCGACTTTGCAAAGGGAAGAGCCGAGTATCGTGCTCAGCAAAACCTGTGTCATTCAGCCACTGCAAATATCGCTCGAGATGTTCCTTATAAGCACGATAGCAACGAAAAACAGCTTCGCCGCCGCGTCGCCCCTTGTATACGCGGAAAACCTCCAGATCGTCACCGTTAGACTTCCAACGATAAGTTTCTCTTTCAAGCGCTGATGCCTGAGTCAGATTCATCCCTGTTTGTGCGATGAATATCAAAAGCTCAGACTCTATTCTCAGATTTAGTATTCCCGATCTTTTATGCCGATCGAAAAGGCTTTCACTCTCCGTCAGTGGCGCTCTGGCTTTCTCAGCATTTTTCCTGACCGTGCTGCACTTTATAGATTCGACATCCATTTCCGGATTAAGGAGACTTCCTGCAACCACCAAGGTCTTGCCGCCTTGCAGTGCAATACGGATAGGTAGCCGTCCTCTGACCGTCGGACAATCCAAGGCGTCACAGATCGACCTCAGGCAATGACCAAACTCAAATGTACTGCTGAGATTTTGCTTATTTGCGCTGCTGGTCAGTACGCTCTTTTTTGCGCTAGGTTTTCTGATCCTTGTTTGCATCAAAAGTGCGCCGCCAGGCTTAGCTCCAGGAAGTTTTAAGGCTCTTGCGATAAGATTGGCTAACTTTGAAGTCTGTCTGTAAGCGTAATTTTCAGACACTTCCTTTTTGATTTTTGATCTATATAACTGGTGTTCCGACCACTTCTTGAAGTTGGTTACCAATTCATCTCGAGACATAGTCAATGAGTTAGTATCTGACCACGCAAAGAAGCGCCAAAGCACCTCCAGACTGCCTTCGATAAGTGCACGAGAGCGCCCCTGACTTATCATACTGGAAATAGCTTCATGGAATGCGCATACAACTGGAATTCGAAGAACGTCAACATCCTCGGCTGAGGAATGATGTATCGCTTCCATCGCATTTTTTCTCGGTAAACATGCAGCACCATGGTGAAGCAATATGTTCAGGTTCCATGGGGTTTGATGCGTACCAAAACTCATACCTGGGAAAGTAAGACTTAACTCATGCATTGGCACGCCCTCTTGCCAATCCCATAAAGGCTTCCGAAAAAGCATCAGCAGCATCTGCCATTGCTTTGTTTGCCTCAATAAACTTGATGTATTTCATCGTTGTACTTTCATCTCGGTGCAGACATGCCTCCCTTACAAACTGGATGGCATCACCGACTGGCATAAATTTCAGTGCTACACGCATCAACTCTGTAGCAAAAGTGGCTCTTGTTCGATGGAAGTGAAAGCCGCGCATCACTTGCAGCCCAGCCCTTTTACCGAATGACCGGAGACGAGACATTTCCACATTAACAGCCCGGCTATCATCTCCGCTGTACGAGTTGCCATAGCGAGTAAGGAATAACAGATCCTGATCTTCGGGATTCGCTAACATTTGGCGCTTCAGCCGTCTCGTGCTCATGGAATAGGCAATAAGTGTTTCGAGAAGCTCCTCTGGTATTGGCACTGAACCGGAAACACCAAACTTGGTTGAGACCGTTGGCCTAGCACCAGGGCCGACAGCTAATCGCTTCCAGCCGACTTCTGGAACCAGTGTTGCGTTGAGAAGAGTTTGAACCTTCAGATCGGTAATTGAGCCAATGCGCAAACCCGTGAAGAAACCAATGCGTAGCATTAACGAAAGCTCTTCGGTTGCACTGCGATCTGCAAGTGCGAGAATTTCTTTCATTGCTGAGACAGTTACTGGGAGAAGGCCATCCTCAAGCTGTATGGCCCCAGCAACCTTTCGATTGGGAATGGCAAGGTCTGTACTGGCAACTCGCATGGTATGTTCGAGACCAAAAGGATTGGTTAATTTGATTCCAACAAATCGCTGCTCCCACATTGGCCATTCTGGTGAAATTAATCTCCGCGATTGTGTCCATTTATAGAAGCGGATGACAGCCGCCATTCTTTGGGATGCGGTACTTGGAGCAAGCTCACCATTATTTCTGGCGGCAACAAGTGCTCCGCGAAAGCGAACAAGGCAGCGCTCACTTTCTCGCTCTGGGAAATGCCACCATTGGATTGACTCTGCTTCTAGCCATTTAGCATATGCAAGCAGGTGAGACATATTGGATCGAACGGTTTTCAGATCCCGTTTTGAAGATGTTGCCTGATCCAGGGCCCAAAGATTAGCTTCTGCCCAGGTTGAATTGTCTTCCCAGACTATTTGGGGAAGATTTTTGATCGGTTTTCTTTTTAATTCTGCCCACTGTAACGAGCCATCTGATATTTCTGCTCGATGTGGCTGGTAGTTGATTTGCTCAAGACTTGCCATTGATTTCCCCCTTCGACGACTCAATGCCGTTCAGGAAGGAATCACTTCTGAACATGGAGCGGCCTAATTTGTCACCATTGAAGCATGTATGGTGTGCGATTAAAACTTGGTATGTAACGTTTGCCGCAGGCGGGGTCGAAAAAGGTTAGGCTGCGTAATTTCGTATGAAATTCTGCCAGCTTGCGCGCGTTGGTTTTAGCGCGTTCAAACTCTGCCCACAGCTCGTCTAAAAATAACGGCTTAATCAGTTTTAATATGTTGGCTTCGCTGGTGTAGTGCGCGCCCAAATTACGCCGTGCGGTTTTATCCATAATGGATTGAAACAGCGAGCCAAAAATCGCCGGCGAAATGCGGCTCCAGTCCAACGCGCAGCAATCGAGCAGGCTTTGGCGCATGGCGCTGTCGAAGCTGGCGGTGCGCAACGTTTCTTCAAAAAGCTGGCCGTTAATGTAGGGAAAGGCCGCGAGCTGTTCATCGAGGTTTTTAAAGCGCTGCTCGGTGGGCGTGTTTAATACTTCAAATAATGTATGCAGGCGGCTGGCGAGGTCGCTGCCGTCTTCGCTGGTGCGTTCTTCGAGGTAATTTTGAAATTGTTGGCGCTCAAAAATGCCGGTGTCTTCGGCAAAGAGGCAAAACAATAAGCGCACCAAATGCACTTCAAGATTGTGGCCGCTGTAACCAATTTCCAGCAGGCGGTCGTGCAGCTTGCCCATGCGTTCGGCGGCTTCGATATTTACCGGGTCTTGCTCTTGGATTTTGTGGGTTTGGTAGCCCGCAATAAAAGCAAAGCGGTGAATATGCTGGTGCAGCTCGGCCAGAGTAAATTCAAATTCTTCGTTTTCTTCTAAATCGTACAGGCGAAAACGGGCGAAGTCGGATACCAGTACATAACGTGGCAGTTCGTGCTCTTTTAAACCGGGGAAATAATCCAGTGCTTGGCTGTGGGCTTTGTCTAAATCGCGGCCACGAGATTTATGCTCGACCAGTAGCACACCTTTCCAAAACAGGTCGATAAAGCCTTGCTTATCGCCGAGTTTTTTTACTGGCAATTCAAAGCTTGCGACACGGCGGCGGCTGATGCCAAAGACATGAAAAAATCCATCCCAAAAGCTTTTGGCCTCGGCATCTTCGGAGGCCTCATCCTGCCATTCGTTGCTAAAGGCGAGGGCGCGAGATTTGATTTCATTCCAAGACAGCGGCACAGCGATTCCCTTTTAAGGCATGGTGGGGCTGGGATTATGACGGTTTTCAAATTGAAGGCAACGCTGGCAAAAGCGGCTTTTTTCGCCGCCCTTATTTAAAAACCTACGCATCAGCCCCATAGTTCGGTTTTGTCTTTTACTAGGGCTTACCGCTATGTTTTCGCTTCCGTCTTTTTCCAGCCTTGTTGTTGCTCGTATTCAGCCTGATTTAGAGGCTTTGCTTAAGCGTAACCGAGAGCGCATCGACACCCTACTGGCGCAGGTAAAAGAGCCCACTTGGCAAAACTTTATGCAGCCCCAGCAGGATTGGGCGGATGAGCTGCATCAGCTGTGGTCGCCTGTGGCGCATTTGAATGCCGTGGCCAATAACGATGAGCTGCGCGCGGCCTACAACGCCTGCTTGCCGTTATTGAGCGAATACAGCACCGAACTGGGGCAAAACCAAGCGCTCTGTGCGCTGTATCAAAAGCTGCACGATTCCCAAAGCTTTACCGAACTGAGCCAAGCCCAACAGCAGGCGGTACGCCATGCGCTGCGCGATTTTCGTTTGGGCGGGGTGGATTTGCCAGCAGCGAAAAAAGCGCGTTTTGGCAAGATTAAAAAACGCTTGTCGGCGCTTTCGACCAAGTTCTCTGAAAACGTCCTCGATAGCACCAACGCTTGGCATAAAAACCTAAGCGACGCCCAAGCCCTTGCGGGTGTGCCAGAAAGCGCTCTCGCCCTCTTTGCTCAGCAAGCCCAGCAAGCAGGCCAACAGGGCTGGCGCTTAACCTTAGATTTTCCCAGCTATCAGCCCATTATGAGCTACTGCGAAAACCGCGAACTGCGCGAGGAAATGTACCGCGCTTACGTTACGCGCGCCTCGGAGCTGAGTAACGACGGCCGCTTTGATAACAGCGCCATCTTGGCTGAAATCTTGGCGCTGCGACACGAGCTGGCGCAGCTCTTGGGCTTTGACACTTACGCCGAGCGCTCTTTGGCGACCAAGATGGCGCAAAACCCGCAAGAGGTGTTGGATTTTCTCTATGATTTGGCCGCCAAAGCCAAGCCGCAAGCCGAGCGTGAGTACCAAGAGCTGCAAGACTTTGCCAAGGAGCAGGGTGCAAGCACGTTGGAGCCTTGGGATGTCAGCTTTTACAGCGAAAAGCTCAAGCAAGCGCGCTACGCCGTAAGCCAAGAAGATTTGCGCCCTTACTTTCCTATGGATAAAGCCTTAGCGGGTATGTTTGAAGTAGTCAGGCGTTTGTATGGCATCGACATCGTGGAACAGCACGACTTCGACCGCTATCACCCCGACCTGCGCTTGTTTCAGGTGCAGCGCGCAGGCACGCCCATCGCCGCCTTTTACCTCGACCCTTATGCGCGGGCGAAAAAGCGCGGTGGCGCCTGGATGGATGACTGCCAGGTGCGCCGTCGCAGCGCGACGGGGTTGCAACTGCCTGTGGCCTATTTGGTCTGTAACTTTAGCCCTGCGGTGGGCGACACCCCTGCCTTGCTTACCCACGATGAGCTGACCACACTCTTTCACGAGTTTGGTCATGGCCTGCATCACATGCTGACCGAGGTGGATGTGCCCGAGGTTAGCGGCATCAACGGCGTGGCTTGGGATGCGGTCGAGCTGCCCAGCCAGTTTATGGAGAACTGGTGCTACGAGCCTGAGGCGTTGGCCTTTATTTCAGGGCACTACCAAAGCGGTGCGCCCTTGCCGCAAGATCTGTTGGATAAGCTTTTGGCCGCGAAAAACTTCCAAAGTGCGCTGTTTACGGTGCGTCAGCTGGAGTTTGCGCTCTTCGATTTTCGCTTGCACCAGGAGTACCAAGCTCAGCCGCCACTTTCAGCACAGCAAGTGCTGGACGAGGTGCGCGCGCAGGTTTGTGTTGTGCCTGTGGCCAGCTTTAACCGCTTTCAGCATGGCTTTAGCCATATTTTTGCAGGCGGCTATGCCGCAGGGTATTACTCCTACAAGTGGGCGGAAGTGCTCAGTGCCGATGCCTTTTCGCGCTTTGAAGAAGAAGGGATTTTCAACCCTGAAACAGGGGCGAGCTTTTTGCGCGAGATTTTAAGCCAAGGGGGAAGTGCGGAGGCGGCCAAGCTGTTTTTCAACTTCCGTGGCCGCGCTCCTGCGGTCGAGCCGCTATTGCGCCATTGCGGGATTCGCGCTTAGCCGCACTTGCTGTCGCCACAAGAAAGGCAGGTTAAGCAGCCGTCCATTTGTACGGCGGCTTTGGTGTTGCACTTTTTGCAGATTTGCGCGCTTTCTGGGTAAGCCATGCCTTCGCCTTTGGGCGCCAGCTCTGCGCGTTTTTGCTCGATGTAGGCCTGCTTGTGCGCATCGACTTCGTTTTTGATCATGCCGATGCGCGTTAAGTGTTCTTTCAGCACCTCACCGATTTCGGCCACCAAAGACGGCATCCAGCGGCCACCGCGCTTCATGTAACCGCCTTTGGGGTCGAACACGCTGCCCAGCTCTTCCACCAAAAAGGTGCAGTCGCCGCCCTTACGAAACACCGCCGAAATAATCAGCGTCAGCGCCGAAATCCATTGGTAGTGCTCCATGTTTTTGGAGTTGATGAAAATCTCGAAAGGGCGACGCACTTCGTGCTCGCTACCCGCGTTGAGCACCACATCGTTGATGGTGACATAAATGGCGTGCTCGGAAATGGGCGGCTTGATCTTGTAGGTCGTGCCTTCCAAATGTTGCGGGCGGTTGATGTGCTCGTGCATTTCTTCCCATGTGGGTTCGTTGGCCTGGGCGGCGGCCGCTTTGGCAGCGGCTTCTTCGGCGGGTTTGACCACTTGGAAACTAACAATCTTGCTGTCTAATTTGATGCTCATAATGATTCCTTAAAACTTACCGTAGTAGCCTTCTTTTAAGGCGTCGTAGAGGTTGGCGGCGCTGTGCATTTCGCCGTCGTATTCAATTTCTTCATTGCCTTTCACTTCGATGACTTGACCGTTTTCCAAGGTGAAGCGGTAGGTGGTGTTGGCCAAGTCTTCTTCTTTTACCAACACGCCTTGGAAGGCTTCAGGGTTAAAGCGGAAGGTGGTGCAGCCTTTTAAGCCCTGTTTGTAAGCGTAAAGATAAATGTCTTTGAACTTTTCATAGGGGTAATCGGTAGGCACGTTGGCGGTTTTGGAAATGGAGGAGTCGATCCACTTTTGCGCCGCCGCTTGCACATCGACGTGCTGGGTGGGGCTGACATCATCGGCGGCAATAAAGTACTCAGGCAGCGCGTTTTCACCTTGCACATAGGGCATGGCATGGGCGTTGACCAAGGCGCGATAAGCCAAAAGCTCGAAGCTGAACACGTCCACTTTTTCTTTGGATTTTTTGCCTTCGCGGATGATGTTGCGCGAGTAATGGTGAGCAAAGCTGGGTTCGATGCCGTTGGAGGCGTTGTTCGCCAAGGACAAAGAAATCGTGCCCGTGGGCGCAATGGAGGTGTGGTGGGTAAAGCGCGCGCCTTTTTTCGCCAAGGCAGCGGCCAGCTCACTGTCTTCTTCGGCCAGTTGCTGCATATAGCGGCTGTACTTAGCCCAAAGCACTTTGCCTTTGACCTTTTGCCCGACTTTTAAGCCGTCTTTTTTCATTTCGGGGCGCTGCGCCAGCATGGCGCTGGTGATGATAAAGTCCTCATCCATAATGGGCGCGGCGCCTTTTTCTTCGGCCAAGTTCAGGCCTGTGCGCCAGCCCTGTACCGCCATTTCTTTTGAAACCTGCTCGGTGAAGGCCAAAGATTCCGCGCTGCCGTATTTCATCCGCAACATGGTCAGGGTAGAGCCTAAGCCCAAAAAGCCCATGCCGTGACGGCGCTTGCGGAAGATTTCTTCGCGCTGCTGTGGCAAGGGCAAGCCGTTGATTTCTACGACGTTGTCGAGCATGCGAGTGAAAATATCCACCACCTTGCGGTACTCATCCCAGTCGAAGCGGGCGTTTTCAGTAAAGGGGTCGCGCACAAAGAGGGTGAGGTTGACCGAGCCGAGCAAGCACGCGCCATGCGGGGGCAAGGGCTGCTCGCCGCAGGGGTTGGTGGCGCGGATTTCTTCGCAGAACCAGTTGTTGTTCATCTCGTTGACGCGGTCGATCAGAATAAAACCGGGTTCGGCGAAGTCGTAGGTGGAGCTCATAATCATGTCCCAAATACGACGCGCTTTGACGGTGCGATAAATGCGGCACGCCACTAAGCCATCTTCGCGCGTGATGTAGTTCGCGCTATTTGACCAAGTGCGCCAGGTCACTTGCTCGGGGTTGTGGATATCGAGCTTGTCGGTTTGGGCTTCTTCGGCGGTTACAGGGAAGGCCAGCTGCCAGTCGCTGTCGCTCTCCACCGCGTGCATAAAGCCTTCGGTAATCAGCAACGACAGGTTGAACTGGCGTAAGCGCCCACTTTCACGCTTGGCGCGGATAAAGTCGGCGATGTCGGGATGGCCTACGTCAAAGGTCGCCATCTGTGCACCACGACGCCCACCCGCCGAGGACACGGTAAAACACATCTTGTCGTAGATATCCATAAAGCTCAGCGGGCCAGAGGTGTAAGCCCCTGCACCCGACACATAAGCACCCTTGGGGCGCAAAGTGGAAAACTCATAGCCGATGCCGCAACCTGCTTTTAAGGTCAGCCCTGCTTCGTGCAACTTGGCCAAAATGTCGTTCATCGAGTCGCCGATGGTGGCCGACACCGTACAGTTGATGGTGGAGGTGGCGGGTTTGTACGCCTGTGCGCCTGCGTTGGAGGTAATGCGGCCTGCGGGAATCGCGCCGTGGCGCAGCGCCCATAAAAATTGCTCGTACCAGTGCTCTTGCAGCTCGGGCTTTTCAATTTCGGCCAAGGCTTTGGCGACGCGCTTGTAGCTGTCGTCGATGCTTTGATCCACCGCTTGGCCATCTTTGGTTTTTAAACGGTATTTGGTGTTCCAAATGTCCTCGGAGGCGCTTTGCAAGGGAATAGTAAGAGCGCTGCTGCGCATGGCTTTGGCCTGAGTGATGTCGGTCATGACGGTTCTCCTTAACACCAGATATTGTGCTGAGCTGGTAAGATTTTGGGCGGAAACTACTAGATGTTGTTATAGAGCGGCGATTTTAATCTATAGGTAGCGTTCAGCCAATCGCCAGAACAGTCTCTACCCCAAAAAACTCAGGACTTTTTCGCAGTTGGCACTCAATGCGCTAAGGTGCAAAGCGCTCTCTTTTGCTTGGGTGTGACCGAGAGCCTCTTAAGCTGCGCGGCCTTGGCTACGCGCCCAAACATTTACAGGCTATGCTTAGCCCTTAAAGCAAATAAGGAGAAAAACCATGCTGCGTGTTGCTATTAACGGCTATGGCCGTATCGGAAGAAATATCGTTCGTACTTTGTTCGAACGTGGGCTGCACAACAAGGTGCAAATTATCGCCATTAACGATTTGGGCGATGCACGCACCCTGGCTCATCTCACCTGTTTTGATTCCACCTTTGGGCGCTTTTTTACGCCCGTGGAGCTGCACGAAAAAATGCTGAAAATCGGCAAACAAGAAATCCAGCTGTTCAGTGAAACCGATGTCGCCAATCTGCCTTGGCATAACTTGAATATCGACGTGGTACTGGAATGTACGGGCAAGGCCAAAAAGCGCGACTTTGCCGAAGCGCACATTAATGCAGGCGCAAAAGCGGTGTTGCTGTCGCATCCGCTCGATAGCGCCGATGCCACTGTGGTCTTTGGTGTAAACCATGAGCAGCTGAAAAAAGACAAACAAAAAATCGTTTCCAATGCGTCTTGCACCACCAACTGCCTCGCGCCTTTGGTAAAAGTGCTGCACGACGCCGTGGGCATCGAGCAAGGGCTGATGACCACAGTGCACTCCTACACCAACGACCAAAACCTGATCGACAAAAGCCACAGCGACCTCTACCGCGCACGCGCGGCAGCGGCGTCTATTATCCCCACCAGCACAGGCGCGGCGAAAACCATCGGCTTGGTTATTCCTGAGCTAAAAGGCCGCCTCGATGGTTTGGCGGTGCGCGTGCCGACCATCAACGTCTCTTTAGTGGATTTGAGTTTTACCGCCAAAAAAGCCACCACGGTGGAGGCCATCAATCAGGCGCTCAAAGAAGGAGCCAAGCAGTTTCCTGCCAATGTGATGGAATGCAACGAGCTGCCTTTGGTGTCCTGCGACTTCAACGGCTACCCCGTTTCCTGTGTGGCCGACCTCACCCAAACGCGCGTGCAGGGCGACCATTTAGTGAAGGTGCTGGCTTGGTACGACAACGAATGGGCCTTTGCCAACCGCATGCTCGACACCCTGATGGCATGGCAGCTTTAGCCTTTTATCAAAAACGAAAGATGGAGCGCAATGCACCATAAGAGATGGAGCGCAATGCGCTCCGCTACGGTTTCC
>JBPOIN010000141.1:0-56690 GCA_052034445.1 Pseudomonadota bacterium | reverse complement strand
CGACGGGCCGGCCCCGGCGGGCCCGCCGCGGCGCTCAGTCTCCTTCCCGCCGGGCGCGCTGGCCCGGGGCCCCCCGCCGGCCCGCGGGGCCCCGCGACCGGGGCCGTCGATGCCCCTCGTGCCTTTGGTGGCGGCGTTGTTGGCCAGCCTGCTGTTCGCGGGTTTGCTGGCTTGGTATTTTTCCACGCCGATCCGCAGTCTGCGCGCCGCGCTGGCCGCCGTGGCGCAGGGCCATCTGGAAACGCAGATCGGTCCGCGCATGGGAACGCGGCGCGACGAGCTGGCTGACCTGGGGCGTGATTTCGATCGCATGACGGCCCAGCTGCGCATGCTCATGGCAGGTCAGCGCCGGCTGTTGCACGATGTCTCGCATGAGCTGCGCTCGCCACTGGCGCGCATGCAGATGGCGATCGGTTTGCTGCGTCAGCAACCCGACAAGATCGAAGCCGCGCTCGAACGCCTCGAGCGTGAGACCGTGAGCATGGATCGGCTGGTCGGCGAATTGCTCACGCTGGCGCGCCTCGAAGCCGGTGTGATGGGCGCACTCGACGAAGCGTTCGAGCTTGACGACGTGCTAGCCGGCATCGCCGACGATGCCGGTTTCGAAGCTGCAGCCAGCGGCCGGCATTTCGAACGGCAGGGGCGGACGAGGTTGCGCATGCGCGGACGCGCCGAATTGCTGCATCGGGCCATTGAAAATGTGGTGCGCAACGCGCTCAAGCATGCGCCTGCGGGCAGCGCGGTGCAGCTGGTCGTCACGCAGCACCCGGACCACGTCTGCCTGCAGGTACTCGATCGCGGCCCCGGCGCGCCGGAGGCAATGCTGCAAACCATTTTCGAACCCTTCTGCCGGGGCGCATCACCGTCGGACAGCGACGGTCATGGGCTGGGGCTGGCCATTGCGCGGCGCATCATCGAAGCCCATGGCGGCAGTATCCGCGCCACGAATCGCAGCGACGGCGGTCTGTGCGTCGAGATCACGCTGCCGGCACAGGCAGACAGGGGCTAGGCACGGCGCGCAGCGGGCGGAACTGGCGCGTGTTGTCGTAATAGGCGGGAAACTCGTTGTCCGGCGTGGCGCCCGGGATCCCGAGCAGTGGCAGCGGCTGGAAATACTCGGGTTTGCGGTCGGCCCGCAACGGGCTGCCGAAGCGCTGCGCGATGCGCGCGTCGATGTCGAGGCGCTGCTGTTCGACCGGCAAGGCGAACCAGTCTGCCGCGACGTGAAAGAAAACCGCCTTGCTGCACAGACCGAGATGTGGTGTGCGTAGCAAGTCATAGCTCGCATGGCCAAAAATCCACACGCCGAGACTGCGACGGACTTCGGCGCGCCGGTTCCAGAACACATCTTTCCAGCGATGCGCCTGGATGCCCTGCCAGAGTTCGGGATTCGCCGCGACCACGGCCACGCCGCATTCGTCGAATTGGGTCAGTGCATCGCGCAGCGGGCCGCGCCGTTTTTCTGCCGCCTGCATGGCGGGGATGGTTGCGCTCTGTTGCAGTTCCAGCAGTGCCTGGTGATGACGCGCATTGAGCGCCGCCTTGCTGCGCGGAAAACTCAGCCACACCAGCGCATTGAAGCCGTCATGCCAGTTGCCCGGGCGCGTCTCGACTTCGCCGAGCCACCAGATGCGTTCCTCATAGCTCAGACCGCTGCCGCCTGGTGTGACGAAGCGCAGCGGCGCGGCGCTGCCCGTCACGATGCCGCGTTCGGCAGCGAGGGCGTTGAGCCAGTCGAGCGGGGGCGTGGAGCCATTCTCGGGCAGATGGTCGAGTAGCGGCCGCAGCGGGCAGAAGAGTGGCTGATTGGCGAAAGGGCTGGCCACGGGCGAAGGAAATGCGGCGGCCGTTCAGCGTTGGTGTTCAGCGGCCGTTGATTCGGCTGGTTGCGGATAAGCCGGCTGTTCCGCGGCCGGCGGTGCCGGCTGGTACTGCTGGGGGGCTACGGGCGGCGCAGCATCTGCTGCAGCGGGCAGGACGACTGCCGGTGTGGGCGGCGTGGGAATGAACTTGAACTGGCCATTCTTGATTTCGAATGCGCCGAGCAGGTCGCCGGGTTCGGGGGGAGGCGCCTGGTACTGCTGCAGCTGGCAGTTTCCGGTTTCGGTCACATACCAGTGCTTGTCCTGATGCAGGATGAAGGCGCCTTCATGGCTGCGATAAAGATCGGTCTTGAAAACGTTGTCTTCCGCCGGCTGGAGCTTGTGGCGGCGCTGGCAGATTGGCTGACGCGCTGTAACGAGCGTCAGATCCCAGTGGCTGCTGCCAAGATAAGGTTGTTCGCGCACCAGTGTCAGACTGTGTTGCGAACCGTCGATCATGAACGACGCCATCTGCGTATCGCCACAGGCCGAGAGCAGCAAAATTGCGAGAGTGCAGCTGATGCGCGGATGAATTCGGCGGGTGTTCATGCGTCCAGTCTCCAGGCAATTGGCTCTCCGGCGCGCAATGGCACGATGTGGTCACCGTCGGCAAATGGCAGCTGTGCCGCCATCGTCCAGGTCTCTTTCCTGAGTGTGATTTTCGCGCTGTTGCGCGGCAGGCCATAGAAGTCCGCCCCATTGAAGCTCGCAAAGGCTTCAAGCTTGTCGAGCGCGCCGGCGGCCTCGAAGGCTTCGGCATACAACTCGATGGCGGCCGGGGCGGTGTAGCAGCCCGCGCAGCCGCAGGCGCTTTCCTTGGCGTGGCGCGCATGCGGCGCCGAGTCGGTGCCGAGGAAAAACTTGGGATGCCCAGAGCATGCGGCTTCGACTAGCGCCTGGCGATGCGTTTCGCGCTTGAGCACGGGCAGACAGTAGTGATGCGGGCGGATGCCGCCGGCAAAGATCGCATTGCGATTCAGCAGCAGATGATGCGCTGTGATGGTCGCCGCGACATTCGGCCCCGCCGCGCGCACGAACTGCACCGCCTCCTGGGTCGTGATGTGCTCGAACACCACACGCAGCCGTGGGAAGTCGCGCAGCAGCGGACGCAGCACGCGGTCGATGAACACCGGCTCGCGGTCGAACACGTCGACCGCCGGATCAGTGGATTCACCATGCACCAGCAGTGGCATGCCGAGCGCCTCCATGCGCGCCAGCGTGGCCTGGCAGCGGGCGATATCGGTCACGCCGGCATCGGAATTGGTTGTCGCGCCGGCCGGGTAATACTTCACGGCATGCACGAAACCGCTGGCGCGCGCCGTATCGATTTCCATCGGCGCGGTGTTGTCGGTCAGATACAACGTCATGAGCGGCTCGAAGGCCATGCCGGCCGGCAGTTCGGCCAGGATGCGTTCGCGATAGGCGGCCGCTTGGGCGACGGTGGTGACGGGCGGCTTGAGATTCGGCATGACGATGGCGCGTGAAAAACGGCGCGCCGTATCCGGCAGCACGGCCGCCAGCGCCGCGCCATCGCGCAGATGCAGGTGCCAGTCGTCGGGGCGGGTGATGGTGAGGGTTTGCATGGTCATAGTGAAGGGATTATAGCCCTTGCTCCTTGAGCGCCAGGGCTTGCTCGTAGAGTGTGTTCTTCGCTGCGCCGCTGATGTCGGCGGCGAGTTTGACGGCCTGTTTGAGCGGCAGTTCGGCGAGCAGCAGCTTGAGCGTGCGCAGTGCATGGGCGTCGAGTTCCTCGCTGACGGGCGGCGCCGAAACCAGCAGCACGAATTCGCCGCGCTGGCGGTCGCTGTCGGCGGCCAGCCAGGCCGGGCCATCGCCGAGCGGCATGCTGGCGATCTGCTCGAACAGTTTGGTGAGCTCGCGCGCCACGACCAGCGTGCGTTGCGGTTCGAGCAGTGCGGCCAGATCGGCGACCGTGTCGACGATGCGATGCGGCGCCTCGTAGAACACCAGCGCTGCAGGCACGGCCTTGAGCGCCTCGATCTGTGCGCGCCGGCCGCCGCTCTTGCTGGGCAGGAAGCCGACGAACAGGAACTGCGGATCGGCCAGCCCGGCGGCTGACAGGGCCGTGACGGCCGCGTTTGGACCGGGCAGCGGAATCACCGCGTAGCCGGCCGCGCGTACGGCCGCCACAGCGCGCGCGCCGGGGTCCGAAACGCCCGGTGTGCCGGCATCCGACACCAGCGCCACGCGCTGCCCTGCGGCCAGCATGCCGATGAGCTTCTGCGCCGCGCTGGCCTCGTTGTGTTCGTGTAGCGCAAACGCCGGTGTGCGGATCTCGAAGTGGTCGAGCAGCCGGCGCGTATGGCGTGTGTCCTCGCAGGCGATGGCATCGACGGCGCGCAGTACGTCGAGTGCGCGCAATGTCATGTCGCCGAGGTTTCCCAATGGCGTGGCAATCACATACAATGCCGATGTCTTAAGTTTTTCCACTGTATTCCTGTCGTGCGCCGGTCGAATCCGGCATTGTCCGGCGCGCCGTCGCGTCATGCAAGCGAAGAGAATGATTCATGCCGCCTGATGTAACCAACTCACCGCGCAGCCAGCAGGGCGCCGCCGCCGAGGCGCTGGCCGCGCGGTACCTCGAACGGCAGGGGCTGCGCGTGCTGGAGCGCAACTGGCGCGTGCGCGGCGGCGAGATCGACCTGATCTGCACGCAGGACGACACGCTGGTGTTTGTCGAGGTGCGCTTGCGCGGCCGTGGTGACTACGGCGGCGCGGCGGCCAGCATCACGCCGGCCAAGCAACGCCGCATCATCCTCGCCGCGCGCCATTACCTGGCCGGGCGGCGCGAGCAACCTTGCCGCTTCGATGTCGTGCTGCTGGCTGCGCTTGACGAACGGCAACTCGAATGGATTCGCCATGCGTTCCTGGCTGAATAAGGCCCTGCTGGGCGGTTGTGGTCTTTGTTTGCTCGTGGCGACGGCGGCCGGCGCGCAGGAAATCCGCATCCTCGTGCAAAGTTCGCCGCTGGCGGGGTTTCAGTACCACGCCGGCGCCGCGCTGTGGAACGAGCTGCGCGCCGGCGATGTCTTGACGCTGGCGCGCGAACCTGACAACCGCCATGACGCGCAGGCGGTGCGCGTCGCATGGCGTGGTCAGCAGCTCGGCTACCTGCCACGCGCCGAGAATCGCGCCGTGGCGACCGAAATGGACCGCGGCGCACGCGTCGAAGCGCGCATTGCGCGTCTGCGCGACCATCCCAATCCCTGGCAACGTGTGCTCGTCGAGGTCTTTGTGGTGTTTTAAGCGCTTGAAATCGCGGGTGCTCTGCCGTCTATTCGGGACATCGGCGGGCGGCACGAATGCTAAAATCACCCGATTATCGAACGTCCGGTCTGCCGACCGTCTCGCCCATGGATCTCGTTTCCCGCGTCGCCCGTCAGTTTCAGGATAGCGCCCAGGTCAAGCTGGAGGCTGTCGAATCCCTTGCCGCCCCGATCGCCCAGGCTATCGACCTGATGGTTCAGTCCCTGCTCGCCAACGGCAAGATCATGGCCTGCGGTAATGGCGGATCAGCGGCCGATGCCCAGCACTTTTCCGCCGAGCTGCTGAATCGTTTCGAAAAGGAGCGCCCGCCGCTCGCCGCGATTGCGCTGACCACCGATACCTCGACACTGACCTCGATCGCCAACGACTATCGCTACGAGGAGGTGTTCTCGAAGCAGATCCGCGCACTGGGCCAGGCCGGCGATGTGCTGCTGGCGATTTCGACCAGCGGCAAGTCGCCCAACGTCATCGAAGCGATTCATGCCGCGCATGAGCGCGAAGTGCATGTGGTGGCGCTGACCGGCAAGGATGGCGGCAAGATGGCCGCCCTGCTCGGCGAAGGCGACGTCCATCTGACCGTCCCCGAAATGATCACGAATCGCACGGCGCGCATCCAGGAAGTGCATCTGCTGGTGCTGCACTGCCTGTGCGACGGCATCGACACCATGTTATTGGGAGAAACCGAATGAAAATCACCGCTATCAAAACTGCTGCCGCCTGGACCCTGCTGGCCGCCATGACCCCGATGTTGACGGGGTGTTTCGGCGCCGCCGTGGTCGGCGCCGGCGCCGGAGTGTTGCTGGTCTCCGATCGTCGTGCCTCGGAAACCTACATTACCGACGAAGGCATCGAGATGCGCGCCAGCAGCCGCATCGGCGAGAAATTCGGCGAGCGTGTGCATGTCAATGTCACGAGTTACAACCGCACCGCATTGCTGACTGGCGAAGTCCCCGACGAAGCCACCAAGATCGAAGTCGAAAAGCTGGTCAGCAAGGTGCCCAATATCAAATCGATCAGCAACGAATTGCAGGTTGCCGGCATCAGCTCGCTGGGTGCGCGCAGTAACGATGCCTACATCACCTCCAAGGTCAAGGCGCGTTTCATCGACGCCAACCAGTTCATTCCGAACCACGTCAAGGTCGTGACCGAAGCCGGTGTCGTGTATCTGCTCGGTCTGGCAACCAAATACGAAGCCGAAGCGGCGGTCGAAATCGCCCGCACCACGGGCGGCGTATCGAAGGTCGTGCGCGTCATGGAAATCATCGACGACGAGATTGCCAGGAGGCTCGACAACCAGCCGGGCGACAGCAGTCACAGCAGCACCAAGCCGGCTGCCGCCACCACGGCCACGCCGACCCCCGTCAAGAAATAAGCCGCCTGCATCCCGCGCCCAGATGACCGCGTCCGCCGTCCCTGCCAGCTTCGAAGCCAAGCTCTGCGCGCCGGCCGACCTGCCGACGCGTATCGCCACGCTGGCGCGGCCGCTGGTGTTCACGAACGGCTGTTTCGACATCCTGCATCGCGGCCATGTCACCTACCTTGCCCAGGCCCGCGCCCTTGGCGCCAGCCTGATCGTCGCCGCCAATTCCGACGCCTCGGTCAAACGCCTCGGCAAGGGCGACGACCGCCCCGTGAATCCGCTCGCCGACCGCATGGCCCTGCTCGCCGCGCTCGAATGCGTGAGCCTCGTCACCTGGTTCGACGAAGACACCCCGCTGCAACGCATCCTTGAATGCCAGCCCGACATCCTCGTCAAGGGCGGCGACTGGCCCGTCGAGCGTATCGTCGGCGCCCCTCAAATCCTGGCGCGCGGCGGCCAGGTTGTCTCGATTCCCTTCATCCACGAACGCTCGACCACGGCGCTGCTGGAGAAGATCCGGCGGTTGTAGTTCCGGGCGGATTCCTCCGGCATGGAGGTGACTAAACCCTTGCCGGGACTCGCCCCGGCGGGCGAGTTCCTTTCTTGTTGCACGACAAGAACGGACCCCAAGAAGCGTGCCCTGCCGCCACGGTCCGGCTGCGCCGGACTCCCCTCTCTCCGCAAGGCCCGGGTGGGCGGCTGCGTAAACTCGCCTGCGGCTCGAACAGCGCAGCCGCACTTCCCCGCCCGAGCCTGGCTGCGTTCGGCGTGGCAGAAGGGAGATGGTTCGAGCGTGCTGGTCGTGTTGTGGGTTGAATAGTCAATAGACATGTTATGTTTTGCGGTGAGTTGCCTGCAGCCCTTGCCAGCAGGCCAAGTTGTCCAATGAAATTCAACAGCCTTGAAAAACCGCAACAGAGAAGTCCGCAGCGCAAGGGGTTTCGGTAATCGGGGGAAGAAATCGATAGTTAATAAGCATAATTGTATTTAACCCATCCCGCTGCTCTCGACTCACCATTCGCGACTCACTCCACCTTCACGTCCGGCGCAATATCGCCTCGCGCACCAGATCGATATGGCTGCGCAGCGTATACAGCATGTCCGAATACGCTAGCGGCGTCGGCATGCGGTTGGCGTCCTGCTCGATGGCGTCGATTCTGGCGAGCCATTCGGCGCGTGTATGGCTGCCGGGGGCCTGATCGAGTTCGGCTTCGATGAACTTAAGCTCGCCATAGCGCCGGAAGATGCGCTGGCGCACGCGCCAGCTGTAGGCCGACGGTGCGAGTTTGACGATCGGCAGCAGCAGCGCGAGGATGGGGACCAGCATCACGATGAGGCGGTCGATCAGCGTGGCGGCCCAGAACGGCAGGTAGCGTTGCAGGAAGGGTTTGCCGGATTTGAAATAGTGTTCGGCTTCCTTCGAAATCGGAAAATCCACTTGCATCGGGCGCGGGAATTCGCCGGGTTTCTGGAAAATTCCGGCATCGCCATGGACTTCGGTCGCGGCCTGCATGAGCAGGCCGACCAGCGCCGGATGGGTATCTTCGCGTACCACCAGGGTGGCCATCGGTGCGACGAGACTGACGTCGTGGTGCGGCAGGTCGCGCACCATGTCCACTGCGCCGCGCGGCAGCGTGAGTTTGGTCAGGTGCGGAAACTGGCGCGCATACGCATCGGCATGCGTGAGGCTCATGAGCTTCACGCCTTGCGCGTAGAGCAGTGCCCAGACCAGCGCGGATTGAGTCGGGCCGACTACCATCACCGCGTCGAGGCGGCCCTGCTGCAATTCTTCGATCAGGGCCAGGCCGCCGCGAGGAATGAGTTGCGTCGGCGGCTGACTGATGCCGTTGGTTTCGAGCAGCTCGACTGCAAGCTTGTGGGTGCCGCTGCCGGCGCCGCCAATCGCGATGCGTCGGCCCTTGAGCTGGCTGAGCTGGTCGAGTTCGCCTTGCGGCTGGCCGCTGGCGAGTTCGGCGCGGTAGAACACCCAGAGCGGTTCGTAGTACAGACTGCCGAGCGAGAGCAGTGTGTCGTCGCTTTCGGTGCGCGCTGTGCCGCCCTGGATGAAGCCGGCATCGACGGCAAATTTTGTGTCGCGCAGGCGTGCGAGATTCTCGGTCGAACCTGCCGAAGGTTTCTCGACGAGTTCGATGCCATGGCGTTCGAGCACATCCTTGTAGCGTGCCGCGAAGCGTTGATATGCGCCGCCTTCACCGCCGGTAGTGAGAATCAGCTGTTGCGGCGGGGCGGGACGGATGAATTGCGCCGCGAGCCAGAAACCGCCAGCCAGCAGCAGGATGGCGGGCAGGGCAACGGTGAGAAAGTCGAGCGGCGAGAAGGTGGTCAGGTGCGTTTTGATGCGTGCGGAAAGTCTGGCGGCTTGGGTCATGGTCTTTGTTCCATGAGAATTTTGCCGGCGATGGCATCCAGGCGCTGGTTTTGTAGCGCATCGGTGCGCGCATGGGACAGCCCGGCAACCAGCCAGGCGTCGATCTGGTCATGAGTCGGCGTAGTGGCTTGTCGGCCTTCGAGAGCCTGTTTCATGGCCTGCAACTTGAGCCTCTGCCGTGCTGATTGGAACCCCGCAGGCGAGGCCAGATCGAGAGCGGCTTCGAGTTGCAGCAACAGAGTGTCGAGGGGTTCGGCCGCAGTCGTTAACTCGCTATCCAGCGCGGTGAAACGGCGCTGCAATGCTTGTTGCCAGTGCGCTGGCAGGGCCGCGTCGTTCTGCGTGAGTAGCTGCCACTGACGGGCAAGTTCTTCGGTAGCCGTACCGGATGCCGCCTCGCGCGCACGACACAGATCCAGCCGGGCTCTCAGGCTGGCAGCCAGTGTCTGGCGGTGCAGTTGCTCGGCGTCGGTCTGTTGCTTGAGGACGGTTTGACGAGCGGCCTGATAGCGTGCTTCGAGTGCGGCAACCTGGCTCTTTTCGGCGGCGCCAGCCGATCGCCACTCGGCATCGAGCAGCGCGAGTTGCTTGCGCAGATGGGCGGCGCCGGGCTGGGCGAGGGCTTCGAGACGCGTAATGATGCCTTCGCGCAGCGTGCGATTGGCCTGCCATTCGGATTTGCGTGCGCTCATGGCGTCATCGCGCTCGGCGAAACTCGTGTCGCTGGCCTGCTTGAATTCCGCCCACAGCGCATTCTCGCTGTTGCGCGCCAGCGGCAGCGCCTTGGCCTGCTGCTGCCAGAGACTTTGCAGTTCGCGCAATCTGGCGACCGCGTCGCGGCCCTGCGCGGGTAGTTCGCGCGCGCGGGCGATCAGCTGGCGGCGCGCCTGCTCGGCCTGCACGCGGGCGGTTTGCAGCGGGGCGTCGAGACGCGCCACGCCGGTCTGCAGTTGTTCGAGCAGCGCCGCGCGCGCCTTGTGTGGCACGGTATGTTCGAGCGGGCCAAGCTTGCGCCAGGCGCTGTGGAACTGGTCGAGCGCCTGCTGCAGGGAGCGCCAGTCGGGCGCGCTGTCTGAAGTTTCGTTGGGTGTCGGAATGGTCGCGAGTTCGGCGAGCAGGGTCTGGCGCGCGGCGAGATTGGCTGCGCGTTGTGCAGCGAGCATCTGTTGCTGCTGCGCAACGGGCAGATACGCGGCTTGCAGCGCGGCATCGAAGCGCCGCCACTGTGCCTGCTGGCTCGCGGCATGGGCGCCGAGCTGGTCGAGTTTTTTCCAGCGGGCGCGCAAGCTCTCGATGGCCTGGGCATGCTGCTTGAGCGGCAGCGGTCGGGCTTTGTCTGCCGTGGCCGTTGCGGCTGTCTCGCCGGCGCCTTGCTCTGTGTCGGCGACCGGTGCGGGCGCCACATCGGCAGCGAGTGCCTCGGCTTCGGCGACCAGGGCATCGCGAGCCCGGCTGTCGCTCCACTGCTGCCAGGATTTGAGACGCGCGAGTTCCTGTTCGAGCGCCGCGAGACGGTTTTGCTGCTGCGTATCGAGCAGGGTGGCGCTGGCGGCCGGGCCGCACAGGGCATGCAAGACAGCGAGTTGCTGACGTGCGTCCTGCAAGGCGCCGCGTTCGAGCGCGGCCTCGGCGTCCGCCAGATGCTGGGTGAGTTGTGCGGCGCTCGGCTGGCCTTGCGCTGCCTGTTCAGCGGCGGGAGCCTTGCGGTTGCGCGGTTGCGCGGTGGCGTGTGGTTCGGCTTGCGCGGCGGTTTGTGGTTTGTTGGCCCGGGCAAAGTGGGCTTCGAAGCGGCGCTGGTGGTGCGGATCGACCAGCGGTGCGAGGGCGTGCCAGCGTTGGCGCAAGCGCTCGACTGGCGCGAGTGGTGACTCAAGCAGTGGGGTTTCGGCGCTGTCAGGCGCTGCGGCAGATGGGCTGGAGGGCGTGTTTTCTGGCGCTGCCGGTTCGCCGTGCAAGGCGCTGGCGCATTCGGCGAGCAGGGCGAGACGGCTGCCGATAGCCCGTGCTTCGGCGCTGGCGGCCTGCAATTCGTCGTCAAGCGCCAGATGCTCGTTGTACGTCGTGGCAGGGCGCTGCAAACGGGTGGCGGCTGCACTTGCGTTTGCCAGGCTGGCGTGCAACTCCTCCCAGGGCTGCAGTCCGTCGAGCGCGGCGGTGCTGGCGGCGCGCAGGGTCTGGAGCGCTGCTGCGGCAGCGCTGGCCCAGCGGTTCAAGGCGCGCTGCAGCTCGCTGCGTTCGCGCACTGCTGCCTGCAATTGTGCTTGCAACGCAGCGAAGGCCTGTTGCTGTGCGGCATCGATCAGAGTCGCATCCAGCGCGCGCCAGCTGCGGTCGAGATCGACCAGGCGATTCGCCGGGATGATGGCGTCCTGCAGCAAGGCTCCGGCGCTGGCGATGAGCTGCGCGGCACTGGCGCTCGCCGTGCGGCGCGCCAGCAGGTTTTCGAGGCGCTGCTTGGCGAGGCGTTGCAGGCGTTTGTCGTGATTGCGGAATTCGCGCTCGACCTGGCGCAGCGTTTCTTCGCCCGTCAGCGCGGCGACGGCCGCCTGCTTGAGCGCGGCTTGCGGTGCTGTGCGACATAGATCCAGCAGCGCGGCATCGTCGCCGAGCGCTGCCTGCAGGCGATTGTCCCAGGCGGCCTGATCGAACTGAACGGTTGGTTTGTCCACCGGCTTTTCGGCTGGGCTGATGGCAGCTGGTTTGAGCGGGGCATGAGGAGTGCCGGCGGCACCGACAATTTTGCGGAAGAGCTTGGCGAGCATGGCAGATGGCAGGCAGAAGAGTAAATGTCACCCGCATGAGGCGGGCCGCAACAGGAGCCGCGATTCTACCTGCGCCCGGCGTGCTTCAGTAGAATGGCCACGGTCTTTGACGCCCACTGCAGCGCAGTGGTAGCGCAGGCGCGTTCAAGTATCGACACTCCCCGCTCACGAATCGCCACTCATCACTCTCGACTGTTACTCCTCCGCATGCAGCACCGCCTTCTCACTCGTTGCTTGCATCGTCTGGCCGTCCTCTCCGGCGTCCACGCGCTGGTCGCGCATTTTCAGCGCCATCGCCATGCAGCTGAACAGCTGGACCCGGGCAGCCGTCTGCTGTGGCGCGTGCGGCATGCACGCAGGTATCCGCTGGCGGTCGGTCTGTTCGCGTTGATTTCGGCCGGAACTGGGCTGTACCCGTTCGGTCCCGTGCTGGTCGCCGCGACAGTGTTCGCGCCGCGGCGCTGGAAGTCGGTCTACCTCGGCGCGGTCTGTGGCGCAGTGCTGGGGGGCATGCTGTGCGCCGCGCTGGTCCAGGGGCTCGGTATGCAGGCGGTTGATTGGGCGTTCGCCGATATCCGCCAGCAAGAGTTTTGGTCGTTGTCGGCCTGGTGGATCCATCGCCATGGCAGCCTGGCGCTGGCGGTCATCGCCGCACTCCCCGTGCCGCAGATGCCGGCGCTGATCGTTGCGGCGCTCGCCGAGTTGCATCCGCTGACCATCGGGGCGGCGTTATGCGTCGGCAAACTCGTCAAATATGGCGTATATGTGCTGGTCGTGCAGTTGTTGCTGCGCGCGCTGCGTGAGGTTTCCGGGCTTCGCGAACCCTGAAAAACGAAAGGCTCCCTGCGGAGCCTTTCTGATCCTGCCAACCACCGCTGTAGCTCAGAACGGAATGTCGTCCTCGAAATCGCCCAGACCACCGCTGGAGGATTGCGGCGCGGATTGCATTGATGACGGCGGACGGCTCGATACGCCCGAGGATTGCTGCGGACGCTGCTGGTAGTCGCCGCCGCTGTCGCCGCTGCCCTGGCGCGAGCCGAGCATCTTCATTTCGTCGGCGACGATTTCGGTGGTGTAGTGCGTGACGCCTTCCTTCTCGTACTTGCGCGTCTTGAGCGAACCTTCGATATACACCTGCGAGCCCTTCTTGAGGTACTGGCCGGCGATTTCGGCCAGTTTGCGGAAGAACACCACGCGGTGCCATTCGGTGGCTTCCTTCTTCTCGCCGCTGTTCTTGTCCTTCCATGTATCGGTGGTGGCCAGCGTGATGTTGGTCACGGCTTCGCCACTCGGCATGTAGCGCACTTCCGGATCCTTGCCGAGGTTACCCACCAGAATTACTTTGTTGACCGATGCCATTTCAAACTCCCTTGTTGATCAATTGTTGTGCGCCAGCTTCATCCCAATCCGACATTCTAACCTTCAAATAGGCTACGCCCTCGCTCGCAATGACGACGGCTTCGACGACGCCGTCGAGACGCACCAGGGCCTGCGAGAGTTTGCGCGCCTGGGGCTTGTCCAGTCGGCCGACCTGGATCATGTGGGTGCGCACGGGTTTGGGCGGCGCCATCGACAGCGCGAGCATGAGCCAGGCCAGCGCCAGGCCGCTCGAAAACACGAACACCGAGGCATTGCCGACATGCTGGGCGAGAAAGCCGCCGAGCGCGCCGCCGAGGAACAGGCCGAGGAACTGGAAACTGTTGTAGACCCCCATGGCCGTGCCCTTGCTGCCGCCCGGGGCAATCTTGGAAATCAGCGACGGCAGTGTGGCTTCGAGCAGGTTGAAGGCGAGGAAGAACATGAACAGCGTGATGACGATGCCCGTGAAACTCTTCATGAAGACGGCCATGAGCAGCGTGGCGAGACACAGCAGCGCGACGGCGCTGCAGAACACCAGCTTCATGCGGCCATGTTTTTCGGCCACGATGATGGCCGGCACGACGGCGAAGAACGAGATGCCGAGGATCGGCAGATACACCTTCCAGTGTTCCGCACCGGGCAGCCCGCCGACCTGCACGAGGGCGAGCGGAATCACCACGAACAGGCCGCGCATGGCCGCATGCAGGCTGAAGATGCCGAAATTCAGGCGCTGCAGTTCGACGTTCTTGAGCACCGCCTTGATCTGCCCGGGCACGGTTTCGGCATCGCCATGCACGCGGCTGATCTGCGGATCGGGCACCACGAAGCGCACCACGGCCATGGCGAAGAAGGCCAGGATGCCTGTCAGCGTGAAGATGCCGGGTACGCCAATGTAATGATTCAGCGCCGGGCCGAGGATCAGCGATACCGCGAAGGTCACGCCGATGCTCATGCCGATCACGGCCATGCTTTTGGCGCGATGTTCCTCGCGCGTGAGGTCGGCCGTCAGCGCCATGACGGCGGCGGCGACCGCGCCCGTGCCCTGCACCAGGCGCCCGAGGATGATGACGCTCAGATCGCTGGCTCCGGCGGCGATGAAGCTGCCCAGCGCGAACAGCGTGAGGCCGAAGTAGATCATGCGTTTGCGGCCGAAGCGATCCGACAGCAGGCCATACGGAATCTGCAGCAAGGCCTGCGCCAGGCCGTCGATGCCGAGCGCCACACCGATCAGGAACGGGCTGTCGCCGCCCGGCAGGCCGTGGGCGTAGAGCGAGAGCACCGGCAGGATCGAGAACATGCCGAACATGCGCAGCGCGAACACCAGCGCCAGCGCCAGCGTGGCGCGCATTTCGGGGCGGGACATGCGATCGGTTGGGGTTGCCATGAGGGAGAATCTAAAAAGCCAAAGCCGGCAGATACAGACAGGTCAACAGCAGCAGGAAAATCCACTGCAGCTTGGTCAAAGCCAGCGCAATTGCGTATATTAACAGGTCGTTTCGGCTTCCATTTCGCCCCATTTTCCCCTATTTCCGTCATGGATTTGCTCAAGATTCGCGGTGCGCGTACGCACAACCTCAAGAACATCAGCCTCGACCTGCCGCGCAACCGGCTGACGGTCATCACCGGGCTGTCCGGCTCGGGCAAATCGTCATTGGCCTTCGATACGCTGTATGCCGAGGGCCAGCGCCGCTACGTCGAATCGTTGTCGGCCTACGCGCGCCAGTTCCTGCAGCTGATGGAGAAACCCGATGTGGATCTGATTGAAGGCCTCTCGCCGGCAATCTCCATCGAGCAGAAGGCCACCTCGCACAACCCGCGCTCGACCGTCGGCACGGTCACCGAAATCCACGACTACCTGCGCCTGCTGTTTGCGCGCGCCGGCACGCCGCATTGCCCGGAACATGATCTGCCGCTGGAGGCGCAGAGCATCGCGCAGATGGTCGATCATGTGCTGGCGCTGCCCGAGGACAGCAAGCTGATGATCCTGGCGCCGGTCGTCGCCAACCGCAAGGGCGAGCAGCTTGAACTGTTCGCCGAACTGCGCGCGCAGGGCTTCGTGCGCCTGCGCGTCGACGGCCAGATCCACGAGATGGATGCGCTGCCCAAGCTGGCGAAGAACCAGAAACACACCATCGACGTGGTCGTCGACCGCCTCAAGGTGCGTGCCGACGCGCGTGGTCGCCTGGCCGAGTCCTTCGAGACGGCGCTGACTCACGCCGAGGGGCGCGTCATCGCGCTGGAAATGGACACTGGCAAGGAGCACCTGTTTTCCTCGCGTTTCGCCTGCCCGGTCTGCAACTATGCGCTGCAGGAACTCGAACCGCGCCTGTTTTCCTTCAACAATCCGATGGGCGCCTGTCCCGAGTGCGACGGCCTCGGCGTCATCCAGTTCTTCGACGCGGGGCGCATCGTCGCCTATCCGCATCTGTCGCTGGCGGCCGGCGCCGTGCGCGGCTGGGACAAACGCAACCAGTTCTACTTCCAGATGCTCGAAAGCCTGGCGCGGCATTACCAGTTCGACATCGACAAGCCCTTCGAGGAGCTGCCGGCAAAGATCCAGACGCTGGTGCTGCAGGGATCGGGCGCCGAGGAAATCCGCTTCCAGTATCTGAATGAAAAGGGCAGCCGTTTCGAGCGCAGCCACCCGTTCGAAGGCATCCTGCACAACTTCACGCGCCGCTATCGCGAGACCGATTCTCAGGCCGTGCGCGAAGAGCTGGCCAAGTATCTCAACAGCAAGCCCTGCCCCGACTGCGCCGGCACGCGCCTGCGCCGCGAGGCGCGCCATGTCTTCGTTGGCGGGCGCGCACTGGCCGAACTCAGTGCGCTGTCGCTGGGTGGCTGCCGCGCCTTCTTCAATGAACTCAAACTGACGGGCCACAAAGCGCAAGTGGCGGAGAAGATCGTCAAGGAGATCGTCAGCCGGGTTTCCTTCCTGATCAACGTCGGCCTCGACTACCTGTCGCTCGACCGTTCGGCGGAAACGCTCTCCGGCGGCGAGGCGCAGCGCATCCGCCTGGCTTCGCAGATTGGCTCCGGGCTGACCGGCGTCATGTACGTGCTCGACGAACCGTCGATCGGCCTGCATCAGCGCGACAACACGCGCTTGTTGCAAACCTTGATGAACTTGCGCGACATGGGCAACACGGTGATCGTCGTCGAGCATGACCAGGAAGCCATCGAAGCCGCCGACCATGTCGTCGACATGGGCCCCGGCGCTGGCGAGCACGGCGGGCGTATCGTCGCCAGTGGTACGCCCGCGCAAGTGGCCGCCTGCGCCGAATCGTTGACCGGCGCCTATTTGTCGGGCCGGCGCTGTATCGCCGTGCCGGAGCAGCGCACGCCACCCAATGCCGAACGTCTGCTACGCATCGTCGGCGCGACGGGAAACAACCTGAAAAACGTCACGCTGGAGCTGCCGGTCGGCCTGTTCACCTGTATTACCGGCGTCTCGGGCTCCGGCAAGTCGACGCTGATCAACGACACGCTGTATGCCGCCGCCGCGCGTCATCTCTACGGCTCGACGCCGGAGCCGGCGGCGCACGACGAAATTCTCGGACTCGAATTCTTCGACAAGGTCATCAACGTCGACCAGTCGCCGATCGGCCGCACGCCGCGCTCGAACCCCGCCACCTACACCGGCCTGCTGACGCCGATCCGCGAGCTGTTCGCCGGCGTGCCGCAGGCGCGCGAACGCGGTTACGGGCCGGGGCGCTTCAGCTTCAACGTCAAGGGCGGCCGCTGCGAAGCCTGCCAGGGCGACGGCATGATCAAGGTCGAGATGCACTTCCTGCCCGACATCTTCGTCCCCTGCGACATCTGCCACGGCAAGCGCTACAACCGCGAGACGCTGGAAATCCGCTACAAGAATCAAACCATCCACGACATCCTCGGCATGACTGTCGAGCAGGCGCGCGAGTTCTTCGACGCCGTGCCGGTCGTGGCGAAGAAGCTGCAGACGCTGATGGACGTCGGCCTCAGCTACATCACCCTCGGCCAGAGCGCGACGACGCTCTCCGGCGGCGAGGCGCAGCGCGTCAAGCTGGCGCTGGAGCTTTCCAAGCGCGACACCGGCCGCACGCTGTACATCCTCGACGAGCCGACCACCGGCCTGCACTTCGCCGACATCGAAATGCTGCTCACCGTACTGCACCGACTGCGCGATCATGGCAACACCATCGTCGTCATCGAGCACAATCTGGATGTCATCAAGACCGCCGACTGGGTGGTCGACCTCGGCCCCGAAGGCGGTGAAGGTGGAGGGCGCATCATTGCCAGCGGCACGCCCGAAGTGGTGGCCGCCAATGCGGCCAGCCCAACCGGGCAATATCTGGGCAAGTTGCTGGGGGCGTGCGCGGCGGTGGATAAACCGGCCAAGCCGCGCAAGAGCCGCAAGCCGGGTTGAAGCGACGGCCCATGAGCGATGCACGGCAGGGGTGCGCTCGATGCCGAGGCCGGGCAGGCCCGGGCGCTCAGATGTGCAGCATAGACCGGGGCTGGCCCGTTACGCCCCTGCGTATCTGGCTGGCGCGGCCGTTTTCACGCGCAGCCGATTCCTCCTGAGCGCCAGCGTTCCTGGCCGCGAAAGATTGACGGCCGGCTGGTTTGTGCATACATTTGGCCGCTTAGAGTTTCTCTTCTTCACTGCGCTCATGTTCCCGATGATCCCTCGGTCAGATCTATGTTGAAGTCATTGTTTGGCAGTATGCGTTCGGCCCAGGCGGGACGAAATCAGGATGCGACGGCGCCGCGCAAAATCGCGGATGCCGGGGCGCTGAAGGTGTTGATCGACTATTTCGCCCTCGGCAAAAAACTGCGCTATATCCCCGAATTCAAGAACGAGATCGTTTTCGACACCATCGTCGTCGGTTACGGTGTGAATGAACACTTCGTTTATTCGCGCGACTCGATCGAATTCGACGGCGAGGGCAATCCTCTGCGTTTCCTGATTGGCGAGGCGCGGGACGAGTTGCCGGTGGCCAAGGTGCGACGTTTCTTTCTGTTGGTGCCCGATACTTCGGATCAGGAGCAGACGCTGGATTACCATCGGCGCGCCATGCTCGGCCGTGGCCAGTTCACCAAGGGTAATGCCATCACGTTGATCGCCAGTGCGAGTGGACGCGGTCAGGTGACGCTCGATACCGAGGTGGCCAAGCCCGTCACGCTGAAGGATGGTCCGTATGCAAACGAGCCAATGGTGCTGTTGATTCCGGAAGTCGATACGCTGGATTTTGTCGATAACCGCAAGAAATCCCGTTCGCCGACACGTGTTCCCGTGGCACTTTATCCCGGCAACGAGGGGCCGGCTCATGTCTGCTTGCTGGTCGACTTTTCCGAGACCACCGTACAGTTGCGCAGCGAGGATGGGCAGGGGGCGATGCCCACCATGCCGTCCAATGGGGAAGTTATCATCGTCGTCGACCTCGGCTCGACTGCCAAGACCTATACGATCAAGGGTTTGGTACTGCGCAGTGCGCCCGACTCCTGCGTGCTGCGTCTCGAAGAGCTTCACAAGAACAACCGGTTTGTGCGCTTCAGCGTCATGGATTCGCTGGAGCTTAAGAGCGGCTTGCTCAACTATGGCGCTTGAGGCCGCCGAAGCCAACAGTTTGTGCGCCGCGCTCGCTGGCTGTTTCGCCGATACGCAAACACGCGCCGCCTATCTCGGGATTCACGCCGGCCTGCAGGATGGCAGCCTGACGCTGGCGCAGGCCAAGCGCATCGTGAATGGCATCTTCGCGCCGATGTTCGATGCGGGGTTTAGCGACGGCCAGCAGCAGATCCTTGACTACGAGCGGCGCCAGCTGTACTTCGCGCTCAATGAAGTCGAGGCCGCCCGGCGCAATGCCAGTCTGCCGGCTGGCCAGAATCTTGCCGAGCTGTTCGACGCTTGCCTGGCGGCGCTGAACGTGCGCCAATCCTGAGCGGCCTGCGGCTGGCAGGGCCGGCGCCGAGCCCAGTTCGCCATCTGTGCGCGACGGCAGATTCGCTTGTTTCACGTTAAAACCTGCTTTTTTAGTATGGTTTTAACGTTATGTTTTAAATCTGATTTTGATCAATTCCCGGACAAATTTTTGTTGCCATAATGCGCAACCCTTCCACTTCGACAGGAACTGTCATGGCTTGCAATCACACCGATCCTTCTGCTCTGTACCCGTTCGACGCGCGCGGCATTGCCAAGCGTTTTCGTCATGCCGCGATTTTTGGCGCCCTCGATGCGCTGCATCCCGGTGAAACCATGCGTTTCTGCAACGATCATGACCCGTTACCGCTGCTTGACCAGATCGCACATCGTTACGGTCCGCAAGTGGCCATTGAATACAAGCACCGTGAGCCTGGTCAGATCGTCATCGATTTCATGAAGCAATAAGCCGCATGCGGGTGTTGCCGCTGCTGGCATGCAACGCGATCGCCATGCTGGCGGTCGCGTTGTTTTTTGGCGCGACGGATCGGCTGCCGCCCCAGGCCGTCGCACACATCGCCTTCGCGCTCGGGGTACTGCCGCTGATCCTTGCCGCGTTTGGCTACTTCGTTCCAGTGCTGACGCGCAGCGCCGGCGCCCCGGCGCGCTTGCAGTACGTGCCGTTATTGACCTGGCTTGGCGGCGCCGCGCTGGTTGCCGGGTTCAGCGGCCGGATCGGTCTGACCGGCGCCAGCCATGCCGCCGTGACGCTGGCCGGCGTTGCGGCCCTGGGCATGCTGCTCTGGATGCTGCAGCGGGCGCGCCATACGCTCGGCAAACCGCATCCCGGCTTTAACTGGTATCTCGCTGCGCTCGCGAGTCTGTTGCTGGCCCTGCTGGCCGTGCCGGCGATGAACCTTTTCCCCGGGCAGCGCGCCGCATTGCGGTTGTTTCATCTGCATCTGAATTTGCTTGGTTTCGTTGGTCTGACGGCTATCGGCACCTTGCAGGTGCTGGTCTCCACCGCCGCCGCGCGTCCCGATCCGCAAGCCAGCCAGCGCCTGAGCAGCGATCTCAAATTCGCCGTCGCCGGCGCCCTTCTGCTGGCGCTCGGCGTCGCCTGGTTCAAGCCGCTGGCGCTATTTGGCGTTATGCTGTATCTGTTGGCCCCTCTGCGCATGCTGCGGGCCTGGCTGCGCTTGTTCGCCGATCATCTGCTCAATCCGCATGGTGCTGCAGCTTCACTGGCTTGCGCCACGCTCGGTCTTATCGGCTTGCTGGCGCTCGGTCTGGGGCATGCACTGGACGCATCGGGAGCGCTGGGCGGGCGACCGGCAATTGGTGGGTTTGTGGTGGCATTTCTGCTGCCGCTGGTCAGCGGCGCCGTGACGCAACTGCTGCCGGTCTGGTTGCGTCCTGGCGTGCAGGGCGAATGGCATGCGCGTCTGCGCAACACCCTCGGGCGCTGGGCCGGGGTGCGCGCCATGCTATGGGTGGGCGGCGGGCTCGCGCTGAGCTGCGGCTGGCTTGCCGGCATCTGGCTGGTTCTGGCCGGTTTTGTCTTGTTTGCCGTCAGTCTGGCGGCGGTGGTGCACAAGCGCTGATTCCTTCGGACGCTTGCCGGGCTGCATGCTATGCTGCCCGGTCCATGCGATTCCGCATGCCAGCCGTGCGGAGACGACATGAGCGGATTCGAAAACTATTTCAGGGAAGCCGTCGATATCGAGCGCGAAATCGAGCGCAAGGGGGTCGTGCTCGGCGTCGACTGGAACAACCCGCTTCAGGTGCGCGAATTGGCGCGCGATGCGCTTACCGCACGGCTGAACGCCGGGGATTATGGCGGACAGTTGTCGCCCGAGGAGCGCGCGCGCATCGACTTGTACGGTCTCGCCCAGCTCATGCTGACAGTGATGCGCGAAAGCGCCGACGAGAACCTTCAGATGCATGGTGGAGCGGTATGGAAGCTCTTGGGTCGCGCCTTGTGGCAGGAGGCAATGAGTCTCGGGCTGGTCACCCCGGCGTTGAACTCCGGCGCCGGCGATGTACTGAAAAGTCCGGCAAAACATTGAATTGGCGTGTGATTTGCCTGCTCCTGCGACAATTTGACGAAGCTTGCACGGATACAATCAAAGTTTTCATGGGCCAGTGCGAAGGTCATGGATGGTCTTTGCCATGGCTGCTTCGCGCACATCTCTTTTTTGGTAGCCTTCCCCGATGTCGCATCTGTACCTAGATCATTTCGGTCTTAGCAAAACGCCATTTCAAATTACACCGGATCTGGATTACTTTTTTTCCGGTAGCCGGCGTGGTGATTTGCTGACCGCATTGTTGCATGTCGCCCTTCACGAGGAAGGCATTGTTACCGTCGTTGCCGAAGTCGGCAGTGGCAAGACATTGTTGGCGCGCCTGATGTTGAGCCGATTGCCCAGCGATGTTTGTACGGTTTACCTGGCCAACCCTTGTTTCAGTCGGGCTGAAATTATTAGTGCGATTGCGCGTGATCTGGGGCTCGCGGCGCTACCGGACACACTCGAGGGAAAAATCGCAGCGCTGCAGCAAGAGTTGCTGCGCTGTCATGCGAATGGTAGACGCGTGCTCTTGGTGATCGACGAAGCGCACGCCATGCCCGCAGATTCACTAGAGGAAGTGCGGTTGTTGTCGAATCTTGAAACTGCGCAGAATAAGCTGTTGAATATAATGCTTTTTGGTCAGCCGGAGCTTGACGCTCTGTTGGCTGAACCGCGTTTGCGTCAGTTGCGTGATCGGGTGATTCATCGATTTGATTTGTTGCCATTCTCGCGTGAAGATGGCATTGCTTATATTGATCATCGCTTGCGCATTGCGGGTTGGCAAGGTGGGAAGTTGCTCACTCCCGCCGCCGAGAAATTTTTGGTCCGGGCTGCAGGTGGTCGGGCGCGGCGCATCAACCTCCTGGCCGATAAAGCCTTGTTGGCTGTCTATTCTGAAGGGCTCAGGCGGGTTGATAAACGTCATGTGCAAAGAGCTTGTATCGAGTTGCACACTGACCCGGTTTCTGCGGTCAAGGTTGCGCGAGAGACGACGTTATTCACAACGTCATTCCCCTGGTTTCATGTGCTGGGTATCAGTTTGCCTCTCGCCTTGATTTTGGTGGGTGCAATCCTTTGGCTGTCCGGTTGGTCCCCTCCCGGTTTTTCGTTGCTGGATGGACGTTTTTCGAATACGGCGGTATTGGCGCCGGTTACTGCATCGGCAACTCCTGTCGCGAGTATGGTCCCAGCGTTAACCGCCCCAGCGATTGAAGTTGCCGATAAATCGCAAGAGGTCGTGCAAGCACAATCATCGTCCGTGCCTGGGGCGGTGGCCGGCGCACCAGCCGTTTTGGTGTCGCAAGCGGATTCGCAGGAGGGCTATCTGCGCAGGCCGATGGCGGATGGTGGCATGCGTGAGGTTTTTGACCGAACCAACGAACTGCTCGCCAACCCAGGGGCGAATGGATTTACTTTGCAGATTGCGACATTGAAGGCGTCGGAGGATCTAAGTGATTACTTTAGAATCGTTTCCCGATCCGTTGATTCAAAATTATTATTTGCGCATAATGTCGAGGCTAAAGGGGGGCGTCATGTGGCCTTTTATATCGGCCAATATGCGACGAGAGAAGCCGCGCAGGTGGCGTTGGAACATTTACCGGCGCCGTTGAAAGCCAACCAACCGTTGATGAGAACATGGGCCAAAATTCGCCAGGAAGCAGTACCGCAACCATGATCCAAGCCCGATTCAGCAGGTTTCATCCGGCGACTTGTCGAGTGGCCATGCGCGTGCGGAGTGCGCCGCTGATCGGCTTGTTGCTGGCGGGCTGCGCCGGGACGCCGCCAGCGCCTTCGGCCATGCATCTCGATGCTGCACCGCCGATCGAGGGGACGTCTCCCGCATTCGTCAATCTGCCCCCTTTGCCAAAACCGCCAAAGCCTGCCGCAAAAACGGAGCTTTATAGCGTTGTGGTCCATCATATGGATGCCGGAGAGTTGCTGTTTGCCCTGGCGCGCGACGCAAAATTGAATATTGATATCCACCCGGGGATCGGTGGGACGGTTACGATGAATCTGATTGATCAGACCTTAACCGAGATTCTCGATCGTATCGCCGGTCAGGTTGATATGCGATATGAGCTGAATGGGCGGAATCTGTCAATTTTGCCGGATTCACCCTATCTAAAAATGTATCGGATTGATTATCCGAACATTCAACGGAATTCTCAAAGTACGGTGAGTACCTCGACGAATATCTCTGCGTCGGGTTCTGCACCAGGCGCCGCATCGAGTTCATCGTCGTCTGGCGGCAGCGGCGGGGGGGCTGGCGGGGCAGGGAATAATTCCTCGACGACAACGATTGCAAATACGGCCAACAATCGTTTCTGGGATACGTTGATCGCTAATTTGCGCGACTTGCTGCGCGAAACGGACAAAGTCCTGCCAGAAGGCTCCAGTGAAACGATCACTGAGCAGGCCGGTCAGTTGTCTTCTTCCCCGCAGTTGGGAGCAGTGGCTTCTGCGGCAGGAGGTGGTAGCCGTCAGCAAGCAGCGCCACTTCCAGGGCAGCTTGATGCGCGATCAACTACGGTGGTGCGACGCACAACCTACCGCGAGGCTGCCTCGGTGATTGCCAATTCGGAAACCGGAGTGATCAGCGTGCGCGCCTCCCGGCGACAGCATGAAAAAATTCGGGAGTTTCTGGATCGAATTCTGGGTAGCGCACGACGTCAGGTTTTGATCGAGGCTACGATTGTCGAAGTGGACTTGTCGGATCGTTATCAACAAGGAATCGACTGGTCATTGGTGCGCAATGCGGGCAGTGCAGCCGGGTCGAATATTACGGTTGCGCCAACTGGCCCTGGGAGTGGCCTGCTGACAGGTGGTTTGGTGAGTAGCCTGGCAACAGTGAATTGGGGCAAAACGAAGGGAAACACCGATGTCAATGTGGCGCTCAAACTACTGGAGTCGTTCGGTAATCTGCGCGTGCTCTCGAGTCCGAAAATCTCGGTGTTGAATAGCCAGACCAGCGTTCTCAAAGTAGTCGACAATGAAGTTTATTTTACGATCAGTGTGACGGCAGGCACTGCTGCGACGGCAACCACAGCGGCGACGCCAGCAACCTATACGACAACGTTGAATACTGTACCGATCGGCTTTTTGATGACGGTCACGCCACAAATTAGCGATAACGGCGAAGTGATTCTGAATTTACGTCCGACCATCAGTCGCATCACCGGTTATGCGATGGATCCAAACCCGGCTTTGGCTGAATTCAAACTCAGTAATCCGATCCCGATCGTGCAAACGCGTGAAATGGAATCTATTTTGCGTGTTCAGACAGGCGACATCGCAATCCTAGGGGGATTGATGCAAGATTCTCGCAACTTTAAAAGCGATGAGACGCCTGGACTAAATCGCGTCCCGGTAATTGGCGATATGTTCAAGTTCAAGGACAACAACAGTCGCAAATCCGAACTGGTCGTCTTCTTGCGCCCGACTGTGTTGAATGACGCGAGCCTGGAGGGCGACTTCCGCGCCTACCGCGATGTGCTGGAGAAATCACGCAGTGCGTTTTCGGTTCCTGATGACACAGTTCAACCATAATCGCTGGAATCAAACATGAGCTTGCTTCTCGACGCCCTGCAACGCGCCAGCAAGGAAAAGGAAAAATCGGCGGCGACTGGTGCAGTTAACAAATCGCTCAATCCAGGCGCGAGCTTGACCGAATCAGTTGCGGCGCATCGCTTTCCTGATTTGCAGCTGGAGGAACCCGAGGCGGTGCAGGCCGTCGTCTCTTCCAGGCCTTCTGCCGATCCTGTTCTTGAGCAGGAGTTTACCCAGGAGCATCTTTCAGTAGCAGGGGCCTCGCCAATCCATCTTTCAGGTCCAAATGCGATTGCAGTAGACGCTCAGCCTGTTGCAGAAGGAGCCCCTGCCGTATCTCCTCCGCCAGAAGCGCCGCCGCAGATTGTGGTGCAGACCGCACCGATGGCGTCGGATGTGCCCCCGCCGGTTTCTGTCCCGTCACCACGCATCGCACGCGAAATTCTGGCGGCAACCTCAGCTGCTTCTGCGGCTTCGGCTGCTGCGGATGCCGCCGGCAAGGGCAAGCGCCGGATGATTCTGGTGGCTGGGGGGCTGGCTGTGGTTGGTGTGGCAAGCGCTAGCTTCATGTTCGGTGTCTGGGATGTTTTCTTCGAGTCGGACAGTCTTCCTGTTGCGGGGCTTCCGAAAGCAATACCACCGAGATTGGCGTCAGCACCTGCGGAGCCAATTGCTGTTGTTTCCCCTATGCCGGCTTCATCAGGTGTCATTGAGGCGTCTCGGGTTCCGGTTGAGTCGAACAGCCCATCGAAACCCCACCCGGGTTTGGCGATGTCTGGCGAAACTGACCAATGGTCAGGGCAAACCAAACGCATTGCTGCGTCCACATCTCAGTCAGAAATAGTTGCTGCAAGGCATCGCCCACAGGATTCCGGCGCCGTGGGCAAGGCCCTGTTTGTTGGTCGTCCCGCTACGCCTGGGCCGCTAGAGGCAGGGTATGCCGCGCTCGCCGATGGACGCTTTGAGGAAGCCGCAGTCGCTTATCGCCTGGCTTTGCAAAGTAAGCCGGAAGAACGCGACGCCTTGCTTGGTTTGGCGTATCTGGCGCAGCGTCAAGGGCGCACGGATGAAGCGCGTTCGCTGTACCAGCGCGTACTGCGTCAGGATCCTGCACAACCGCAGGCGCAGGCAGCATTGCTGGCGCTCCAGGCGGACAGCGATGTGTCAGGGACGACGAGTCGGGCGCACGCGATGGTTGAACAGAATCCGGATTCTGCGGCAGCGCTGTCTACCCTCGGCCATCTTCTCGTGCGTGAAGGGCGACTCGCTGATGCACAGCAGGCATTTTTCCGCGCCTTGGCGCTGGAGCCCGAATATGCCCCGCATGCTTACAATCTGGCAGTAGCACTGGATCGGCTGCATAAATATGATCTGGCGACGCGATATTACGAACGCGCAATTCAGCTGACTGCTGAAGGCTCGACTGGTATGCAGGCGGCGTTTTCACGCGCGGGCGTGCAAAAACGCCTTGATGACTTGCGTGCGCGTAGCCGTGCAGAAGCTGCGGGGGCTCCCTGATGACAGTACATATGGCGAAATCCAGCAAACCGCCGGTGCGTCTTGGCGATTTGCTCATTGAGCGCGGGGTGATTTCCCAAGATCAGCTGCGGATTGCTTTGCATGAACAGAAAACAAGCGGCAAGCCGCTGGGTGAGGCGCTGGTTGCACTGGGTTTTGTCACCGAAGTGGAAATGCGCTCGGCGTTGGCGCACAACCTTGGTGAGGAAGCGGTCAGCCTGAAAGGGGTTGTTGCCGACGCCAAGGCGCTGGGCTTGATCCCAAAACAGATCGCCAAGCGCCATACCTTGTTTCCTGTCAGTCTCGATGTTGTTCGCAATGAGTTGTTGATCGCCTGTGCGGACCCGAATGATATCGTGGCCGCAGACCAGATCAATTCACTGTTGGCGGGTGGCCCTCGTCCGATCTGGCGTTTGGCAAGTAGCAACGAAATTTTGCCAGCGATTGAGCTGTTCTATGGCCACGAGCTGTCAATTGACGGCATTTTGCACGAGCTGGAAACAGGTGCAATCGATATGTCAGGGTTGACCCACCAAACAGGTGGCTACAGTCACCCGGTTGTGCGGCTGATGGATTCGTTGCTTGCCGATGCCACCTTGCGCGGGGCCTCTGATGTGCACTTTGAACCCGAGACTCAATTCCTGCGTATTCGCTATCGTATCGATGGCGTATTGCGTCAGGTGCGGGTGCTCCACGCTCGTTATTGGTCGGCGATGGTGGTGCGTCTCAAGGTGATGTCCGGCATGAACATCGCCGAGTCTCGCGCCCCGCAGGATGGCCGGATCTCACTCTCGATTGCAGGGCGTCAGGTCGATTGTCGCGCCGCTGTTCAGCCCACGATTCATGGTGAAAATTTCGTTCTGCGTATTCTCGACCGCAATCGTGGGCTGGTGCCGCTGGATGGGTTGGGCCTCTCGGAACACCAGTTGTCGATACTCCAACTCATGCTCGCGCGACCGGAAGGCATCCTGTTGGTGACCGGTCCCACGGGTTCGGGCAAGACGACAACGTTGTATTCGATACTCGCGCATCTGAATGATGAAAGCGTGAATATCATGACGCTTGAGGATCCGGTTGAATACCCCATGCCGTTGATTCGTCAGACTTCGGTGTCCGATGCGGTAAAAATGGACTTTGCCGAAGGCATTCGTTCGATGATGCGGCAGGATCCTGACATTATTCTTGTTGGCGAAATCCGTGACCACGATACGGCTGAAATGGCCTTCCGCGCCGCGATGACTGGCCACCAGGTTTTTTCTACGCTGCATACCAACTCCGCCATTCGCTCTATTCCGCGCTTGATCGATCTGGGAATTCGACCGGATGTTTTTGCCGGAAATGTGATCGGGATTGTTGCCCAACGCCTGGTGCGTACTTTGTGTACCCACTGCAAGCAGCCTTCCACGCCAACGGCGGTTGAGGCGCAGCTATTGCGCCTGGCGCCAGGCGAACAAATCAATATGTATCGTCCCAATGGCTGTTCGGTTTGTGAGTTTCTCGGCTACAAGGGACGGACGTCGATTGCCGAGCTGCTGAAATTCGACGGTGGTCTTGATGAGTTGATTACACAGAATGCAAGTCTGAAGGCCTTGACCGCACATGCCTTGTCGCGCGGTTTTGTTTCTTTGGCAGAGGATGGTATGCGGCGTGTCAAAGAGGGCGTGACCACGGTCGATGAAATCAGCCGTGTCGTCGATCTTACCGAGATGGTGGGCTAGCGGATATGGCGTCGAAGGATACGTCAAATAACATGAGCATTGCGCCCGGAACCATCTCTCTCGCCCCTTCTCCTGCAAACGGGAAAGCGGCATTTTCAGTCTCGCTTGCGCGACGTTTACGGTAATGCCGTTTTATCGCTATCGCGGAGCGAATGCCGATGGCCGCATCGTCAAAGGCCAGATCGAAGCGCTCAACGAATCGGATCTGGAGGCTCAGATTGCCCGTCTGGGGTTTGCGTTGGTGCGCGCCGAACTTGTCGCCAAACGCCATGGGCGCGTCAAGCGCATGCCGACACGGGAAATCATCAATTTCTTGTTTCAGCTCGAAATGATGATTCGCGCCGGAGTGCCGATTCGATCCGCGCTCGCCGACATGCGTGACGATGCGGAAATGCTGGAAGGCCACAATATTGCTGGCGAGCTGTTCGAAAAAATTGAAGCCGGCGCCACATTGGCCGAGTCAATCGCAGCGTATCCAGGGGTTTTTTCCGATGTGGTCATCAATTTGATTCGCACGGGTGAAGTTTCCGGACAGCTTCCGGAAGTGCTCGACGGGATTGTGACTTCCCTGAAATGGCAGGACGAAATGGCTTCTCAGACCAAACGTCTGCTGATGTATCCGAGCTTTGTTTTTACCGTCATCAGTGGTGTGTTTTTCTTTTTGATGACGTATGTGGTTCCTCAGCTGCTGGGTTTTTTAACTTCAATGGGAGAGACGGTGCCGCCACAGACCATCGCTCTTATCTGGGTATCGAATTTGTTTGTGAACTATTGGTGGGCAATCTTGTTCTTGCCTCCCGTCATTATTGCGGGATTGATCGCGCTGTCGCGGATGAATCCAAACGTACGTTTCCGCCTGCATCAAATGCAGTTGAAAATTCCCTACATCGGTGTGGTTTTGAAAAAACTCATGATGGCGCGTTTTGCCGACTCGTTTGCGCTGATGTACCGCTCGGGGATTCCGCTGTTGGAAGGTCTTTATTATTGTCAGGCGAGCGTCGGGAATATGGTTATTGAGCGCGCCATCGAGCGGGTGCGTGGCAGTATTTCCAATGGCAATTCAATTTCAGCAAGTTTCGCTTCCGAAAAACTCTTTCCTGCGCTCGTGATTCGCATGCTGCGCGTGGGTGAAACCACAGGGGGAATCGATTCTGCGCTCGGGAATATCAGTTATTTTTATACGCGAGATATTTCCGAATCGGTGGGCCGCCTTCAGGCGTTGATAGAACCCGCCATGACGGTGTTCATGGGGCTGGTCATGGGTTGGATCATGCTGGCTGTACTAAGCCCGATCTATGACACGATTTCGAAGCTGCAGCTATGAAAATACTGGTACATATCGGCCCGACAGAACGCAAAGTTTGGCGTCGAGAGAAGAATGGCTGGCAGGAAATGCCCGCGGACTACAAGTTTTCCCAACCGGTATGGGTAGTGACCGATCTGGCGGAAGAAACGTTCGATGAAATTGATCTTCCGCGCGTTTTCGGCAGAGATCATGCAGATCTCGTTGAGCGCAAGCTGGCTGGTCGATTTCCATCGACGCCATACCGCGCAGTGCTCAAATTGCCGTCCCGGGGGCGTTTGATTGACCGCATTGCGCCAGTCAAGCGGATTCTGATTGGCGTTGATGCCAGCGCCCGCCTCAATTCCGAACTCAACGACATCCCGGATCTTGCAGCGATCTGCCCGATCTCGCTCCTTCTGGCGCGTTTTGGCTGTCATGAACAGCTACCGGCTGATCTGTTTGTCGTGATGCCGGGGGTGAATACGTTACGGATTGTGTTTCTCAAGAATCGCCTTCCAGTGTTGACTCGTCTGGCGCCAGTGACGGAGGATTTGGCCACGCATGTCGAAGAACTGTCGAGGACGCTCCGCTATCTGGAAAACTCTCGCGTGCTCGACCGCGGTCAAACCACCCCACCCATACTGATGCTGGGAAATGGCCAGGCCTATGCCGGGTTGCTGGCTACAGTGCGATTACGCGTGGTTGCGCCGCCATCGCCGTGGGCTGAGACGCCGCCGCCGGACTGGCGTCTGCCATTGTTTGATCTGGCGCTGCAAATGCCGTATGCCCAAGTGGCGCCGTTTGAACGACGGACCCGCTATTTGGCACGGCGCACACAAAAACTGGCGCTGAAGGCTGCCAGCGCCGGTTTGGGGTTGGCCATCCTGGTGTCGAGCAGCAATCTGCTGCGAATCACTGAAACCTGGTATGCCCAGGCGCAGGCAGAGTTTTCGATGCAGCAGTTGAATGCGGAATCGAAAACGCTGGAACAGCGAACAGCGCGTTTTGTCGTATCTCCCGATAGAGTACGACGCGCCGTCGAACTCAATCACCGCGAGCTCGTCGCGGCGCCAGTGTTGGCGCCGCAGCTGCAACGCATAGCATCTGCTTTGGCGCTCGATGGTGGCAAAGCAGGGGCTCAGTTGAATTTGCTGGAATGGCGCTTGCTGGATGCAGAAGAAACACCGTGTGAGCGGAGCGCCGCATCCACAGCAGTTGCGAGAGCAGTGACAAATCGGCGCGGCGGCGCACAGTTATTGCAGGGCGGTCAGCAGCGGCTGGAAGTGAATCTCGAATTGAACTTACCTGAAGGGCAATCGGAACCGGAACGCGCACGTATGATGCGCAACATCTCCCAACGTCTGGGGACGTTGCCAGGGGCGCTGCTGTTGCAGGACCCGGTACGCACTCAGGGAAAATCCAGCCTGCGTGGCGGAGGGGCAATCACTGCGGAGCGTCGTTATTCCTGGTGCATGTCTTTGCCTTGGGGCGGAACAGCGACAGAATCGACGCCAGGGGGGCTTCCGACAGACTCCCACAAGGTGAGTGGAGGTGGCGAATGATGCGCTGGCTACCCGTTATGCAGGCGGCGCGTCGGAGCCTGTGGCTTCTCGTTTGTGCTTGGTCATTGGGGGCGGGACTAATTCTGGGCGGCAGCTATTTCAGTAATTATCTTGACGAAAATAATCTGCAGCTGATTAATCAGAATGCTGTGCAAAAAAATGATCTCTTGCGCCGCACGGAGGATCTAACGTATCTGGAGCAGCAAATTGAAACGTTTCGGGCGATAGCCCAGCACGGGATGCTGGGGATGCCAGAACGTGAGAACTGGGGGCAGCAAGTGCTCGCCAGTCGTCAGCGCCTGGGTTTGCCGGAGTCACTGACTTATATTGTCAAGGCTCCCGTTGCAATCGGGGACCAGACATCGCTTGGCATGCCGCCGCCGGCAGCCGCTGGCGAGGAGAGGGAGATGAACCTGCCGTTGATTCATGATCTCGAGATCGATCTGCGGGATACCCATGAAGATGAGCTGCTTGGTCTGTTGAGCGATCTGCAGGCCAATATCCGTGAGCCATTTCGCGTGCAATCCTGCCGTTTTCTTGCTCCCGCTGAAACCGGCGTGAATATTCAGTGCACTTTGCGCTTTTTCTCCTTTCCCGCCTTGACGGCTCAGGAACGACAAGGTTTGGAGGCAGCGTCGTCCGAGAACGCCACCCCTCTTAAGGGGATTGCAGCGGCCGCGATGGGCAAGGCAAATGAAATAGTGGCGGAGCCCCTGCCCAATTTGTTTTTCACGCCTGACCAGCGCAAGGCGATCGTCGAGGCGCGAAGGGGTAATGTCGAGGCCGCTGTCAAAACTTTTACGTTGGGTGGCGTTGTACGACGTGAAGGTCGCAGAGGTACGATCTGGATCAATGGCGAAGCATTTGCTGAAGGACAATCAATCGGGGCTATGTCTGCGCCGCGGATTGAGTCGGACAGCGTTCGTATCGAGGGAAGGTCGTTGCGCGTCGGTGAATCGCTTGATCTGCATAGCGGTCAGCGTAAGGATCTTGCTCCTGCGGGGGCGATTGGTATCCGCAACGTCGTGAAGTGAAATCATGCGCTTGCCTGCCTTGCGAAACCACATTTCACAGCGCCAGCGCGGTTTTGCGATTCTCTGGATGCTTATTGTGTTTGGTTTGGTCGCCACATTTTTTGCATACGAGCACCTGGATCTTGGCGTCTTCAATCAACGCAATCAGCGCGGAAATCAGAGCATGGGACAAGCACGAGAAGCGCTGATTGGTTTTGCCCTGACGTATCGCGATCGTAATCCCAATCAGGTTTTTGGCTTCCAGCCTTGTCCGGATGTGAGCAACGATGGGGTCAGCGACGCCGTTGGTTGTGGGGCAACAAATGTATCAAGACTGGGACGTTTGCCATGGAAAACCCTCGGTTTGGAACCCATGCGCGATAGTGCGGGTGAGTGTTTATGGTACGTCGTCTCGGGCACGGCAAAAGATACACCAAAGACGGCAATCTACAATTGGGACACGCTTGGCCAGTTTGTCGTGCAGGATGCTGACGGAAATATCCTGGCTGGCGCGACAGCACACGAGCGACCGCTGGCCCTGGTGCTAGGGCCTGGCTCCGTACTGGCTAGCCAGAATCGTGCTGGTGGTGTTTCACAATGTGGTGGCAACACGACGATCGCCGCCTATCTTGATGGCGCTGATTCCATCTACGCCGGCGTAACGCCTGCAGCCAACGCGATCAGCACACTGACGCTGGCGACTGCATCAAGCAAGGGTAATCGGAGCAACAATGATCTGGGGGTGTGGATCAGCAGCAAGGATATTTTCGATCGTGTCAAAAAGCGTAGCGATTTCAAAGCCGATATCGACGGCATGCTCGGCGATTTGGCGAATTGTGTGAATTTTCATCGTACGCTGGCGAGTCCCCCCGCAACTTCCGTCGGCAACAAAGGGGTCGATACCCTCATCACCCAATGTCCTGCCGTAGGTGCCCAGAAAGTCAATGTGCTCACCCACTGGAAGGAAAATTTGCTGTACACCCATCCGGCGAGCGCTGCCAGTGTGAATGGCCATTCCGGCTGTGATGGTGTGTTGCTGTTTGGCGGCGAGCGCGGCCTGCGTACGGTGGCGCCGCTGACGGCGCAGATGCGCTCGACAGCGGCCGAAAAACTCGATGCAACGATGTATCTTGAAGGAACCAATGCCACGCTGTTCCCGAATAGTGGCAATTACACCGGCCTCACGGCATTCAATGGTGCCAATACAAGTGGCGATATCGTGCGCTGCCTGAAGAATCCGCCGGTCGGCGGCAGGCGGGTGGCGTTCAAAAGTGCCCTGACCAGCAATCCGGCGCAACATATTTACAGCTTTGACAGCTTCCTTGCCACGGGAAATCTGATTGACAACTCTTTTGGTGTTCGAACCTACGACAATGGGATGACGCTCAACGACAATACGAGCCTGCTGTATTTTGATACCGCTGGCAGCACATCCGGTGGATGTTTCTGGTTGCCTGTGACAATTCCGCTCGCCAACAGAATTCTGCGACTGTATTACAACTTCACGTTTGAGTATGCGGATGCTTATGCGCAGTCTGGCAGTGGGATTGATCGCGGCAACGGCTTCAGTCTGCAGATGCTGCGCGGCGATCTGGCAGCGCCAACGAATTGCGGCAGCGTGGCCAATATGGGCGTGCTGGATGCCACGGATGCGCTTGGCATGGCATCCATCTTTGTCGAAACCGACGTGCATCAGGATCCCGGGCATGCGGATGTCAGCGCCAACCACACCGCGATCATGACCAATGGCAATCTGGTGCATGCGCCGACGAATGGCGATCTGACCTCGGCCTGCAATGGGTCGGCGGCAGGATGTCTGCACACCCCGGCCAACCAGTTTGAAGAGTCTGGTTTGAGCAAGCACGCGCAGCGCATCGAAATCCACACCGGCTGCGACGCCACTTGTTCGACATGCCTCCCGGCCAGTCACGGAACGCTGCCCTATACCCGCGCCCGGATCAGCGTTTGGGTCGATTGCGTGGATTGCGACGATACGGTGATCGATCTGGATCGTGTCGCCAAGCCGCCGAGCATCAATCGCTGCCTGGCGCTCGACACACGGCTGGATTCCTTTTATTTTGGTTATACGGGCGGCTTCCAGTCAGGCGCCGCGGTGCAGGGCGTGAAAATCGAAAATCTGTTTTTGCGCAGCGAATGAGCGGAGATCCTGAAATGAAATCGATCGGGTTGCATGAATGGTCGTGCAGCGTGCGCCGGCAGCGTGCTGCCGCAGGGTTTACGCTGATTGAAATGGCGATTGTGATCGCCATCATCGGCGCACTGCTGAGTTCCGGCATGATGTTGCTGGGCGCCCGCGTAGAGCAACAGAAACTCAAAGACACGCAGAAGATTGTCGACGACGCGCGTGAAGCGCTGATCGGCTTTGCCGCAGCCAACGGTCGCTTGCCGTGCCCGGCCTCGGCGGTTTCGAATGGCGTTGAAAGTCCGCTCGGTGGCGGCGTGTGTACGAATCCGTACGACGGTTTCCTGCCGGGTGTAACACTTGGTTTGCCAGGTGTCGATGCCGGCGGTTACCTGACCGATGCCTGGCAGACTTCGGCGAACCTCATCCACTATGCGGTGACAGCGGCGAATTCCAGCGCCGCGACGACGCCGGATGGCATCCGGACCTTGACCATGAGTACGTTTGCCCCTGATCTGTATGTCTGTGCCAGCGCGACCGGAATCAGCGCGACGACCTGCGGCGGCGCGGCCAATACCTTGTCTGCTGCTGCGGTGGCCGTTGTTTTTTCTCTCGGCAAGAACGCGCCAACCGGCGGCGTTGGACTTGACGAGACGGCGAATCTGGATGGCGATCGAGTGTTTATCAGTCATGCGCCGAGCAATGGTGGAGCGAATGGTGCATTCGATGATCAAGTCACCTGGTTATCCAGCAATTTGCTGTTCAATCGCCTGCTGCAGGCCGGCCGTTTGCCATGATTCGCGACGAACCCCGCAATTTGTTCAATCTCTGGGGGCACATTTCACGGCGAGAGCTGCGGCGGATGGGGCGGCGCGCACTTGTCTGCCTGGGTTTGGCCCTGTTGGCCGCCGGTTATGGAGTGCTGAACATTCACCCGGATACCCCATCCGAATGGTTGCTCTTGCGTATCTGTGCCGGTTTTGCGCTGTTGCTGGTCGGCTTCGCCTGTGCGGTCCTGCCGATACTTCGAGATCTGTGGGGCGGGAAGGCGGAGTAGGTATCATGGCTGCGCTGAGCAAACCCAAACTTCACCATTCGTGCGGAAGCGGGATCAATGGTTTCAAAGGTTTGCTGTAGCGCCTTACCTCAATGGGCTCATGTGGGGCGCTTTTGTGGGGGGGGATTCAGTATTTACTTAAAGATTTTTCTTATTCTGTCGTAGTTGGTCTCAGAGAAGACGATACAAAGTGCTATATTCGGCCACATAGATAACAAAGGAGCGTTTCATGCAGAACCGGAAAATCATGCGTCAGTCAGGCTTCACCCTCATTGAAATTGCCATCGTATTGGTGGTCATTGGTTTGATGCTGGGCGGAGTGCTCAAGGGGCAATCGATGATCGAGAATGCCAAGGTCAAGGCGCTGCAAAGGGAATTTGGTTCCGTGCAGACCATGGTGTATGCCTATCAGGATAAGTTCAAGTCCCTGCCTGGCGATGATAATGCAGCCGTTGCGCATCAGACTGGCGCAATGCAGGCGACAGCGGCTACAGCAGGCAATGGCATTATTGAAACAGGAACCTGGGTCGGCGCCGCGGCGCCTGTAGCGACCAACGAATCTTCGGTGTTTTGGCAGCATGTACGTTTGGCTGGCCTGGCGACCGGGACGGTGACCTCGGGTGAAGCCATTAATGCCGTGGGTGGCAAGTTGGGTATCACCTCAAATCTCTTGCATCCGACGACTCCGGCAGGTATCGGCGGCCAGTTCACCGTGTGCAGCAGTGGCATCTCTGGCAAGCTGGCGCGTTTGCTGGATTATGCAATGGACGATGGTTTGCCGAACAACGGTTCGATGTTTGCTTCGCAGGAAGCGGCTGGTCCGGTTGTTGCGGCAACAGCCCTTTTAGCAGCATGGACTGCTGCATCCGATAATCGAACCTTCACCGTGTGCATGGCGGTTTAAGGCAATTGATTCGCTTTATACCCCCCCAAAAAAACAGCAGAAACAGCAAATGCCGAGTCGGCTGTCGATCTGCTAAAATTGCGCGTTTATTTTCAAGATGTAACGAGAAGCAGGCGTGGCTTTTTCAGCAACCGATTCCGATGATGTTCTGGTCAGGCTCAGCGATGTCAATTTTTCCTATGACAATCGCCAGATCCTGTCGGGCATCAATATGGAGATTCCGCGCGGCAAAATCGTCGCGATCATGGGCAGCAGCGGTTGCGGCAAGACCACCACGCTGCGCCTGATCGGCGGGCAGCTCAAGCCGAGCAGCGGCGAGGTGCGCGTGAATGGCCAGGTGGTGCATGAGCTGGATCGACAGGGGCTGTATGACTTGCGTCGGCGCATGGGCATGCTGTTCCAGTTCGGCGCGTTGTTTACCGACATGTCGGTGTACGACAACGTGGCGTTCCAGATACGTGAGCATACCGATCTGCCGGATGATCTGATCCACGATCTGGTGATGATGAAGCTGCATGCCGTGGGGTTGCGCGGCGCCCAGGATCTGATGCCCTCCGAGCTTTCGGGCGGCATGGCGCGGCGGGTGGCGCTGGCGCGGGCGACGGCGCTGGACCCGATGCTGATCATGTACGACGAGCCATTTGCCGGGCTGGATCCGATTTCGCTGTCGATCGTCGGTGACCTGTTGCGGCGTCTCAACGATGCGCTGGGGGCCAGCACGATTCTCGTCACGCATGACGTGCAGGAGTCGTTGAAGATCGTCGATTATGTGTATTTCGTTTCGGCGGGCAAGATCGTGGCGCAAGGCACGCCCGAGGAAATCAGGGCGTCGAGCACGCCGTATGTGCACCAGTTCATCTGGGGCGAATCCGACGGTCCGGTGCCGTTTCACTATCCGGCGCGTCCTTTCGGTGAGGAATTGATGGAGATGGCACAAATGGGAGGTGCGCGTGACTAGTTCAGCGCCGCCGAAGCGTAGCGGAGTCGGTCGGCTCCGTCAGTCTTTCGAGAATCTGGGCTACAGGGTCACCAGCCGTATCTGGCGCCTGGGTTTTGCGACGCGCTTTTTCCTTGAAATCCTGCTGCAGTCGGGTACGGCCTTGCGGCGTTTCCATCTGACGATCCGCGAAATCTATTTCACGGGCGTGCTGAGCCTGATCATCATTCTGGTTTCCGGCCTGTTCGTCGGCATGGTCCTCGGCCTGCAGGGCTACGATACCCTGCAACGTTACGGTTCGAGCGAGGCGCTTGGCGTACTGGTTTCGCTGTCTCTGGTGCGCGAACTTGGTCCGGTGGTTGCCGCGCTGCTGTTCGCCAGTCGTGCAGGTTCGGCCATCACGGCGGAGATCGGTCTCATGAAGGCCACCGAGCAGCTGTCGGCCATGGAAATGATGGCCGTGAGCCCGATTGCCCGCGTTGTGGCGCCGCGTTTCTGGGCCGGCGTGGTGTCGATGCCGTTGCTGGCCGCGCTGTTCTCAGCAATGGGGATTTTTGGCGGCTATCTGGTCGGCGTGCAGCTCATCGGCGTCGATGAAGGCTCGTTCTGGTCGCAGATGCAGGCTTCCGTGGATTTTCGCGAGGACATCCTGAACGGCGTGATCAAGAGTCTGGTGTTTGGCATCATCATCAGCTGGATCGCGGTGTTCGAGGGCTACGATGCCGAGCCGACCGCCGAGGGTGTGTCGGGCGCCACGACGCGTACCGTGGTCACTTCTTCTCTGGTGGTTCTGGCCGCCGATTTCATTCTTACTGCATTCATGTTCCGGGGGGTTTGATGAACCGAGCAACACTCGACCTGTGGGTCGGCATTTTTGTCGCGATTGGCCTGGCTTCGCTGCTGTTTCTGGCCTTGAAGGTCGGCAATCTGGCGTCTTCGAGTACTGGTGAGACATATCGGCTCGAAGCCAGATTTGATAACATTGGCGGCCTCAAGGTGCGCGGCCCGGTCAAGAGCGCCGGGGTGGTCGTCGGACGCGTGACGGATATTCGTCTCGACGATAAAGATTATGTTGCGGTGATCGGCATGCAGATCGACAGCCGTTACAAGTTTCCGCGTGATACCTTTGCTACCATCAACACTTCCGGATTGCTCGGCGAGCAATATATCGGCATGGAAGTGGGTGGGGATACCGAGTTACTAAAGAGCGGTGACGCAATCAAGAAAACCCAGTCCGCCGTGGTGCTGGAAAAGCTGATCAGTCAGTTCATGTTCAACAAGGCCGCCGAAGAACCAGCGGCGGCGACGAAGTAGGGATGTCCATGCGACATCCCGAGGGAAAGAGAGGTCCGGTCGTGAAAACCCGATTTGTAAAACGTTTGGCAGTGCTGTCGATGGTCGCGGCTTGCGCCGGCTTGCTTGGCGGTTGCGCCACCTCGGGCAATCCAAAGGACCCGATTGAAGGTTACAACCGCGCGATGTTCGCCATCAATGAAGGCCTGGACAGCGTGATCATCAAGCCTGTTGCTCAGGGCTATGAGACCGTGTTGCCGACGCCAGTGCGCAACGGGGTGGCCAATTTCTTTGGCAATATCGACGATGTCTTCATCGGCGTGAATAATCTGCTGCAGGGCAAGGTGCCCGAGGCTTTCGGCGATGCGGGGCGCGTGCTGGTGAACACCACGATCGGCCTGCTCGGTGTGCTGGATGTGGCGACCGAGATCGGTCTCGAAAAGCATGACGAGGATTTCGGCCAGACGCTGGGCCGCTGGGGTGTCGGCAATGGTGCCTACATCGTGTTGCCGTTCTTCGGCCCGCGCACGTTGCGCGACACTGCGGGCCTGGCGCTCGACATGCACACGGACCCGGTGTCGAACGAAGGCAATGTGGCAACGCGTAATACGCTGCTCGCGACGCGGATTGTCAGTGATCGCGCGCAGTTGCTGGGCGCCGACAAAATTGTCGATGAGGCGGCGCTGGATCGTTACTCATATATTCGTGACGCCTACTTGCAGCGTCGTCGGAGTTTGATTCACGACGGCAATCCGCCGCGCGAGGTGTTCGACGATGCCGCAGCGCCAGTCGTTCAGCGGTTGGCGGCAACGCCGCGTCTGGTGCCGGTGAGCGGGGCGGCCAATCTGTTCGTGCTGCGCGATGAATCCGAGCTGGAAGGCGCGGCAACGGCCGCCCAGCCCGAGGTTGCCGCTGCCGCTGAACCTGCTGACGCATCGGCAATGACTCCCGCTCCGGCGCCCGTTCTGGCCGAAGCGGGCGGCAATTAGCTCGTCTGCTTGAATCTTGGCCAAATCCATTGACTGATCACCCGTGCCGTAAGGAATTTGTATGAAGTTGCTGCGTCTGCCCCGTTTTTTCGCGTTGCCCGGCCTGTTGCTGGTCGGCATTTCCTTGCTGCTGCCGATCAACGGCGTGGCGCAGGAGCTTGCTCCCGACGTACTTGTCAAGAATGTGACCAACGAGGTGCTGCAGATTGTTCGCAATGACAAGGAAATCCAGTCCGGCAACCACAAGAAGGCCATCGAGCTCGTCGAGGCGCGCGTGCTGCCGCATTTCAACTTCCAGCGCATGACGCAGCTCGCCGTGGCGCGTGACTGGCGTACTACGACGCCAGCGCAACAGAAATCCCTGACCGATGAATTCCGTACGCTGCTGGTGCGCACTTATTCCAAGGCCTTGACCGAATACAAGACCCAGGTCATCGAGTTCAAACCGCTGCAGGCCAAGGCCGGCGACACCGACGTCAAGGTACGCACGCAGATCAACCAGTCGGGCGCCAAACCCATCAACCTGGATTACTTTCTCGAAAAAACCGCACAAGGCTGGAAAGTCTATGACATCGAAGTCGGCGGCATCAGCCTGGTGACCAATTACCGCGAATCCTTTGCCACGGAAGTACGCAATACCGGCATCGACGGCCTGATCAAATCGCTGCAAGCCAAGAACCGCAGCGCGGACAAGAAATGATTCGCAAGGTTGGCGAGCGCCTCGAAGTCAGCGGTGCGATGACGATCGACACGGCAAGCGCCTTGCTCGCGGCAGGGAACGCGTCGCTCGCCGGCGGCGAAAACCTCTTCGATCTGTCTGGCGTGACCGATGTCGATTCATCGGGCATTGCCGTGATTTTCGGCTGGCTGCGCACGGCGCGCGCCCAGGGGCGGACCCTGCGCGTCGCCAGCGTGCCGCAGGATCTGCTGAGCCTGGCTGCCGTGTATGGCGTCAGCGAATTGATGCCTCTATAAAAAAGCTGAGGATTGAGGGCTGAGGAGTAAAACCTCTGCACCTCGGCACTTAACCCTCAGTCCTCAGTCCTGATTCACAATGTCCATTCCCGCGCTTCGCGTTCAACAGGTCGTCAAACGCTTTGGCAATTTCACGGCGTTGGCGGGCGTCGATCTGGCTGTCGAGCAGGGCGAATTCTTCGGCTTGCTGGGGCCGAACGGTGCCGGCAAGACCACGCTGATTTCTTCGCTGGCCGGCCTGACGCGCCCCGACAGCGGGCGCATCGAGGTCATGGGTTGCGATGTGGCGAGCGACTACCGCAATGCGCGCCGGCAGCTTGGCGTGGTGCCGCAGGAGCTGGTCTTCGATCCGTTCTTCAGCGTGCGCGAAACCCTGCAAATCCAATGCGGATACTTCGGCATCCGCCAGACGCGCGAACGCGAGGCGTGGATCGATGAAATCCTCGAAAACCTCGACCTCACCAGCAAGGCCCGGGTCAATATGCGTGCGCTCTCGGGCGGCATGAAACGCCGCGTGCTGGTGGCCCAGGCGCTCGTGCATCGGCCGGCCGTGATCGTGCTCGACGAGCCGACGGCCGGTGTCGATGTCGAGTTGCGTCAGACGCTGTGGCAGTTCATCCGCCGACTGAATCGCGACGGCCATACCATCGTGTTGACCACGCACTACCTCGAAGAGGCCGAGACGCTGTGCAATCGCATTGCCATGCTCAAGGCCGGGCGCGTCGTGGCGCTCGACAGTACCGCGAACCTGCTGCATCGTTTCTCGGCGCATGCGCTACGCTTTCGACTGGATGCCGTCGCCGCCATGCCGGCTGAACTGGCGGCGAGAGCGCGCGAGAGGGATGGTCAGTGGTCCGTCGGTTTCGACAATTACGCTGAAATCGAACCCATGCTTGCCGCGTTGCGTGAAAACGGTTGCGGCATCACCGATCTGGAGATCGGCAAGCCGGATCTCGAAGAGGTGTTTGTGCGCCTGATGCAGGCCAATCCGGCTGCACAGGCAGACGGCGCTGCGACAGGGAATATGGTGGAGAAGGCAGCAGAAGCACGACGGGGTGCGGCATGAACTGGATGACCGGATTCATGAGCCGCAGCGGCTTTGCGACGCTGTTCTACAAGGAAATCCTGCGTTTCTGGAAGGTCGGTTTCCAGACCGTCGGCGCGCCGGTCATCACGGCGCTACTGTATCTGCTGATTTTCTCGCACGTGCTCGAATCCCATGTGCGCGTGTATGGCAGCGTGAGCTACCCGGCCTTCCTCGCGCCGGGCCTGGTGATGATGTCGATCCTGCAGAACGCGTTTGCCAATGCCTCGTCGTCGCTGATCCAGTCGAAGGTCACGGGCAGCATCGTGTTCGTCTTGCTGCCGCCGATCTCGCACCGCGCCTTCTATCTGGCCTATGTGCTGGCGGCGGTCGTGCGTGGCGTGTGCGTGGGACTTGGGGTGTTGCTGGCGACGCTGTTGCTGACGCCGTTGCCCCTGTTCAACGTGCTGTGGATCATGGTTTTCGCACTGCTCGGCGGCGCGATTCTCGGCAGCCTCGGCGTGATTGCCGGCATCTGGGCCGACAAGTTCGACCAGCTGGCCGGCTTCCAGAACTTTCTCATCATGCCGCTGACCTTCCTGTCTGGCGTGTTTTACTCGATCCATTCGCTGCCGCCGTTCTGGCAGCAAGTTTCGCACTGGAATCCGATCTTCTACATGATCGACGGTTTCCGCTACGGATTTTTCGGCCTCTCGGACGTTTCTCCCTACCAGAGTCTGCTGATCGTTGCGGCCAGTTTCGTGATACTTTCCGTGTTTACGCTTGAACTCCTCAAACGCGGTTACAAATTGCGCGCCTGATTCCCCTGTCGGGATCAAGGTCTTGAACATAAAGGAAATATAAATGTTGAATCCGAAGGAAATCCAGGGCTGGATCGCCACCGGCCTGCCCTGCGAGCATCTCGCGGTTGATGGCGACGGCCATCACTTCGAGGCGCTGATTGTCAGTACCGAATTCGCCGGCATGAACCGCGTCAAGCGTCAGCAGCGCGTGTATCAGACGCTGCGCGACAAGCTGGATTCGGGTGAGTTGCATGCCCTGTCGATGCGTACTTTGACCCCCGAGGAATGGACAGAAGCCCGTACCAATGGATAAGTTGCTGATCGAAGGCGGCACGCCGCTGCGCGGCGAAACCGCGATTTCCGGCGCCAAGAACGCCGCATTGCCACTGCTGTGCGCCGCGCTGCTGACCAGCGAGCCGCTGACACTGACGAATGTGCCGGACCTCAACGATGTCGGCACCATGCTCAAGTTGCTGGAACAGATGGGTGTGCGCGTCACGCGCGAAAAGGCCGCCAGCAATCTGCCCGGCGCTGGCCACACCGTGACGCTGCAGGCTGGCGAGCTGAACAATCCGGTCGCGCCGTATGAACTCGTCAAGACCATGCGCGCCTCGATTCTCGTGCTCGGGCCGTTGGTCGCACGCTGCGGCGAAGCCAAGGTCTCGCTGCCGGGCGGCTGCGCGATCGGCGCGCGGCCGGTGGATCAGCACATCAAGGGACTCACGGCGATGGGCGCCGAAGTCAGTGTCGAACACGGCTATGTGCTGGCGCGCGTGCCGCGCCTCAAGGGCGCACGGCTGTTCACCGACATGGTCACCGTGACGGGCACCGAAAACCTCATGATGGCGGCTTGTCTCGCGGATGGCGAAACCGTCATCGAAAACGCCGCGCGCGAACCCGAAGTCGTCGATCTGGCCAACTGCCTGGTCTCCATGGGGGCGCAGATCTCCGGCGCCGGCAGCGATGTGATCCGCATTCGCGGCGTGGCGCGCCTGCATGGCGCCACGCATCGCATCATGCCTGACCGCATCGAAACCGGCACTTATCTGTGCGCCGCCGCCGCGAGCGGTGGCGAGGTGCGGCTCACGGGCACCTCGGCGAGCTATCTCGACGCCGTGATCGACAAGCTCATGGATGCCGGTTGCGAGATCCAGACCGAGCGCGATGCGATCCGCCTCAAGGCGCCGCAGAAACTCACCGCGGTGAGCCTGCGCACCTCGCCGTATCCAGCCTTTCCGACCGACATGCAGGCCCAGTTCATGGCGTTGAATTGCGTCGCCGAAGGCACGGCCATCATTCGCGAAACCATTTTCGAAAACCGCTTCATGCACGCCGTCGAGCTGATCCGCCTGGGCGCCGACATCCGCATCGACGGCAACACCGCCGTGGTGCGCGGCGTCGCGCATCTCGACGGTGCGACGGTCATGGCCACCGATCTGCGCGCCTCGGCAAGCCTGGTGATCGCCGGCTTGGTCGCGCAGGGTGAAACGCTGATCGACCGCATCTACCATCTCGATCGCGGCTACGAACAGCTCGATCAAAAATTGACGGCCCTCGGCGCCCGGGTGCGGCGCGTCAAATAATTGCAGGCCGGCTGGCACTCCGGCCTGAGACCTGGTTTTTGCGCTGTCGATGCGGGCACTGCGCTAAAATCGCATATCGACTTTTGATTCTCCGGCACAAACCATGAACGGCATTACCATCGCCCTCTCGAAGGGCCGCATCTTCGAAGAAACCCTGCCCTTGCTGGCTGCGGCCGGCATCGTGCCACGGGAAAACCCCGAGGATTCGCGCAAGCTCATCATCGAGACCAATCGTCCCGAGGTGCGCGTGGTCATCGTGCGCGCTTCGGATACGCCGACCTATGTGCAATATGGCGCGGCCGACCTGGGCATCGCCGGCAAGGACGTACTCATCGAACATGGCGGCGCGGGGCTGTATCAACCGCTCGACCTGAACATCGCCAAATGCCGTATGAGCGTGGCGGTGCCGGTCGGCTTCGACTATGCCAGCGCCGTGCAGAGCGGCGCGCGTCTGCGCGTGGCGACCAAATACCTGTACACCGCGCGTGAGCACTTTGCCAGCAAGGGCGTGCACGTCGATCTGATCAAACTATATGGCTCGATGGAGCTCGCGCCGCTGGTTGGTCTGGCCGACGCCATCGTCGATCTGGTGTCGAGCGGCAATACGCTGAAGGCCAATCACCTCGTGGCCGTCGAAGACATCATGCAGATTTCCTCGCGTCTGATCGTCAATCAGGCGGCGCTGAAGATCAAGCGCGACATCCTGCAGCCCGTCATCGAGGCCTTTGCGGGAGCCGTCAAGTGACCGAGCCGAACGCGCCGCAAATCACGCGCCTGAATACGACGGCCGGCGACTTCTTCGCCCGGCTTGATGCGCTGCTGGCCTTCGAGAGCGCGACCGACGAACGCATCGAACGCAGCGTCGCCGAGATCATCGCTGCCGTGCGCGCGCGTGGCGATGCCGCAGTGCTCGAATACACCCAGCGCTTCGATCATCTCGCCGCCGGCGACATCGCTGCGTTGACCATTGCGCCGGCCGATCTTGCTGCCGCCTGGCAGGGTTTGCCCGCCGCCCAGCGCGCGGCGCTCGAACAGGCCGCGCAGCGCATCCGCAGCTTCCATGAGCGGCAGAAGGCCGAATCCTGGGAATATGCCGAAACTGATCCCGCCCTCGACGGCACGCGGCTGGGTCAGATGGTCACGCCGCTGGATCGCGTCGGCCTGTATGTGCCGGGTGGCAAGGCCAGCTATCCCTCGTCGGTGCTCATGAATGCGCTGCCGGCCAAGGTTGCGGGCGTGCGCGAACTCATCATGGTGTCGCCGACGCCGCGCGGCGAGCGCAATCCGCTGGTGCTGGCAGCCGCCCACCTGGCCGGCGTCGATCGCGTGCTGACCATCGGCGGCGCGCAGGCCGTGGCCGCACTGGCGTATGGCACGCCAGGCATTCCGCAGGTCGACAAGATCGTCGGCCCCGGCAATGCCTATGTCGCCGCCGCCAAGCGGCGCGTGTTCGGCACGGTCGGCATCGACATGGTGGCCGGGCCTTCCGAAGTCCTCGTCATCGCCGATGCGAGCGCGCATTCCGATTGGGTGGCGATGGATCTGTTCGCCCAGGCCGAGCATGACGAGCTCGCGCAGTCGATTCTGCTGTGTCCCGATGCGGGCTTCCTCGACCGCGTGGCCGCCAGCATCGCGCGCCTGCTGCCCGAGATGCCGCGCCGCGAAGTCATCACCACCTCGCTGCAGAATCGCGGCGCGCTGATTCAGACGCGCGATCTTGCCGAGGCCTGCGCGATCGCCAACCGCATCGCGCCGGAACACCTCGAACTCGCCGTCGCCGCGCCGCGCGAACTGCTGCCGCAACTGCGCCATGCCGGGGCGATCTTCATCGGTCACTACACCAGCGAGTCGCTCGGCGACTACTGCGCGGGCCCGAATCACGTGCTGCCGACAGCGCGCAGCGCGCGCTTTTCGAGCCCGCTCGGCGTGTATGATTTCCAGAAGCGCACCAGCCTGATCGAGGTCTCGGCACGCGGCGCCCAGACGCTGGGCCCGATCGCCGCCACGCTGGCGCACGGCGAAAGCCTGACGGCGCATGCACGCGCTGCCGAAATGCGGTTGAGCGAAAAGTAGCCCGCCTGTCGGGTTGAAACCCGACCTGCAGCGCTGCAGCACATTCCTCAGTGACGGGAGCCCGCCATGTTTGAAGTCTTCGCCACCACCCCGGAAAACCTCGGCCTGGCGGCCATCGGCGCGCATGCCCAGCGCGTCGAGGCGCTGGGCTTCGACGGCCTGTGCGTTCCCGACGCCGTGCATGACGGCCTGCTGCTGGCCTGCCAGGCGCTGGCGGCGACCACGCGGCTGAAGGTCGCCACCTCGGTGCTCGTCGCCTTTCCGCGCAGTCCCATGAATGTGGCCCTGAGCGCCTGGGATCTGCAGCGCCTGTCGGGCGGGCGTTTCGAACTCGGACTCGGCACGCAGATCCGCCAGAACATCGAGGAACGCTACAGCGCGCGCTGGCTGCCGCCGGCGGCCGGCATGGGCGAATATGTCGGCGCCTTGCGCGCGATCTTTCACAGCTTCCGCACCCGTGAACCATTGAATTATTGCGGCGAATACTACCGTTTCACGCGCCTGCAGCCGTTCTTCAATCCCGGCCCGCTGGATGCGGCCACGGGCGCCGACACGGTGCCCATCATGCTCGGCGCGGTCGGGCCGAAGATGCTGCAACTGGTCGGTGCGGCGGCCGACGGCATGCATGCACACCCGACCAACAGCTCGGCACGTTATCTGCGTGAAGCGATTCTGCCGCAGGTGGCGGTCGGCGCGCAGACGCGTGACACGCAACTCACCGCGCCGCGCATCTGCCTCACGGCGCTGGTCGCCACGGGCGCCGACGCGGCGGCGGTGGCGGTCGAGCGCGAGCGCTATCGCAGTCTGCTGGCCTTCCTGTTTTCGACGCCGGCCTACTGGCCGAGCCTGGAACTGTTCGGCTGGCGCAGCGTCGGCGAGCGCTTGCAGCAATTCACGCGCGAACAACGCTGGGGCGAGATGGCCGGACTGTTGAGCGATCAGATGCTGGACGAGTTTCTTGTCAGCGCGCCGTATGCCGAGGTGGCGGCGCAGTTGCATGCGCGCTTCTCCAGCCTGGCGCAGCGCATCACGTTTCCGCTGCCGGAGACCCCGGCGGATGATGCCGCCGTGCGGGCTGTCATCCAGCAGCTGAAAGCGGCTTAGACACCGCCTTACATGCTCGAATGCACGAGCGGGTCGATGGGTTCCTGATTCCTTTCGGCTTCTTCCTGTTGCTGCAGCAGCCACATCTGTGCATAGGTGCCGTTGCGTTCGAGCAGCGCGCGGTGCGTGCCGCGTTCGACGACCTGGCCCTGATCGAGCACGATGATTTCATCGGCATTCATGATGGTCGACAGACGATGTGCGATGATCAGCGTGGTGCGGCCGCGTGAAGCGTGCTCGATCTGGTCCTGGATGGCTTGTTCGGTCTTGGTATCGAGCGCCGAGGTGGCTTCGTCGAAGATCAGGATCGGCGGATTCTTGAGCAGTGCGCGCGCAATCGCCACGCGCTGCTTTTCGCCGCCCGAGAGCTTCAGGCCGCGTTCGCCGACGCGCGTCTGGTAACCATCCGGCAGACGCTCGATGAACTCGTGCAGCTGTGCGGCACGCGCGGCGGCCAGCACTTCGTCGGCGCTGGCATCGGGACGGCCGTACTGGATGTTGTAGTGGATCGTGTCGTTGAACAGCACGGTGTCCTGCGGCACGATGCCGATCGCCGCGCGCAGTGAGGCTTGCGTGAGTTGGCGCAGATCGACGCCGTTGATGCGGATGCCGCCTTGGGCCGGCGGCGTATCGACATCGTAGAAACGATACAGCAGGCGCGCCAGGGTGCTCTTGCCCGAGCCGCTGTGGCCGACCACGGCCAGCGTGGCGCCGGCAGGGATTTCGAAATCGACGGCGCAAAGAATCTGGCGCTTGGTCTCGTAGCTGAAGTCGACCGCGGTGAATTCCACGGTGCAGGGGCCGGGCGGCAGAACGCGCGCATCCGGCGCATCCTGCACTTCGCGGTTCTGGCGCAGCAGCGTGAACATGCGTTCGATGTCAGTGAGCGACTGGCGGATTTCGCGGTACAGCACGCCGAGAAAATTCAGCGGCATGTAGAGCTGGATCAGGAAGGCATTCACCAGCACGATGTCGCCGATGGTCATTTCGCCCTGCATGACGCCGAGTGTGGCGCGCCACATCATCAGCGTGACGCCGATCGAAATGATCAGCGACTGACCCAGATTCAGGAAGGACAGCGACACCTGATTGCGCACCTGGGCGGTTTCCCATTGCGCCATTTGCGCGTCGTAGCGCTGCGCCTCATAGCTTTCGTTGTTGAAATACTTGACCGTTTCGTAGTTCAGCAGGCTGTCGATGGCGCGCGAGTTGGCGGCCGAATCCAGCTCGTTGGCTTCGCGCCGCAGATGGGTGCGCCAGTTGGTGACGGTGATCGTGAAGGTTACATACAACAGCAGGCTGGTGACCGTGATGAGCGTGAACACCTTGTCGTAGCGCACGAACAGGATGCCGATCACCAGCGAGATTTCGACGATGGTCGGCAGGATCGAATACAGCGTGTAGCTGATCAGCGAGCCGATGGCGCGCGTGCCGCGCTCGATGTCGCGCGTCAGGCCGCCGGTCTGGCGTTCGAGATGGAAGCGTAACGACAAGGCGTGCAGATGGTTGAACACCTGCAGGGCGATGGCGCGCACCGCGCGCTGCGTGATGCGGGCGAACACCAGTTCGCGCAGTTCGGTGAACAGCGCGGTGGAGAAGCGCAGCAGGCCATACGCTGCGAGCAGGCCGAAGGGTGCGATCAGCAAGGTCTGCGAGTCGTTGAGGCTCAGCGTATCGATGATCTGTTTGAAGACCAGCGGTACCGTGACATTCGCGAGTTTTGCACCGATCAGGCAGGCGAGCGCGATGACGAGCCGGAACTTCCATTCGAGCAGGTAGGGCAGCAACGACTTGATGGTTTGCCACGGATGGGTCTCGCTGAGTGGCGGGCCGGGCGGGGTGGTGGATGGGCTGCGACGCATGATTGGAACGGGAAATGAATGCGCGCTTGTCGGCTCAGGTCGCAGCGCAGGGCGGCAGAGCGGCACAGCGCCGGCGGAAGTTTTCGGGGGCCGGCGCCATCTTGCGCACGGCATAGTCGAAGAACACGATGCCGGTCTTGCCGCGCGCCACTTCGCGTCCGCTGGCCAGATCGTCCATGCGCCAGAGCAGGTCGCAGCCGTACTTGTTGAAGTCGCCAGCCGTCATGTGTACCAGCATGATTTCGCCATGAAAGGCTTCCGATTTATATTGCAATGCCGCGTCGGCGACGATGATGCCGACGCCTTCCACATCGAGCTCCGAGTAACCGAGCGCCTTGAGAAAGCGCGTGCGCGCTTCGGAGACGATATTCAGCAGCTGCGCATTGTCGAGATGGCCGCCGAGATTCATGTGGCTCAGGTACAGCGCGATCTGTGTGGCGAAGGAAAACTGTGCGGGAAGCTCGATCTTGATTCTGGGCATGACGTTCTGCTGCGGGGTCGGGGACCCGCAGTGTAGAACAGTACGCATGCTGACGCCACCGTGATAGCAGCAGGGGTTTGCATGCGCGTTAGCTGTGCTGTTCCTCGGTCAGGATGTCGGTCGAGAAGCCGACACGCACGGCCCCCCAGTGCTTGCCGCCGATGAAGATCGGCATCGACAGATCGTTGAGCACTTCGCCCGTATCGCGCATATAGGTCTGGAACAGGCTGGGCTCGGTGTTCTGCGCCAGCTTGGCGCCGACTGGATCGTTGAAAATGCGCTTGTGGCGGCAATTCCCCGTGTCGATCTTCGGGTCGCCGCTCGGCGGTTTCGAGAACTTGCTGTTGTGCGCCGGCGCATAGCCTTTCGAATCGACGGCCAGTGCGTAGGTGAAGTGTTCGTGCTCGATGAATTTGTCAAACAGGCGCTGCAGCTCCTGTTCGCAGTTGGCGTCGTAGCTGGTCGTATAGCGTTTTGGATTCGAGGCCGGGATCTCGCGATAATTCTGGTCGAAGACATTGCCGCCCTGCTTGGCGAGGCGTTCCAGCACGGCGGCGACGTCGTCGCGGAATTGTGTCACGCGATCGGATATTTCGTCGTAGCGGGTTCCGCCAGTTTTCAGACGCGCCAGGATGGCCTGTACGGACTCGGTCGAATCGCGCAAATCCCTGGCATAGTGTTCCGATTCATCGACCTGCTTCGAGACCAGCTGGCTGCTGTCGCGGATTTCCGAGGCCATGCTGTGAATGTCATGGTTGTTGTTTTCGAGCGCCTGGATGGCCGCGACGATTTCGGCGAGTTGTGCGGTCATCTGCGTGAAGTCGCTGACCATGCGTTCGAAATCGCTGGCTGAGGCCGAGACCACCTGTTTCGAGCCCTCGACATCCTGATCGATGACATGGGTTTCATCGAGCGTGACCTTCACCAAGGCAATCATTTCGCGTGTGTTTTCGGCGATGACCTGGGTGGCGCCCTTGACGCGCTCGGCAAGTTTGCGCACTTCATCCGCAACCACCGCGAAACCCCGGCCGACCTCACCGGCGCGGGCAGCCTCGATGGCGGCATTCAGGGCCAGCAGATTGGTCTGGTCGGAGATGTCGTTGATCAGCGAAACGATCTCGTCGATCTTGATCGAACTCTGGTGGAGTTTTTCGACGGTGGTGCGGAAGCTGCCCAGACGCGCGCTGACGGCGCTGACGATGGCCGTGATTTCCTGCATCTTCTGTTGTGAATCGCGCGCCACGGCGAGATTGCTTTCGGTGGTCCGGGCGGCAGAAGAGGCATTCTGGCTTATATGCCGGGCCGATTCGGTGGCGTGTTGCGCGATGCCGAAAATTTCTTCCGAGAGCTTGCCCTGCCGCTTGGAACTGGTGCTCGTGACCTGCACCAGATGGTTCATCTTGGCCGCGCCTACCGCGACATGGACGCTGGTCTTGCGCGCCCGGAGGATGATGTTGCGCACCATGGCCAGCAGTGCGTTGAGATCGCCGCCGAGCTTGCCGAGTGCGCTGTCGTCTTCCCTGAGCTTGTCGTGGAGGCTGTTCTGGCTCTTGGTGATCGCAATCGTGTGATCCTGCAGGCGCCGGATCTCCTGATCCTGGCGGCGGGCCAGCCAGCCAACCGCCACGCAGGTCGCCATGCTCACCCCAATGACCGCGATTCCCGTTGCGAGCTTCAAACCGCCCACCACCAGCAGTGCCAGTATTTGTGCGGCCACGAGTGCAGCGCCAACCAGTAGGTGTTGTGGTTTCACTCTCTATATCTTTATGCGTAGGGAAAACCTGACATTTAAGGTCATTTGCGGCCCCTTCGTCAAGCTTTGATACCGCAAAATCGCACAATGAATGTGCGTATTTAATGGGATCGTTGGTCGTCAGCGGCTGATTCCGGCTGCAGTGGCAAGGGCCTCAACTCGCACGTCTGGTCGCGCAATGCCGTCCCACGGAGGATGAAACCAGCGCCAAGCCCATCACGCCCCCACTCATCCGCTCTCTACTTCAACCCGGCTCCCCATGGGCTGTTTCACGTCAAGGCTTGGGATGGCGTAAGGGCGTCAGCAGGTCGGCCAGCCCGTTGTGGTCAAGCTCCTGCATGAGCGCCAGCAGACGGCCCAGTTCGCCGGCTGGAAAGCCTTCGCGGGCGAACCAGTTCAGATAACGCCCCGGCAGGTCGGCGATCAGCCGCCCCTTGTATTTGCCAAAGGGCATGGTCCGCGTGACGAGCAGTTCAAGTTGTGCCACTGGCACAGGCGTTGCATGGGTGGTAATGCGGCTGTCGATCGGCGCGTTCATGGGGCAGAGATCAGTGGGTGGGGCAGCGGATGCCGTGGCGGCCAGCCAGCGGTTGGTCGCGTGACGCAAGCGCTTGGCGTCTGGTCACCTCAGCGCTGACTGACTGGCCGCGCCGTGGTGATGAAGACCAGCGTGCGCGCCGCCTTCAGGTCGGCGTGCAGGGCTTCGACCAGCGGCGCGCTGACGGGCGCATCAGCCTGCCAGGCGATCATGAAATTGGCGCCGGAACCGCCCGAGCTGTCGCCGCGCTCGACGAACAGCTCATGCGTGCCGAGCGGCGGAATTATCAACGGCGCCGGGACGAATTCGCGCACCAGCTTGCCATCGGTGTTGTAGTAGCGCGCATACAGCAGGCGGATGCTGCGCTGGGCATCGGTGTTGCGGATGCTGACATGCGAGGAGACCAGCGCCTGCAACGGCTTGCCGCTGCTGTCCTGATCACCATGATAGATGTGTGAATAGATCGGCAGATACAGCACCTGGCCGGCCGCCGGTGCCGCCGCCGGCTGGTTTTGCGCAGTCGCCGGCGGCAGTCCGCCCACGCAGGCGATGAGTACGGCAATGCGCAGCAGTGGTCGCAGACGGAAGGGTTTCATGACGGATTCCTTGAAAGGTTGTGTGTGGAGTCGGCGCCAGGGCGCGCAGGCGAACGCAGGTGGGGGGAGGCAGGAATATTACTCCGGAGTGTTTTTGCCGCGGCCGTGCAAGCGCGCGGCGGTCTGGCGATAAAAGTCGCGCATTGAGGCGTAGCGTGTGGCGCGTATTGTGCGCGCCTGGCTCAGCGCACGCTCCATCGGCACGCCAAGCTGGGATAGTGTCTCGGCAGCAATCATGAGACTGCCCTCCAGGACTTCCGGAATCACCTCGGTCGCGCCAGCTTGTTTCAGGCGCAGGACATCTTTTTCGTCGGGCGCGCGCACGATCACGGGCAGCCCGGGATGCGTCGCGCGCACCTGATGCGTGATGCGGATTGCAGACGGCGTATCGGCATAGGTGATGACGACGGCGCGGGCGCGCAGCAGGCCTGCGGCTTGCAGCACCTCGGAGCGATCGGCATTGCCGAAAACCACCGTGTGGCCCTGGGTGACGAATTTCTGTACCCGATGCGGATCGATATCGAGGGCGAGGAACGGAATGCCCTCAGCAGCCAGAAAGTTGCCAACCTGCTGGCCGGTGCGGCCGTAGCCGCAAATGATGACATGGTTTTCGAGCGCCATGCTGCCGGCGGCAATGTCGGAAATGGCCTTGGCGCGATGCGACCAGTCACCGCGCATCATGCGGCCGCTCAGTCTGGCGACGTGGGCGATCAGGCCCGGGGCCAGAAACATTGAAATCAGCATGGCCGCCAGCGTGAGCTGAAACACGCCGGCGTTAATGAGCTTGAGTGAATGGGCCAGTTCGATGAGCACCAGACCGAATTCGCCGGCCTGCGCCAGCTGCCCCGTGGTGCGCAGGGCGACGGCCAGCGGATTGCGTGCCGCCAGCGTGACGAGCAGGACCACCAGCGCCTTGCCGCCGACCAGCAGCGCGACGGCAAACAACAATTGCCCGCCATGCGCCGGAATGAAACTCAGATCGAGCATCATGCCGATGGTGATGAAGAACAGCCCCAGCAGCACGTCGCGGAAGGGACGCACATCGGCTTCCACCTGATGGCGATAAGTGGTCTCCGAAATCAGCATGCCGCCGACGAAGGCGCCGAGCGCCAGCGACAGACCGGCTTCGTTGGTCAGCCAGGCCAGGCTGATGACGATCCACAGTGTCGTGAGCACGAATAACTCGCCCGAGCGCAGGCTGGCGATGCGGTCGTAGATGCGGCGCATGAGACGCTGACCAAGCCAGATCAGCAGTGTGAGGATGCCTGCCGCCTGCAGCAGGCCCCAAGTCAGCGCCTGGCCGAGGTGCTCGTCGCGCGCCGCCAGCGCCGGCAGCAGAATCAGACAGGGAACCACGGCCAGATCCTGGAACAGCAGCACGCCCATGGTCTGCTGGCCGGAGCGCGAATGCAGTTCGAAGCGTTCGGAGAGCATGCGCGCGACGATCGCCGTCGACGACATCGCCACGGCCAGCCCGACGGCCAGTCCGCTGCGCCAGCTTTGACCGAACAGCCAGGTGGTGGCCAGCGTGGTCGCGCCTGCCGTGATGAGCATCTGCGCCGCGCCATAGCCGAAAACCAGCGTGCGCATGGCCTTGAGTCGCTTGAGGCTGAACTCCAGGCCGATGGAGAACCTCAGGAACACCACGCCGAATTCGGCGATCGACTCGACGGTGTGACTGTTGGCGACCAGTTCCAAACCATGTGGTCCGAGCGCTGCACCGAGGGCCAGATAGGCCAGGATCGATGGCAGGCGCAGACGATGCAGCACAGCGATCAGCATTACCGAGGCCGTGAGCAGGAGCATCAGGGAAAATAATGGCGTCATGACGTGGTTGGCGGGGGGCAATGGCCTTGCAGCCGCTCATCTTCGCCCGAAGTCGTGCTGAATTCAAGCCTCGGGGGCGGCTGGGGCGAGCTTCATCGGCTCAGGCGCAAGAAATGCGGTGCTAGAATTCCCCGTTTTGCCGGCCACCGTTATGGATACCCTGCTGGTCATCGTTTTTGTCATCGCGTACGCGGCCATTGCGCTGGAGCACCCGCTCCGGGTCAATAAGAGCGCACCGGCGCTGATTGGCGCCGGACTGTTGTGGACCATTTATGCAGCCTTCACGGGTCAGGTGGCCGAGCAGTTGAACGAAACGTTGTCGTCGGTTGCCCAGATCGTGTTTTTTCTCATGGGCGCCATGGCAATTGTCGAAGTGGTCGATGCCCATGACGGTTTTGATGTCATCACCGACAGGATCAAGACCCGCAAAATGACCACCCTGTTGTGGCTGGTCGGTCTGGTCACCTTTTTTCTCAGTGCGGTGCTCGACAATCTGACGACGACCATCGTGATGCTGTCGGTCAATCGCAAGCTGCTGGGAGAGCGCAATGACCGGCTGTTCTTTGCCGGGATCGTCGTCATTGCCGCCAATGCCGGGGGCGCGTGGTCGCCGATTGGCGACGTGACGACCACCATGCTCTGGATCGGTGGCCAAATTACTGCACTGGCCATCATCAAGGGCGTATTGATTCCGGCCTTGATCAATATGCTGGTGCCGCTGCTGGTGGTCAGTTATCTGTATCGCGGCCGGCCGGTCATCGGGCCGGACAGGACGCAGGGCGGCGGCAACTCAGGCGCGTCGAGCCGGTTTGAGCGCAATTTCATTTTCTTTTCTGGAGTCGGTCTGCTGTGCGCTGTGCCGGTCTTCAAGACGCTGACGCATTTGCCGCCATTCATGGGAGTGCTGTTCGCGCTCGGCATCCTGTGGCTGATCGGCGAACTGATTCATGGCAGGAAAGACGAGGCAGAGAAGCAGCATTTGACACTGGCGGCGGCTTTGCAACGCATCGATCTGTCATCGCTGGTGTTTTTCATGGGCATCCTGCTGGCCGTGGCGACGCTCGAACACAGTCATGTATTGATGGCGCTGGCGCAATGGCTCGACACAACGGTGGGCAATCAGGCGCTGATTGTGACCATCTTCGGCCTGGCCAGCGCCATTGTGGACAATGTGCCGCTGGTCGCCGCGGCCATGGGGATGTACTCATTGACCCAGTTTCCGGCCGACTCTTTTCTGTGGGAATTCCTGGCCTACGCGGCGGGGACCGGCGGCTCGATTCTCGTCATCGGCTCGGCAGCCGGGGTGGCGGCCATGGGCGTCGAGAAAATCGAGTTCTTCTGGTATGTGCGAAAAATCAGCCTGCTGGCGTTGATCGGCTATCTGGCTGGGGCGGCGGCCTACATTCTGCTCAGCCAGGCCTGAACGCCGGAGCGGGGGCAGTCGCGACCTGCGGGTTTCACATGCCCCATGCCAGCCAGACAATGTAGACCGCGTAAAGGCAAATCAGCAGCGCGCCTCGCTGCCTGCCGATTTCCCCACACTTGCAGGGGAGGATGCAAATGCATGTGATCAACCCCAAGAGCAGGCTCAAGGAAATCTCCGGCCAATGAATCGGAATGGGGTTGATGACGGATGCCACGCCAATGATGAACAAGCCGTTGAAGATGTTGCTGCCCAGAACGGTGCCGAGTCCGATTTCGTCATGCCCCCGCAGTCTGGCTATGACGACGGTCGCAAACTCTGGTGCCGATGTTCCCAAGGCGACCAGCGTGGCGCCGATCAGAAATGGTTCAACGCCATAATGTGCCGCAAGGCCCGCTGCGCCGGAGACAATGAGTTTTCCCGAGGCGACGAGAAGTGCGAGGCCAGTCAGGGTTTCCAGGACAGACCGTGGAGCAGTATCTTCTGAAATTTCTTCCGTCATGCTGCGTTGCTTGCGGGCTTCCAAGGTGACTGCGAGCATCCAGGCCGAGAACAGCGTCAATAAAATCGAACCATCCATTTTCGACAATTGGCCATCCCTGGCGAGCATGGCGAGCAGAATCGGAACCGCCAAGGCAACTGGAAAAACCCGCTTGACCGAGTCCGTCGAGGCATGCAGTGGCGCAATCAGCAAGGCAATACCGAGGATGAGTCCGATATTGGTGACGTTGCTTCCCAGCGCATCGCCCAAGGCGATTTGCGGCGTTCCAGCCAATGCTGAAGTGATCGATACCGATAGTTCAGGACTGGAGGTTGCAAACGCCGCAAAGGTTACGGCGATGATTCCGCTGGAGATGCGCGCCCATGTGGCGATACCGACAATTCCGCGCACAAACAGCTCGCCGCCGATAGCCGCGCAGAGGATTCCGCTGGCCAATGAAATGAAATCCATCTTCGAAAACCTGCTTCTCTATGTAGGCTGGCCGGACAACATTCCGGCGCTTGGCATCCCGGTGTTGTGCGGCGCTCGCGGCGAATTCTTGTACCGATTTTCAGCGCGGGAACGGGAGCGAGTTGCATGCTACAGGAGATTTGATTCCCCATTTGGGGGAGAATTGGACATTCCTGCCGCTTTACTCAGTGTTTTCCGGATGCGCACGGCGCCTATCTTCACCAACGGATGATGAAACAAACCTACCCCATCAACTCTTCCTGCGCCCGCCAAGTGCGCTGGCGGCGATGAGCGTGCAACCTTTCCGGCGCGGCGCCGGCATGGCCCTGACGCTGGCGGTGGCGGCTTACTTCCTGTCGTTCTTTCATCGCGTCGCGCCGGCCACGATCGCCAACGATCTGGTGGTGGCGTTCAGCATCGATGCCGCCGCACTGGGTGTGCTGGCGGCGACCTATTTCGCCATCTACACGGTCATGCAGGTGCCGACCGGAATCCTGGCCGATACGCTCGGGCCGCGCCGCATCCTGTGCGTCGGCGGCGTTGTGGCAGGGGCCGGCTCGCTGCTGTTCGGCCTTGCGCCGGGCTTCGAGCTGGCTGTGCTCGGCCGGGCGCTGATCGGGCTGGGCGTCTCGGTGGTGTTCATCGCCATGCTCACGCTGGTCGCCGTCTGGGACGACGACAGCCGCTTCGCCTCCATGACCGGGCTGTGCATGCTGATCGGCAATTTCGGTTCGATCCTT
>JBPOIN010000101.1:0-3272 GCA_052034445.1 Pseudomonadota bacterium | reverse complement strand
GAACCGGGCACCCAGCTGACCATGCGTACCTTCCACGTCGGCGGTGCGGCTTCGCGTTCTGCTGCGCAAAGCCAGGTCGAGGCGAAGAGCGCCGGTACCCTGCGCTTCACGCCGACCATGCGTTATGTCACCAATCCGAAGGGTGAGAAGATCGTCATCTCGCGCTCGGGCGAAGTGCTGATTGCCGACGACAACGGTCGCGAACGCGAACGTCACAAAGTACCTTACGGCGCCACACTGATTGGCGACGATGGCAAGCACGTCAAGGCCGGCGCGGTTCTGGCGACCTGGGATCCGCATACCCGTCCGATCGTGACCGAGTACGCCGGTACCGTGAAGTTCGAGAATGTCGTCGAAGGCCTGACGGTCGCCAAGCAGATCGATGACGTGACTGGCTTGTCGACGCTGGTCGTTATCGATGCCAAGCGCGGTTCGAAGACGCAAGCCAAGGGTGTGCGTCCGCAGGTCAAACTGCTTAACGAGCATGGTCAGGAAGTCAAGATTCATGGCACCGATCACTCGGTGACGATCACCTTCCAGGTCGGCTCGATCATTACCGTCAAGGATGGTCAGCTGGCTTCGGTCGGCGACATCCTGGCGCGTATTCCGCTGGAATCCTCGAAGACGCGCGACATTACCGGCGGTCTGCCGCGCGTTGCCGAACTCTTCGAAGCGCGTTCGCCCAAGGATGCCGGCATGCTCGCCGAAGTCACGGGTACCGTGTCGTTCGGCAAGGACACCAAGGGCAAGCAGCGTCTGGTGATCACTGAGCCGGATGGCACGGCGCATGAATATCTGATTACCAAGGAAAAGCACGTCATGGCGCATGACGGCCAGGTTGTGAACAAAGGCGAGTTCATCGTCGACGGACCGGCTGAACCGCATGACATCCTGCGGCTCAAGGGCGTCGAGGAGCTCGCGCGTTACATCATCGACGAAGTGCAGGACGTGTATCGTCTGCAGGGCGTGAAGATCAATGACAAGCATATCGAAGTCATCGTGCGTCAGATGTTGCGGCGCGTGATCATTACCGACCCGGGCGATTCGTCGTTCATCCGCGAGGAGCAGGTCGAACGCGCTGCGGTTCTTGAAGCCAATGACAAACTGATCAACGAGGGCAAGCGTGGCGCGCAGTATGAATATGTGCTGCTGGGTATCACCAAGGCATCGTTGTCAACGGATTCGTTCATCTCGGCGGCATCGTTCCAGGAAACCACGCGGGTATTGACCGAAGCCTCGATCATGGGCAAGCGCGACGAACTGCGCGGTCTCAAGGAAAACGTCATTGTCGGTCGCCTGATTCCGGCGGGTACCGGCCTTGCCTATCACCGTGCCCGTCGTTCGCAAGCATTGGGCGTCGATATGGCAGCACCGGTTCTGGAAGAAACAGTCGAAGAAGTTGCAGAAAACGCGGCAGCTGGTTGACGCAGTCGCCGATCATTTATATAATCCGCCCTCTTTGCCCTCCTGCATTGGAGGCGGAATGTTCTGGGAATAGATATGCCAACAATTAATCAGCTTGTACGCAAAGGGCGTCAGGCACCGGTCTCGAAGAGCAAGGTGCCCGCGCTGGAGAACTGCCCCGCCAAGCGCGGTGTGTGTACGCGTGTTTACACCACGACACCGAAAAAGCCGAACTCGGCTTTGCGGAAAGTGGCCAAGGTGCGTTTGACCAATGGTTTCGAGGTGATTTCATACATTGGTGGTGAAGGCCATAATCTGCAGGAGCACTCGGTCGTTCTGATTCGCGGTGGTCGTGTGAAGGATTTGCCGGGTGTGCGGTACCACATCGTGCGCGGCAGTCTGGATACCCAGGGTGTCAAGGATCGTAAGCAGAGCCGTTCGAAGTACGGTGCCAAGCGCCCGAAGGCTGCCTGATCGGCTTGAAAGCCGTGTTGTCCTTAAGTTGAGGAAGAAGTTATGCCACGTCGTAGAGAAGTACCGAAGCGTGACATCCTGCCGGATCCGAAGTTCGGTAGTGTTGATGTCTCCAAATTTGTCAATACCCTGATGTCCGCGGGCAAGAAGTCGGTTGCCGAGCGGATTATTTATGGTGCATTCGAAAACATCTCCAGCAAGAGTGGCAAAGATCCGCTGGAAGTTTTCATGCAGGCCCTGAATAATGTGAAGCCGGTCGTCGAGGTCAAGAGTCGTCGCGTCGGTGGTGCCAATTATCAGGTGCCGGTTGAAGTGCGTCCTTCCCGTCGCATGGCGCTCTCGATGCGCTGGCTGCGTGAGGCTGCAAGAAAGCGTAGTGAAAAGTCGATGGGCATGCGTCTGGCGAATGAGTTGCTCGAAGCTGCTGAAGGTCGCGGCGCTGCAATGAAGAAGCGCGACGAAGTGCATCGCATGGCTGAGGCCAACAAGGCCTTCTCGCATTATCGCTTTTGATTAAGCGCTGATTCCTGCCCCGGCGGGAATCAGCATCCAAGGGTGTATTCGCCGCCGCCTTGGCATCTCGGTAATACCGAGTGTCCGGGCGGTTTGGCTTAGATAAAACAGGAAATTCAAGTGGCCCGCAAAACCCCCATCGAGCGCTACCGCAATATCGGCATCAGCGCACATATCGACGCCGGCAAGACGACAACGACTGAGCGTATTCTTTTTTACACCGGCGTCAATCACAAGATTGGCGAAGTGCATGATGGCGCTGCAACCATGGACTGGATGGAGCAGGAGCAGGAACGTGGCATCACGATCACCTCCGCGGCCACGACCTGTTTCTGGAAGGGCATGGACATGTCCTTTCCGGAGCATCGCTTCAATATCATCGACACCCCGGGGCACGTTGACTTCACCATCGAAGTCGAGCGCTCGATGCGCGTGCTCGATGGCGCCTGCATGGTGTATTGCGCGGTCGGTGGCGTACAGCCGCAGTCCGAAACCGTCTGGCGTCAGGCGACCAAGTACAAGGTGCCGCGGCTTGCTTTCGTGAACAAGATGGACCGTACTGGCGCCAACTTCTTCAAGGTTGTTGATCAGATGCGGACGCGCCTGAACGCGAATCCGGTGCCGATCGTGATCCCGATCGGTGCGGAAGATACCTTCCAGGGTGTGGTCGATCTGGTCAAGATGAAGGCGATCATCTGGGACGAAGCATCCCAGGGCATGAAGTTTACCTATTCTGAAATTCCGGCCGAGCTTCTGGCAGACGCCAAGAAATGGCGCGAAAACATGGTCGAGGCTGCCGCCGAGGCATCCGAAGATCTGATGAACAAGTATCTCGAGAATGGTGATTTGACTGAAGAAGAAATTCTTCTCGGTCTGCGCAC
>JBPOIN010000127.1:0-8604 GCA_052034445.1 Pseudomonadota bacterium | reverse complement strand
GAAGCCGAAGTCACTCGACGCGTCGGGCGTTTCGGCCGAACTGCTGGACACCGAGCGCCGCATCGCCATCGAGAAGGCGCGCGAATCGGGCAAGCCCGAAGAAATGCTGGCCAAGATCGCTGAAGGCACCGTGCAGAAATTCCTCAAGGAAGTCACGCTGCTGGGCCAGGTGTTCGTCAAGGCTGAAGACGGCAAGCAGACCATCGAGCAATTGCTGAAGAGCAAGGGTGCTTCGGTGGCGAGCTTCACGCTCTACATCGTTGGCGAAGGCATCGAGAAGAAGGTTAACGACTTCGCTGCCGAAGTGGCTGCACAAGCCGCTGCCGCTGCTGCCGCCCGTTAATTCGTGACGGAGAACGATATGCCTGCCGTCGAAAAGAGCCGCTTCAAACGCATCCTCGTCAAACTGTCGGGGGAAGCCCTGATGGGGGATGATGCCTATGGCATCAACCGGGAGACGTTGGCGCGCATCGTTGCCGAAATCGGCGCGGTGGCGGCTCTGGGCGTCGAAATCGGTGTCGTGATCGGCGGCGGGAATATCTTTCGCGGTGTGGCCGGAACCTCCACAGGGATGGATCGCGCCACAGCCGACTATATGGGCATGCTGGCCACCGTCATGAATGCCATGGCGTTGGCCGATGCCATGCGCCAGGCGGGGCTCAACAGCCGCGTGCAGTCTGCGCTGAACATCGAGCAGGTCATCGAGCCGTATATCCGCGGCAAGGCGATCCGCTATCTGGAAGAAGGCAAGATCGTGGTGTTTGCCGCTGGAACGGGGAATCCGTTCTTCACCACGGATACGGCGGCAGCCTTGCGCGGCTCCGAAATCGGCGCAGAAATCGTCCTCAAGGCGACCAAGGTCGACGGCATCTATACCGCTGATCCGCTCAAGGACGCCACGGCCACGCGCTATCACCGTATCAGTTTCGATGAAGCCATCAACCGCAACCTGAAAGTCATGGATGCCACGGCGCTGGCCTTGTGCCGCGACCAGAACCTGCCGATCAACGTCTTCTCGATTTTCAAGGAAGGCGCCTTGAAGCGCGTGGTGCTGGGCGAGGACGAAGGCACCATGGTGCATTGTTGAGGAGATCAGGATGATTGCCGAACTCAAAAAAGCCACCGAACAGAGAATGCAAAAATCGCTTGAGGCGTTGAAACACGACCTCGCGAAAGTGCGCACCGGGCGTGCGCACACGGGCATTCTCGATCATGTGCAGGTCGATTATTACGGCTCCCCGGTGCCGATTACCCAGGTGGCCAACATCACGCTGGTCGATGCGCGCACCATCGGTGTGCAGCCTTGGGAAAAACCCATGATTGCCAAGGTCGAGAAGGCGATTCGCGATGCCGACCTGGGCTTGAATCCGTCCACGCAGGGCGATCTGATCCGCGTGCCGATGCCCATGCTGACCGAAGAACGCCGCCGCGAGCTCATCAAGGTCGTCAAGCACGAAGGCGAAAACGCCAAGATTGCGGTGCGTAATCAGCGCCGCGATGCGAACGCCGCGCTCAAGGAAGCCGTGAAGAAAAAAGAGGCTTCGGAGGATGACGAGCGTCGTCTGCAGGACGAAGTACAGAAATTGACCGATCGCTTTGTCGCCGATATCGACAAGATGCTGGCCGACAAGGAAAAGGATCTGCTGGCGGTCTGATGGGCTGCGTGTCAAGCGCGGCTTTTGTGATCTTCACAAGGGTGATGGTGTGAGTCTGTTCTCCAGTTCCACCCAGAATATTCCCGCTACCGGTGCGATTCCGCGTCATGTGGCCATTATCATGGACGGCAATGGCCGTTGGGCCAAGCAGCGCTTCATGCCGCGTGTTGCCGGCCACAAGCGCGGTGTTGAAGCCGTGCGCAGCGTCATCAAGGCCTGCATCGAACGTGGTGTTGAGTATCTGACGCTGTTCGCATTCAGCTCGGAAAACTGGCGCCGCCCCGCCGAAGAGGTTTCGTTTCTCATGAACCTGTTCATGAGTGCGCTCGAGAACGAAGCCAACAAGATGCACAAGAACGGCATTCGTCTGAAAATCATCGGTGATCTGTCGCGCTTCGAGCCCCAATTGATCGAAATGATCCGCCGCAGCGAAGCGCTGACAGCTGGCAATACGCGCCTGACGCTGACCATTGCGGCGAATTACGGTGGGCGCTGGGACATCCTGCAGGCGGCTTCGCGCATGGTGGCAGCGCATCCGGAAAAGATTCCGCCGTCCCCCGGCGTACCCGATTTCAGCGAGGCCGATCTGGCGCCGTATCTGTCGATGGCGTATGCGCCGGAGCCGGATTTGTTCATCCGCACGGGCGGCGAGGAGCGCATCAGCAACTTCCTGCTCTGGCAGCTGGCCTACAGCGAGTTCTATTTCACGTCGAAACTGTGGCCCGAATTCGATGCCGCGGCGCTCGATGCGGCGATCGCTTCGTATCAGCAGCGCGAGCGCCGGTTTGGTCGCACCAGCGAACAGCTGCAGGCGGGGCAACCGGGCGTGAGCGGGGCGGACGAACCGTCATCCGAGCCGCGTGCCGACGCTGCGCAACAAGGCCAGAATGCTTAAGACCCGGGTCATCACCGCACTGTTTCTGGCGGCCGGCCTGCTCGCCACATTATTTCTGTTGCCGCCTGCGGCGACGTTGCTGGTGTTCACGCTGATCGTTGCCCTGGCAGCCTGGGAATGGGCCGGTTTGCTGCAAATGTCACCTTCCCGGCGCATCCTGTATGGCCTGGTCACGACGCTGCCCTGTCTTGTGCTGTCATTTTCTGGCATGCCGCCGGCCTGGCTGCTGGGACTGTGGCTGCCGGCGGCGGCATTCTGGCTACTGCTGGCGCCGTTGTGGTTCCGCCAGCGTTGGCCGCTGCGGGCGAATGCGGCGGGGTTGCTGCTCGGCTGGCTGCTGCTGCTGCCGAGCTGGGCCGGCATGGTGATGCTGTATCAGCACAGCCCCTGGTGGCTGCTGGCCGCCATGGCGCTGGTCTGGGTTGCCGATATCGCCGCCTATTTTGCCGGGCGCACCTGGGGGAAACACAAGCTCGCACCGACCATCAGTCCCGGCAAGACTTGGGAAGGCGCTGCGGGAGCACTGCTGGGGGTACTGATCTACGCCCTGTTGCTGGGCTTATTCACGGGCCGTCTGGCTGCCATGAGTCTCGCGCAGTGCGCGCTGGCGCTGGCGGGTCTGCTACTGCTAACCGCCGTGAGCATTTGCGGCGACCTGTTCGAATCCATGGTCAAGCGCCAGGCCGGCCTCAAAGATAGCAGCGCGTTGCTGCCGGGGCACGGTGGGGTGCTCGATCGCATCGACAGCCTGACCTCGACTTTGCCGCTGGCTGGTCTGGCGCTTTATCTGTTCGTCTGAAACTCCGCATCATGCCAACTACAAGCGTGCAAAAGCAGCGTCTGGTCGTACTGGGGGCCACGGGCTCGATCGGTTTGAGTACGCTGGATGTGGTCGCCAGACATCCCGACCGCTATGAGGTGTTTGCCCTGACCGCGCATCAGCGTGTCGCGGAACTCGCCCAGCTCTGCCAGACCCATCGGCCGCGCTACGCCGTGGTGGCTGCGGATGAAGACGCACAGCGGCTTGCCACCCAATTGCGCGCCGCCGGGCTGGCGACCGAAGTGCTGGCCGGTGCGGCGGCCTTGTCCGCCGTGGCGGCGCATGATTCTGCGGATACGGTCATGGCGGCGATTGTCGGCGCCGCCGGCATGGTGCCGACGCTGGCCGCCGTGCGCGCCGGCAAACGCGTGTTGCTGGCCAATAAGGAAGCACTGGTGATGGCCGGCGGATTATTCATGGCCGAAGTGCGTCGCTCGGGGGCGACCTTGTTACCGATCGACAGTGAGCACAATGCCGTGTTCCAGTCGCTGCCGGCCGACTACGCAGGCAGCATGTCATCGAAAGGCGTGCGGCGCATCCTGCTGACGGCGTCGGGCGGTCCGTTCCGCCAGACGCCGCTGGATCAGTTGCAGCGCGTGACGCCGGAACAAGCTTGCGCGCACCCCAAGTGGGTCATGGGGCGCAAGATTTCGGTCGATTCGGCGACCATGATGAACAAGGGGCTCGAAGTCATCGAGGCACACTGGCTGTTCAATGCGCCCGCCGCGCAGATTGACGTCGTGATTCATCCGCAGAGTGTGATCCATTCGCTCGTCGAATATGTCGATGGTTCGGTACTCGCACAGCTCGGCAATCCCGACATGCGCACGCCCATCGCGCATGCCCTGGCGTATCCGGAGCGCATCGAGGCGGGCGTGGCGCCGCTGGATCTGTTCGCCATCGGTCAGTTGAATTTCGAACGCCCGGACAATGCGCGTTTTCCCTGTTTGCCGCTCGCCTATCAGGCACTGCGCACTGCGCGTAGCGCCCCGACGCTGCTGAACGCCGCCAACGAGGTTGCCGTGGCGGCCTTTCTCGCCGGACGCCTGCCATTCCTGCGGATTGCCGACACGATTGCGGCGGTGCTCGAGCAGATTCCCGCCGTCGATCTACCGGATCTCGAGGCGGTCATGGCGGCCGATGCCAGGGCGCGTCAAGTTGCCGAACGCGTCGTGAGTGGCTGGGCGCACTGAAATGATCGGCAATCTGGCGTATTACCTGGCGGCATTTGCGCTGGCGCTCGGCGTGCTGATCGTCGTGCATGAGCTTGGCCACTTCCTGGTCGCGCGCGCTTGCGGCGTCAAGGTGCTGCGCTTTTCGGTCGGTTTCGGGCGGCCGCTGCTCATGCGGCGCTTCGGCCCGGACCAGACCGAATGGGCGATCTCGGCGTTTCCGCTCGGCGGCTACGTAAAAATGCTTGACGAACGCGAAGGTCCGGTGACGGCAGCGGAATTGCCGCGTGCCTTCAGTCAGCTGCCGGTCGGCCGGCGCATCCTGGTTGTTGCCGCCGGTCCCGTGGCGAATCTGTTGCTGGCGATCCTGCTTTACTGGGGCCTGTTCATGCATGGCACCGAGGAATTGCGGCCGCTGCTCGGTGCGCCGACTGCGCAAAGCGCGGCCGCGGCAGCGGGGCTGCAGGATGGCGAAAACGTGCGCAGCGTGAATGGCAAACCCGTGGCGACCTGGCAGGAACTGCGCTGGGAATTGCTGCGCGTGGTGGTCGATCATGCCCCCGTCGAACTCGAAGTCATCAATGCGCGCCAGGAAATTGCCATGCGCCGACTCGATACACGGGAAATCGATGCGGCCGATCTCGATGCCGATCTGCCTGCGCGTCTGGGACTGCATATTTACCGGCCGCGACTCAAGCCAATTGTGAGTGTCGTGACGCCCGGATCGCCCGGGGAGCGCGCGGGGTTGCAGAAGGGCGACCTGATCCTGTCCATCGACGGTCGGCCTGTCGCCGCGTGGGACGAGTTTGTCACGACGGTACGCAAGTCGCCCGGTGTGACGCTCGAACTGGGTTTGCAGCGGGGTACCGATGCCTTGTCCCTGCGTGTGACGCCCGGGAGCGAACAGCACGGTCAGCAGCAGATTGGTCGCATCGGTGTCGGCGTGCAGCAGGATCCGACCCAGCATGCAGCGATGTTCATCACCATGCGTTATGGTCCCTGGGATGCCTTCAGCAAGGCCGCGCGGCAAACCTGGGAGACCTCGGTTTTCAGTCTCAAGATGATCGGCCGCATGATTGCCGGCGAGTTGCCCTGGAAGAATGTCAGCGGACCGGTGACGATTGCCGACTATGCCGGGCAATCGGCAAAAATGGGCTGGACCTATTATCTGAACTTCATGGCCATGATCAGCATCAGCCTTGGCGTGCTGAACCTTTTGCCCATTCCGGTCTTGGATGGCGGGCATTTGCTGTATTATATTGCCGAGATTATCAAGGGCGGTCCGCTCTCCGAGCGGGTCATGGAAATCGGTCAACAAATCGGTCTGACCCTGCTTCTGGCGCTCATGGCGCTGGCCTTTTATAACGACATCAATCGTCTCGTTTCCGGATAGCTGCATGAAAAAGAACCTGATTGCCGGGCTCGTCGCCGCTTTGTTTGCGACGTCTGCATCCGCCTTTGAGCCCTTCCTGGTCAAGGACATTCGCGTCGAAGGCATTCAGCGCACAGAAGCCGGCACGGTTTTCGGTTATCTGCCCGTGAAGGTCGGTGAGACCATGACCGACGAGAAGGCGGCGCAGGCCATCAAGACGCTCTTCGCCACGGGGTTCTTCAAGGATGTGCGGCTCGAAATCGAGGGCGGCGTGCTGGTGGTGTTCCTCGAAGAGCGGCCGGCGATTGCCGCGGTCGAGTTCGTCGGTCTCAAAGTGTTCGAGAAGGAAGCCATCACCAAGGGCTTGCGTGAAGTCGGTCTGGCCGAGTCGCGGATTTTCGACCGCGCGCTGGTCGAAAAATCCGAGCAGGAACTCAAGCGCCAATATCTGGCGCGTGGCTATTATTCGGTCAAGATCAAGACCACCGTGACGCCGCTCGAACGCAACCGCGTGAGCATCAATTTCAATATTGAGGAAGGCGAGACGGCGAAGATCAAACAGATCAACATCATCGGCGCTGCGGCAATTCCGGAATCCGATCTGCTCGAACAAATGGAGTTGCATACTTCGGGCTGGATGTCCTGGTACACCAAGAACGACCAGTATTCGAAACAGAAACTCGGCGGCGACCTTGAAACCCTGCGGTCCTTCTATCTGAATCGCGGTTATATCGAATTCAACATCGAGTCGACGCAGGTGTCGATTTCACCCGACAAGCGCGATATCTACATCACGATCAATATCAGCGAGGGTGAGAAATTCACGGTTTCTTCGGTCAAGCTGGCGGGCGAGTTGCTGTTGCCCGAAGCCGAACTCAAGAGCCTGGCTTCGGTCAAGCCCGGCGAGGTTTTTTCGCGCGAGAAAGTCACCGAAACCACCAAACGCATCAGCGACCGCCTCGGCAACGAAGGTTACGCCTTCGCCAACGTGAATGCCGCGCCGGAACTCGACAAGGAAAAACACCAGGTTGCGTTTACGATCTATGTCGATCCGGGCCGGCGCGTGTATGTGCGCCAGATCAACGTGACCGGCAACACACGCACGCGTGATGAGGTCATCCGGCGTGAAATGCGCCAGATGGAAAATGCCTGGTACGACGGCGAAAAGATCAACAAATCGCGCACCCGCGTCGATCGTCTGGGCTATTTCGATGAAGTCACGCTCGAAACGCCTGCCGTTGCCGGAACGACGGATCAGGTCGATGTGAATGTGAACGTCAAGGAAAAGCCGACCGGCAACATCATGCTTGGCGCCGGTTTCTCAAGCTCGGAAAAATTCGTGCTGTCCGGCTCGATCCAGCAGCAGAATCTGTTCGGCAGCGGCAAGAGCATGGCGGTGCAGGTTAACACCAGCAAGACCAACAAGGTCTACTCGGTTTCCTATACCGACCCGTATCACACACTCGATGGCGTGAGCCGCGGCTTCGATATCTACAAGCGCAACACCGATACCACGTCGCTGAACACCATCGGCACCTACAGCACCTCTTCAGTGGGGGGTGGGGTGCGTTACGGCTTGCCGATCGCCGAAGACGACTATCTGAGTTTCGGTCTGTCGATTGACAGCACCAAGCTCACGATCGATTCGGCGAGTCCGGTTCTGTATCAGCAATATGTCCGCGATTTCGGCACTTCGAGCCGCACCCTGCTTGGTAGCATGGCTCTGGTCAAGGAAACCATCGACAGCCGGATTTACCCGACCAAAGGATTCACGAATCGCGCGGTGCTCGAAATTGGCCTGCCGGGCGGCACCCTGCATTATTACAAGGCGATTCTGTCGCGCCAGCAGTTTTTCCCGATTACCGAGTCGCAGACGCTCATGCTGAATGCCGAACTCGGCGCCGCCGCCGGGTATGGCGGTCGGCCGTTGCCGTTCTTCAAGAACTTCTATGCTGGCGGTATTGGTTCGGTACGCGGCTACGACAATGGCTCGCTCGGACCGATCGTGATCGATGCGTATGGCAATGAAAGCCATGTCGGCGGCACGCGGCGTCTGGTTGGCAACGCCGAATACCTGTTTCCGCTGCCAGGCGTCGGCAAGGATAAATCCATGCGTCTGGGCGCTTTTGCCGATGCGGGGCAGGTCTGGGGGCTTGGCCAGAAGATGTCGCTCGGCGACTTACGCTATAGCGCCGGCTTGTCGGTCACCTGGTCATCGCCGATGGGGCCGCTCAAGTTCAGCTATGCCAATCCGCTCAACAAGAAGCCTGCTGACAAGGTCCAGCGGCTGCAGTTCCAGATGGGGTCGGTATTTTGACGCCAGCATTGAGGAGAATCATTTTGAATCCGCTCAACAAGTTCAAGGCGCTTGGCGTCACCACGGTTTTGCTGGTCTGCACTCTGGCTGCCGGAGCGGCCCAGGCCGAAGGCAAAATCGGTTATGTGAATAGCCAGCGCATTCTCAACGAGGCGCCACAAGCGGCCAAGGCCAAGAAGAAGATCGAGAAGGAATTCGAGAAACGCGATCAGGATCTGCAGAAGCTCACCAAGCAGTTGCAGACGCTGCAGGAATCCATCGAGAAGGGCGCATCATCGCTCAGCGAAGCCGATCGGCGTGGCAAGGAACGCGAATTCAGCGATCTGAACCGCGATCTGCAGCGCAAGCAGCGTGAATTCAAGGAAGATCTGAG
>JBPOIN010000020.1:0-2787 GCA_052034445.1 Pseudomonadota bacterium | reverse complement strand
CTGTTCGGCGCGGATTTCGATCAGGTCGGCGAGGATGAATTCGTTGCGGGTGTCGGGGTCACGCATGGGGGACTCTCACAGAGGGTTCAGATTTCGTCCCATCTCCCGCAAGCGGGAGATGGGCAGGGAGAGGGTGGTTCCGCAAGTAGCAGCGTAGTCCGGACGCCCCCTCTCCCCCGGCCCCTCTCCCCCGTTTCCGGTGGAGAGGGGAGTGTCGTACTCAGCGCATGGCAATGGTGATGTTCATGACGGCCGTCTCGTTGCCGAGGCTGCCGCCGCCGTTGTGGGCGAGGCCGATGCGCGCACCTTCGACCTGACGCTTGCCGGCGCGGCCCTGCAGCTGCCAGGTGAGTTCGGCGAGTTGCGCCACGCCCGTGGCGCCGACCGGATGGCCCTTGCGCAGCAGGCCGCCAGAGGGATTCACGGGCATGCGGCCGCCCAGACGCGCATCGCCGTCTTCGACGAAACGCCGCACGTCCGCCGCCTTGCACAGGCCCAGGTGCTCGTAGGTCAGCATCTCGGTGACCACCGAGGAATCGTGCAACTCGACGAGGCTCAGATCCTCGGGGCCGACGCTGGCTTCGCGATAGGCATCGGCGATCGACAGGCTGGTGACATTTTCCGCCGCGCCGTCGGGATGTTCGAAATACGAATGCACCACCGAGGAGACGATGCGCACCGGCTTCTGGATGCCCAACTGCCGCGCCTTGCGCTCGCTGACCAGGATGGCCGCCGCGCCGCCGTCGCCGAGCGGGCAGATCATCGGCCGCGTGAGCGGATCGACGATCACCGGCTGCGCGAGCACTTCCTCGACCGTCGTGACCTTCTGGAACTGCGCGCGCGGATTGAGCGCGCCGTACTGCGAGGCCTTCTCGGTGATCATGGCGAAGTGGCGGATGTCGGTGCCATGGCTGGCCATGTATTCGCGCGCCAGCACGCCGTAGAAGTCGGCGAACATCGAGCGGTTCTGCCCTGAACCTTCAGACTGTCCCGCCGTCATGGCTGCCATGAACTTGTCGCGCTCCTCGACGTCGATCGCGCCATTGAAGGCGCTGTAGCTGACCATCTTGTTTTCGTGGAACAGCTTCTCGAAACCCATGACCAGCACGACGTCATAGTAGCCGGCCGACACCATCATGGCCGCCTGATTCAGCGCCGTCGAGCCGCTGCCGCAGGCGTTCTCGATGTTGATGATGGGGAACTTGCCGAGACCGATCGAGCTCAGCACCACCTGGCCGCGGATCGACTCCTGTCCCGTGACGAGGCCGGCGGCGCAGTTACCGACATAGGCGGCCTCAATGTCCTCCGGACGGATGCCGGCGTCCTGGATCGCTTCCAGCACCGGTTGGCCGCCCAGCCACTTGATGCTCTTGTCGAGATGCTTGCCGAAGGGCGTCATGCCGACGCCGGCGACGATTGCGTTTACGCGCATGGTGACTGCTCCTGATATCGGTTGAATGTCGGGTTAGTACTGCGGACTAACCCGACGCAAACACTCAGATCATGCCGGCGCGCGGCAGATCGTATTTCTGGCGCAGCGCTTCGAGCTCTTCCTCGCGGCCTGGCAGCTTGGCCTGGGCCTGGATCATGCGCTTCTCCTTGAGTTCCGCGACTACGGCTTCCGAACGCGGGAAGGGATTGTCGACCGAGTTGTACTGGAACAATTGCTCGAAGGGCAGGCGCGGGCGCTGGCCGCCGGCTTCCCGGGATTCGGCCGGATAGCCAACCGTCTGCACCACGACGATGCGGCAACTCTCGGGCAGGCCGAAGGCCTTCTCGACGCGCTTCCAGTTGGCCGAGCCCTGACAGCAGCAGCCGAGGCCTTCGGCGATCGCCACCAGCGTGGCCTGCGCCACGGCCTGACCAAGGTCCATGTCGACGAGGCCGGGCTGCTTCAGGTTCTCCGATGCCATGGTCATGATCGGCACCAGCACGTTGTTGAGTTCGTCGTAGCGGTCCGGCCCGTAGCCGAGCGCGCCGACTTCGACCAGTTCGACCAGACGCTGCGCCGCTTCGTCCATGGCGTTCTGCTCGATGTACCAGAGGATGACGATCGGCGCCTGCTGAATCTGGAAGCCGCCGACCGGCGATGGCAGCGATTCGAGCTGTTCCTCGGTGGCCGTGGCGCGATTCACCACCAAGGCGCGCGCGGCGTTGTTGTTGCCGAAGTGCGAAGCCAGGCGCGCCGCTTCGAGCATCTTCTGGATTTTTTCGATCTCGACCGGGCGGTTCGGATCGAGGTAGCGGAAAGAGCGGCGGCTGCCGATGGCGTCAAACAGTTCCATGTCGATATCCTTGTCGAATGAGCGTTGAAGATCAGAAATTATTGGCGGCGGCGAGTCCAAGCATGTTGTTCTCGCCATCCTCGATCAGCGCGGCGCGTGCGTCGCGGAAAATTTTCTCGACCGGATATTCGCGGCACAGACCGTTGCCGCCAAACATCTGGATCGCCTCGCTCGACAGCTCGAAGGCCGTCTGCGTCGCCAGCACCTTGGCCGAGGCCGCGTACTGGAACGGAATGCCCATGCGCACATAGTGTTGCTGAGCAACCTGGCGCACATGCGAGCGCGCCGCTTCGAGTTTCATGAACATGTTGAACAGGCGCGACTTGACGCTCTGGTGCTGGATGATGGACTTGCCGCCCTGCACGCGCTCCTTGGCGTAGGCCAGCGCATGGTCGAAGGCGGCGCGCGCCACGCCGATGAACTGCAAACCCATGGCAGTGTTGGCGTGGGCGAGAAAACCAGACAGCATCATGGTGTACAGCTCGGGATCGTCGGCGAGGAA
>JBPOIN010000131.1:0-8127 GCA_052034445.1 Pseudomonadota bacterium | reverse complement strand
CGGACCAATCGCCAGAAAAAATTCACGGCCGATAAAAATTCATCCTCAACTGCCCCAGCCGGTAATGCTTTCCGCCCGCGCGGCGCGCAATTCGGTATGCCAATAGAATTTGAGTTGCGACGGGGCTGCCCACCGCCGGCGCCATCAGCGTCGGCCGGCGCAGTTTCGGGCATAATTCCGCATCTTTGCAGCCCTTCCTGACATGCTGTCTGCCTCCGATCTTGCCTGTGTGCGCGGCGACCGCCGCTTGTTCTCCGGTCTCGGCTTTGCGCTGGAGGCGGGGGGGCGGTTGCATGTCGGCGGCGAGAACGGTGCGGGCAAGACCAGTCTGCCGCGCATGCTGTGCGGTCTGTCGCCGGCGGCGGCCGGTGTGATCTGCTGGAACCATCAGGAGATCGAGAGCCTCGGCGACGAGTACCGGCGCGCGGTGCTGTATCTGGGACATCACAACGCGATCAAGGAAGAGCTCACGGCGCTGGAGAATCTGCAGGCCGGGGCGGCGCTGGCGGGGCTGCGGCTCGACGAGGAGACGGCCCTGAATCTGTTGCAGATCGCCGGTCTGGCGGGGCGCGAGGATCTGCCCGTGCGCTATCTGTCGCAGGGGCAGAAGCGCCGCGTGGCGCTGGCGCGGTTGTTGTGGAACCCGGCGCCGCTGTGGATTCTCGACGAGCCTTTCGTGGCCCTTGATGTGGCGGCGGTGGCCTGGCTGGCTGCGGTCATCGGCGCACATTTGCGCGCCGGCGGCATGGCGGTGTTGACCAGCCATCAGGAGGTCGAGATTCCCGGCGGCGCGCCACAGACCCTGAGGATCGGCGCATGAGTCAGACTGCACTTGCCCCGGCGAATCTGGGTGCTTTTCAGGTCTTCGTCGCCGTGGTGCGCCGCGATCTGTTGCTGGCGCTGCGGCGCAAGAGCGAGGTGCTGACTTCGCTGTTCTTCTTCGTCATCGTCGTGAGCCTGTTTCCGCTCGGCATCGGCCCCGAGATGGCGCTGTTGCGCATCATCGCGCCCGGCGTGCTGTGGGTGGCCGCCCTGCTGGCGGCGATGCTGTCGCTGTCGCGCATGTTCGCGGCCGACTACGCCGACGGCACGCTTGAACAGATGCTGCTCTCCCCGGCGCCGCTCGGCATCGTGGTGAGCGGCAAGATTCTCGCCCACTGGCTGGTTGCCGGCTTGCCGCTGGTGTTCATCGCGCCGCTGCTGGGCCTGCAATACGATCTCTCGGCGCGCGCGCTGGGGGTGCTGGTGTTCTCGCTGCTGATCGGCACGCCGCTGCTGAGCTTGATCGGCTCGATTGGCGCGGCCCTGACGCTCGGGGTGCGCGGCGGTGGTGTGCTGCTATCGCTGCTGACGCTGCCGTTGTATATTCCCGCGTTGATTTTTGGCGCCGGGGCCGTCGAGGCGGACATCTCGGGACTCGGCGCCGCAGGCCATCTGTCGTTGCTGGCCGCCCTGCTGGCGCTGTCGGGATTTTTTGCCCCCTGGGCGACCACGGCGGCGCTGAGAATTGCGCTGGAATGAAACTGAAATCGCCGGACATGAACAACAAACTCATTCACTGGTTCAAATACGCTTCGCCGCAGAGCTTCTACCCGCTGGCGGGCCGCCTGGCGCCCTGGTGCATGGCGCTGGCCGGGGCGTTCGCCATCGCCGCGCTGTGGGTCGGCTTCTTCGTTGCGCCGACCGATGCGACGCAGGGCGAGGCGTATCGCATCATCTTCATCCATGTGCCGGCTTCGTGGATGTCGATGTTCATCTATCTGGTCATGGCGGCCTGGGCCGGGATCGGGCTGGCGCTCAACACGCGCCTGTCGTCGATGATGGCCAGCGCACTGGCGCCGACCGGCGCGCTGATGGCCTTCCTGTCGCTGTGGACCGGTGCGCTGTGGGGCAAACCGATGTGGGGCACCTGGTGGGTGTGGGATGCGCGCCTGACCTCCGAACTGATCCTGCTGTTCCTGTATCTGGGCTTCATGGCGCTGCAGTCGGCGATCGACGAACCGCGCCGCGCCGACAAGGCCGGGGCGATTCTGGCGCTGGTTGGCGTGGTCAACGTGCCGGTGATCTATTTCTCCGTGAAGTGGTGGAACACCCTGCACCAGGGCGCCTCGATTTCGATGACCAAGGCGCCGAGCATGGCGCAGACCATGCTGCTCGGCATGCTGCTGATGGCCATCGCGTTCTGGCTGTATTCGGTCGCCGTCGCGCTGATGCGTGTGCGTTCGATCATGCTGGAGCGCGAGCGACATAGCGAATGGGTGAAACATGCAGTGGAATAGCATCGGCGAGTTCTTCGCCATGGGCGGTTACGCCTTTTATGTCTGGGGCAGCTTCGGCGTTACGGCGGCGGCGCTGTTGATTGAACCTTTGCTGCTCAGGAAGCGTCGAAACGACATTCTCAAGAGCCTGCGCCGCGAACTCCGTGCCGACCGCGCCGCAAAAAACACTCCGCAGTCCTAAGCCCTTAATTCTCAGTTCTCAACATGAAACCACGTCACAAGCGTATCGCCATCATCGTCGGTGGCCTCGTCTCGTTGGGCGTCGCCGCCTTTTTTGTCCTGAATGCCCTGAACAGCAATATCGCGCTGTTCCTCACGCCGACCCAGGTGGCGGCCGGCGAGGCGCCGCGCGACAAGGTGTTCCGCATCGGCGGCCTGGTCAAGGACGGCTCGGTGCAGCGCAACGAAATGACCATCCGTTTCGTTGTCACGGATACCGCCAAGGATATCCCGGTTGCCTACACAGGTATCCTTCCCGATCTGTTCAAGGAGGGCAAGGGCGCCGTGGTGCAAGGCCGGCTCGACGCCAACGGCCAGTTCATCGCCACCGAAGTCCTCGCCAAACACGATGAAAATTACATGCCCCCCGAGGCCGCACATGCGGTCAAGGAAGCTCACAAGGACAAGAACGTGCAGGTGAAGCCATGATCTCCAGGCATGTCATTTCGGTGCAGGCTGACTGTGGCGCAGCCGCAGTCAAGCCGCAACGCGGCGGCCGTAGCCAAAATTACATGCCCCCCGAGGCCGCACATGCGGTCAAGGAAGCTCACAAGGACAAGAACGTGCAGGTGACGAAATGATCCCTGAGCTCGGGCATTTCGCCATCATCCTGGCGCTGCTGGTCGCCATCGTGCAGGGGGTGTTGCCGCTGCTCGGCGTGCAGCGCAATGTCGCGCCCTGGATTGCCCTGGCGCGTCCCGCCGCGCAGGCACAGTGGTTTTTGCTGCTGGTGGCGAGTGCCTGCCTGACCTGGGCTTTTGTGGTGAATGATTTTTCCGTGGCCTATGTTGCGCAGCACTCGAATTCGCTGCTGCCGACGCTGTATCGCGTCTCGGCGTTCTGGGGGGGCCACGAAGGTTCGCTGCTGCTGTGGGTGTTTCTGCTCGCCAGCTGGACGCTGGCCGTTTCGCTGCTCTCGCGCAGCCTGCCGGAAACCATGGTGGCGCGCGTGCTTGGCGTCCTGGGCCTGGTGTCGAGCGGTCTGCTGCTGTTCGTGTTGCTGACGTCGAGCCCGTTCGAGCGTCTGCTCGATGTGCCGGCCGACGGCCACGATCTGAATCCGCTGTTGCAGGACCCGGGCCTGGTGTTTCATCCGCCGATGCTCTACATGGGCTATGTCGGTTTCTCGGTGGCCTTCGCTTTCGCCATCGCCGCGCTGTTGTCGGGCCAGCTCGACGCGGCCTGGGCGCGCTGGTCGCGGCCATGGACGGTGGCGGCCTGGGTGTTCCTGACGCTCGGCATCGCGCTCGGCAGCTGGTGGGCGTATTACGAGCTGGGCTGGGGCGGCTGGTGGTTCTGGGACCCGGTCGAGAATGCCTCGTTCATGCCCTGGCTGATCGGCACGGCGTTGATTCATTCCCTGGCGGTGACCGAGAAGCGCGGCGCCTTCAAGAACTGGACCGTGTTGCTGGCCATCGGCGCATTCTCGTTGAGCCTGCTGGGCACTTTCCTCGTGCGTTCGGGGGTGTTGACCTCGGTGCATGCGTTTGCCACCGATCCGCGCCGCGGCATTTTCATCCTGGCTTTCCTGGTCGCCGTGATCGGCAGTTCACTGCTGCTGTTCGCCTGGCGTGCGCCGAAGGTCGGGCTGGGCGGTCGCTTCGCGCTGCTGTCGCGCGAGACCCTGTTGCTGGTGAATAACCTGCTGCTGCTGGTTGCCTGCGGTGCGGTGCTGCTCGGCACGCTGTATCCCCTGCTCATTGATGCGCTGGGCATGGGCAAGCTGTCGGTGGGGCCGCCCTATTTCCAGGCCGTGTTTGTGCCGCTGATGGCGCCGCTGCTGTTTCTCACCGGCGTTGGCGCGCTGGCGCGCTGGAAGCAGGCCAGCCTGGCCGATCTGCTGCGCCAGTTGCGGCTGCCGCTGGTGCTGGCGCTGGTCGCCGGCATCGTCGTGCCGTTGGCATACGGCGCCTGGACGCCGCTCACGGCGCTCGGCGTGCTGCTCGCTGCCTGGATCGCCGCCAGCGGCGCGGTGCAGATCCGCGCACGCGGCAAGGGCGCCACGCGCGCCTTCTGGGGCATGCAGCTGGCGCATCTGGGCGTCGCGGTGTTCGTCTTTGGCGTCACCATGGTCAAGGGTTTCGAGACCGAGAAGGATGTGCGCATGGCGCCTGGCGACACGGTTGCGGTCGGCGGCTATGGCTTGAAGCTGCTCGGTGTGCGCGATGTGACGGGGCCGAACTACCGCGCCTCGATGGGTGATGTCGAACTCACGCATCACGGTGTGTTGCTGGATACGCTGCATCCTGAAAAGCGCGCCTACGAATCCTCGGCGATGCCGATGACCGAGGCAGCAATCGACACCAATCTGGTGCGCGATGTGTATGTCTCGCTCGGCGAGCCGGTTGGCCTCAAGGATGGCAGCGGCGCCTGGAGTGTGCGCGTGCATCACAAGCCCTTCGTGGTCTGGATCTGGGGCGGTTGCCTGCTCATGGCGCTCGGCGGCCTGCTGGCCGTGAGCGACCGCCGTTATCGTCTCAAACTCAAGGGCGCGGCCATGGCTGGCGCGCCTGCTGCTCACGGAGCTGCGGCATGAAGCGTTTTCTGATTCCGGTCATCCTGTTTGCCGTGCTGGTGGGTTTTCTGGCCGTCGGCCTGAACCTCAATCCGCGCGATGTGCCGTCACCGTTGATCGGCAAACCAGCGCCGCAGTTCGAGTTGCCGCAGCTGCAGGATGCCGAAAAGACGTTTTCTCCCAAACAGATGCTCGGCCAGGTCTGGCTGCTGAATGTCTGGGCTTCGTGGTGTGTTTCCTGCCGTCAGGAGCATCCGGTGCTGGTCGAGTTCGCCAAAAGTGGCGCCGTGCCGCTGTATGGTCTCGATTACAAGGATGCGCGCGCCGACGGCCAGCGCTGGCTGGAGAAATTCGGTAATCCGTATGTGCTGAGCGCCTTCGATGCCGACGGCCGGGTGGGCATCGATTACGGCGTGTATGGCGTGCCCGAGACCTATCTGATCGACAAGGCCGGCATCATTCGCTACAAACATACCGGGCCGCTGACTTCCGAGGCGTTCAGGGACAAGATCATGCCGCTGGTCAGGGAGCTGCAGAAATGAGCGCCGGCTGCTGGCGTCAGTTGCGCTTGTGGTGTGGTGTCTTGCTGCTGGGCCTGGCGGCCACACCGGGCGTCGGTGGGTTGGCGCAGGCCGGCGAAGCCGTGCCGATGGCGGTCGATGAGGCGGTCGAGAAGCGTATGGTGGCGATTTCCGAAGAGCTGCGCTGCCTGGTCTGCCAGAACGAATCGCTGGCCGGTTCACATGCCGATCTGGCGCAGGATCTGCGCCGCGAGATTCGCAGTCTCATCAAGCAGGGCAAGAGCGACGAGGAGATCATGGACTTCATGGTCAGCCGTTACGGCGATTTCGTGCGCTATCGTCCGCCGGTCAAGTCGACCACCTATCTGCTCTGGTTTGGTCCGTTCCTGTTGCTGATCGGCGCGGTGATCGGCCTGATCGTGCATCTGCGCCGACGCAGCCGCAACAATGGCGTGGATAGCGGCGCGCCGGCGTTGTCGGCTGAGGAGAGCCGGCGTCTTGCCGCGCTGCTCGAACAGAACGAGAAGAACTCATGAATCTGATTTTCCTGCTTTCCGTCACCGTGCTGGTGCTGCTGGTTCTTGCCTGGCTGATGTGGCCGTTGTTGCGCACTGCGGCGCGCCAGACACGTACTGCGGCGGCGCCGGCCCGCGTGAATCTGAATGCGGCGATCTTCCGCGACCAGCTGGCCGAGCTCGAACGCGATCGCGCCAGCGGCGCACTTGGCGCCGAGGATTTCGCCCAGGCGCAGGCCGAATTGCAGCGTCGCCTGCTGGAGGATGCGGCGCTCGTCGAAACCGCGGCCGCGCCGGCGGCCGCAGCGCCGGCCAAACGCACGGCGCTCACGCTCGGCGTGCTGTTGCCGGTCATTGCGGCGCTGCTGTATGTCTGGCTCGGCAACCCCGCCGCCGTGCAGATTGCGCCAGGCGCCGAGGCCGGCGCGGCGCGGCACCAGATCAGCGTCGAGCAGATCGAGTCGATGATCGCCAAGCTCGCCGCGCATCAGGAGCAGAACCCCGAGGATCTCAAGGGCTGGGCGCTGCTCGCCCGTTCGTATCGCGCCATGGGCCGTCTGGCCGAGGCCGAGAATGCCTACGAACGCGCGGCGAGCCTCGTCGATCGCGACCCGACCATGCTCGCTGAATACGCCGATCTGCTCGCCGAACGCGCCAAGGGCAACCTCGAAGGCAGGCCGCTGACACTCGTCAAGCGTGCGCTGGCGCTCGATCCGGATCACATGCTGGCGCTGGCGCTGGCCGGTACGGCGGCCTATAACCGCAAGGACTACGCCGAAACCCTGACCCACTGGGAGCGTCTGGTGAAACTCATGCCGCCGGAGAGCGAGGATGCCCAGGCGCTGACGGCAACGCTGATGGATGTGCGCAACAAGGCGGCCGCCGGCGCTGGCGCGGACGCAGGCAGGGAGCCGGCCCGGAAAGTGGCGGAGAACGCCGACGGCAAGGCGGCGACGCTGAGCGGCAAGGTGTCTCTGGCGCCCGAACTGGCGGGCAAGGTCAAGCCGGATGACACGTTGTTCATCTATGCGCGCGCCGTGGCGGGGCCGCGCATGCCGCTGGCGGTGCTGCGCGCGCGCGCCGGCGATCTGCCGCTCGCATTCACGCTCGACGACAGTCTGGCGATCGCGCCCGATTTCAAACTCTCGGGCGCCAAGCAGGTCAAGGTCGAGGTGCGCGTGTCGAAGTCCGGCAATGCGACGCCGAACCCCGGCGATCTGCTGGGCGAAAGCCCGGTACTGCAGCCCGGGGCGAAACACGTGAATGTCCTGATCGATCGCGTCCAACCATGAGGCTTGTTCTCCCGCGCGCATGGTGACGCGGCGCCAATTTCTCGGCGGCCGGTTTTCTGTCGCCACCACCATCGAGACGCCGGCCGGTTCGCCGGCGGCGGACACTCTTCCGGCGACGCAACATCCTCCCCGGCGTCTGGCGCAGATCGGCGCGAATTGTCTGGCGCAGCAGAACATCGTGTGCCGGGCGTGCGGTGATGCCTGTCCCGAACTGGCGATTCGTTTCAGTCCGCGTCTCGGGCAGGCGGCGCTGCCGACGGTGGATGCGGACAAATGCACGGGCTGTGGCGATTGTGTCGAGCCCTGCCCACAAACCGCGATCAGTCTGCGCCCCTGACGCCTACAGGCGGCAGATCATTTCTGTTTCTGGCCACTCTTGACTGGCGTCTTGCCGACGAGCGGCGGGAGTTCCCCCTTGAAGGCGTTTTCGACCAGCGGCGGCGCATCGACCTGCGGTACATGACAGGTCGTGCAGTTGTGGCGTGAACCGGAGACTTCCTTCATGGCTTCGCCGGTGCGCGGATTGCTCAGGTGGCTAATGCCGATCTCGGGCGCCTGTTTTTTCTTGAAGTTTTCTGGACCATGGCAGCTCAGGCACTGGTTTTCTTCGAGGTTGATGTCGTCGAAATTCTCGACGGCATGCGGAATGACTGGTGGCTGCCCCGTGAAGGTGCGCGCGACGATTTTCTGGGCACCGGGTCTCTTGCCCTGGTAGGTCTTGGCCTCGGGGGCCTGATCGGCGGCGGAAACCTCTGCGCCGCGCAGGCTGTGCACGATCTCTTGTTG
>JBPOIN010000237.1:0-12214 GCA_052034445.1 Pseudomonadota bacterium | reverse complement strand
GGCGCATGGCCTCGCGTAACTCCATATAACCGGCGCCCTGAAACACCTTGACGAGCATGTCGCCGCCGGGTTTCAGATGCGCGGCGGCGAACTCCAGCGTCAGTTCGGCCAGATACATCACGCGCGCCTGATCGGTGACCTGTACACCTGACATATTGGGGGCCATATCAGATAAAACAAGGTCCACCGCCCGACCATTCAGGCCGGCCTCGAAGCACTGCAGGACGCCGTCCTCGCGGAAATCGCCCTGCAGAAAGCTCACGCCCTCGATGGGTTCGATTTCGAGCAGATCCAGCGCAAACAACAAACCGCCGGGCTTGATGCGTTTCACGGCATACTGCGACCAGCTGCCGGGCGCCGCGCCGAGGTCGACCACGGTCATGCCCGGCTTGAGCAGATGATCCTTCTCGTCGATTTCCATGAGCTTGAACGCCGCGCGCGAGCGCCAGCCTTCGGCCTTCGCGCGCTGCACGTAAGGATCCGTGACATGCTCATGCATCCACGCCTTGTTGGTTTTGTGCTTCTTCAAAAGGTTACAATACGACCTATGGAAAATTCAAAAACACCCGCCAGCAGCGGCTTTAACATGGAGCCGGATTCCGGCGCCGCCGCTACCACCCCTGCCAAAAAACTCTCGCAAACCGAACGCCGCGCCCTGCGTGCCCGCGCCCACGATCTCGATGCGGTCGTCAGCATCAGCCAGAAAGGTCTCAGCGATAGCGTGCTCAAGGAAATCGACCGCTGCCTGACCACGCATGAGCTCATCAAGATCCGCGTCTATGATAGCGAACGCGAGCAACGCGAAGCCTATTTCGCCGAAATCTGCACCCGCCTGGGCGCCGAAGCCGTTCAGCACATCGGCCATCTGCTGGTCGTCTGGCGCGAAAAACCCGCCACCGAGCCGACTGCGGCGCCGCGCAGCAACCGCCGCGCCGCACCGCGCCTGACCAAGAAGGCCGCCGCCGCCAAGACCGACAAGGCCGCGCGCGCACGCCAGATCGTCCAGGGCAAACCGCGCCGCAAAACCCGTGTTTAACCGCGCCTAAACTCAGCTGCGCCCGTGCCCCTGCAGCAACACCAGCCAGACGCCGAGCAGGCTCTCAAGCAGATACAGGCCACTCGAAACGCCATGCCAAGCAGCAAAACGATCGCGCATGGCGCTTTCCATGACCTGCCGCGGCAAGGCCTCGGCCTTGAGTTGGGCCAGCAACGGTGCGATGCCGAACTGTTCCGCGCACGTCACCCCCAGCATCAGCAGCACAAGCCAGAACACGCCGGAATTGAGGCTGCTCAAGCCGCGCCGCACGGCAAGGAACAATAACAGATACGCGGCACACGCCATGCCGAGCCAGGCAACGAGCCTGAACATTTCGCCCGCCAACACACCGGCCAGATGCCGATCGCTGGCGAGTTCATGAAACAGGCTCGGCGCGGCCAGATAGCCGATCGCCAGCAGCGCTCCGACCCAGACGGTGATGCTCAGGGTATACAGGGCTTCGGCCAGTTTGCGCATCGGCGCGACAATCGGCAGTCGTTTAGATATATTTGACGTCGAGGACTTCGTATTCGCGCAGACCGCCCGGCGTCTGAACCTCGGCCACATCGCCGGCGAACTTGCCGATCAGGCCGCGCGCGATCGGCGAATTCACGGAAACCTTGCACAGCTTGATATCGGCCTCATCGTCACCGACGATCTGATATTCGACACTCTTGCCGGTTTCGAGATCCTCGAGCTCGACGGTCGCACCGAACACCACCCGGCCATCGGCATCGAGCAGTTTCGGGTCGATGATCTGGGCGTTGCCGAGCTTGCCTTCGACTTCCTTGATACGTCCCTCGATGAAGCCCTGACGTTCCTTGGCAGCATCGTATTCGGCATTTTCGGACAGATCGCCATGCGAACGCGCTTCGGCGATCGCCGCAATCACATTCGGCCGGTCCACAGTTTTCAGACGGTGCAATTCGACGCGCAGCAACTCGGCGCCAGTGATCGTGATCGGAAACTTGCTCATGGCTTCATACTCAGTTCAATTCGGCGTGCAGGGCCTGCAACGCATAGGTTTCCAATTCGTCCGGGTGACGCATGCCGGCACAGGCGGCGCGCGCACCTTCCACGGTGGTAAAGATCGTCACCCGCGCGGCCAGCGCGCTGGTGCGGATTTCACGCGAAGCGGCAATCGCCGTGCGTTTTTCCTCGACCGTATTGACGATCAGGCTGATCTCGTTGTTCTTGATCATGTCGACGATATGCGGCCGCCCTTCGGCGACCTTGTTCACCAGCGTGACCGGGATGCCGGCTGCCGCAATCGCCCCCCCCGTACCGCGCGTGGCCAGCAGCGTAAAGCCGATCTCGATCAGTTCGCGCGCCACATCGACAGCCTTCTGGCGGTCGGCGGGCTTGACGCTGATGAAGGCGCGGCCAGCCGCCGGCAGCTTGGCGCCCGCACCCATCTGGCTCTTGATGAAAGCCTCGGCGAAACTGCGGCCGACGCCCATGACTTCGCCGGTGGACTTCATTTCCGGACCGAGGATGGTGTCGACGCCGGGGAACTTGGCGAACGGGAACACAGCTTCCTTGACCGAGTAGTAGGGCGGAATCACTTCGGCCGTCACGCCCTGATCGACCAGCGTGCGGCCAGCCATGCAGCGCGCCGCCACCTTGGCGAGCGGCATGCCCGTGGCCTTGGAGACAAATGGCACGGTGCGCGAGGCGCGCGGATTCACTTCGAGGACATACACCACCGCATCGGCGCCCTGGCCTTGAATCGCAAACTGCACGTTCATCAGGCCGACGACATTCAGCCCTTTGGCCATCATGGCCGTCTGGCGACGCAGCTCGTCCTGGATTTCCTGCGACAGCGAATACGGCGGCAACGAACAGGCCGAATCGCCCGAATGCACACCGGCCTGTTCGATGTGTTCCATGATGCCGCCGATGATGACCTGCTGGCCGTCGGACAGCGCATCGACATCGACTTCGGTGGCGTCGTTGAGGAAGCGGTCGAGCAGCACCGGCGAGTCGAACGAAACCTTGACGGCCTCGCGCATGTAGCGTTCGAGGTCCTTCTGCTCATGGACAATTTCCATCGCGCGACCGCCCAGCACATAGCTCGGCCGCACCACCAGCGGATAGCCGATCTCGGCGGCCAGCACCAGCGCGTCCTCGGGTGTGCGCGCCGTGCGGTTGGGCGGCTGCTTGAGGCCGAGATCCTGCAGCAGCTTCTGGAAGCGCTCGCGGTCTTCGGCGGCGTCGATCATGTCCGGCGTGGTGCCGATGATCCTGACGCCATTGGCTTCGAGCTCGCGCGCGCGCTTGAGCGGCGTCTGGCCGCCGAACTGCACGATCACGCCATCGGGCTGCTCGACATGCACGATTTCGAGCACGTCTTCGAGCGTCACGGGTTCGAAATACAGGCGATCCGAGGTATCGTAGTCGGTCGACACAGTTTCCGGGTTGCAGTTGACCATGATGGTCTCATAACCATCCTCGCGCATGGCAAGCGCCGCGTGCACGCAGCAATAATCGAACTCGATACCCTGGCCGATGCGGTTGGGACCGCCGCCGAGCACCATGATTTTCTTGCGCGAGGTCGGTCGCGCCTCGCACTCTTCCTCGTAGGTCGAGTACATATAGGCCGTGGCCGTGGCGAATTCGGCGGCGCAGGTGTCAACACGCTTATACACGGGGCGCACACCGAGCGCCTGACGATGCCGGCGGACTTCGGTCTCGCTGGTATCGAGCAGTTTGGCCAGCCGGCGATCCGAAAACCCCTTGCGCTTGAGATCGCGCACGCCGGCCGCATCGAAGTCCTTGAGCGCACGCCCAACAAGGCTCTGTTCGGTACGCACGATGTCCTCGATCTGGGCCAGGAACCACGGATCGATCTTGGTCAGATGGAAAATCTCGTCAAAGCTGATGCCGCTGCGGAAAGCCTGACCGAGATACCAGATGCGCTGCGGACCGGGATTGGCGATCTCGCGTTCGATTTCGTCGAGCTCGGCGTCGATCTCATCGAGGCCATACACGCTGACTTCGAGGCCGCGCAACGCTTTCTGGAACGACTCCTGGAAGGTGCGGCCGATGGCCATGACCTCGCCAACCGACTTCATTTGCGTCGTCAGGCGATCATTGGCGAGCGGAAATTTCTCGAAGGCGAAACGCGGAATCTTGGTGACCACATAGTCGATCGAGGGTTCGAACGAGGCCGGCGTGGCGCCACCCGTGATGTCGTTCTGCAGCTCATCGAGCGTGAAACCGACGGCCAGCTTGGCGGCGATCTTGGCGATCGGGAAGCCCGTCGCTTTCGAGGCCAGCGCCGAAGAGCGCGAGACGCGCGGGTTCATCTCGATGACGATCATGCGACCGTCCTGCGGATTGATGGCGAACTGGACGTTCGAGCCGCCGGTATCAACGCCGATCTCGCGCAGCACCGCGATGCTGGCGTTGCGCATGATCTGGTATTCCTTGTCGGTCAGCGTCTGCGCCGGTGCGACGGTAATCGAGTCGCCGGTGTGCACGCCCATCGGGTCGAGGTTCTCGATCGAGCAGACGATGATGCAGTTGTCCTTGCGATCGCGCACCACCTCCATCTCGTACTCTTTCCAGCCGAGCAGGGATTCCTCGATCAGCAGTTCGCTGGTCGGCGAGGCTTCGAGACCGCGCTTGCAGATCTCGGCGAATTCTTCCTGATTGTAGGCGATACCGCCGCCGCTGCCGCCCATGGTGAAAGACGGCCGGATAATGGCCGGATAACCGATCAACGCCTGCCCCTGAAAGGCCTCCTCCATCGAATGGGCGATCACCGAGCGCGCCGAGCCGAGACCGATCTTGGTCATGGCCTGCTTGAACTTCTCGCGGTCCTCGGCCTTGTCGATGGCCTCGCGCGAAGCGCCAATCATCTCGACGCCGTATTTTTCCAGCACCCCGTGTTTGGCCAGGTCGAGCGCACAGTTCAACGCGGTCTGCCCGCCCATGGTCGGCAACAATGCGTCCGGGCGCTCCTTGGCGATGATGTTTTCGACCACCTGCCAGCTGATCGGTTCGATGTAAGTCACATCGGCCATCTCCGGATCCGTCATGATGGTCGCCGGATTCGAATTCACAAGGATCACCTTGTAACCCTCGTCGCGCAGGGCCTTGCAGGCCTGGGCGCCGGAATAGTCGAATTCGCACGCCTGACCGATGATGATAGGGCCAGCGCCGATGATGAGGATGCTCTTGATGTCTGTACGTTTTGGCATTTTAAGGACTGAAGGCTAGGGACTCGGGACTCGGGTGGAAAAGCGAAGACACGGGATAAACCCTAGCCCCCAGCCCCCAGCCCCGGCTTCTCAAGCATTCCAATAAATCGGTCGAACAGATACGCCACATCATGTGGGCCGGGGCTGGCTTCGGGATGCCCCTGAAAGCTGAACGCCGGCACATCAGTACGCGCAATGCCCTGCAGGCTGCCGTCGAACAGCGAGACATGCGTGGCGCGCAGGTTCGCCGGCAGCGCATCGGCAGCCACCGCAAAGCCGTGATTCTGGCTGGTGATCAGCACTTCGCCGCTATCCAGATCCTTGACCGGATGATTGGCGCCATGATGGCCGAACTTCATTTTGTGCGTCTTGGCGCCCGAAGCCAGCGCCAGCAACTGATGGCCAAGGCAGATGCCGAATGTCGGCACGCCCTTGGCGAGCAGTTCGCGGATGGCCTGGATTGCATAATCGCAAGGTTCCGGATCGCCAGGACCATTCGACAGGAACACGCCATCGGGATTCAGCGCCAGCACTTCGGCAGCCGGCGTCTGTGCGGGCACCACAGTCAAGCGGCAGCCACGCTCGGCCAGCATGCGCAGGATGTTGCGCTTGACGCCGAAATCGTAGGCCACGACATGGAAACGGGGGTTGCTTTGATCGGCATAGCCCTTGTCGAGACGCCATTCGCCCTGCCGCCAAGGATAGGCTGCTTCGGCGCTGACCACCTTGGCCAGATCCATGCCGGCCAACCCCGGGAAGGCGCGTGCCTGGGCCACCGCCGCATCGGCGTCGGTCCCGGTCGTCAGGCAACCGGCCTGGGCGCCCTTTTCGCGCAGGATGCGCGTCAGTTTGCGCGTATCGATATCGGCGATCGCGACGATGTTCTGCGCCTTGAGGTAGGTATCCAGGGTCTGTTCGCTGCGCCAGTTCGAGGCCAGCAACGGCAGATCGCGGATCACAAGCCCCGCGGCATACACCTTGCCAGCCACGCCGCCTTCGCAGTCTTCGGCGTTGATGCCGGTGTTGCCGATGTGTGGATAGGTCAAGGTGACGATCTGACGGCAATACGAGGGATCGGTGAGGATCTCCTGATAGCCGGACATGGCGGTATTGAACACCACCTCGCCGGCACTGGCGCCCATGGCGCCGATGCCCTTGCCCCGAAAGACCGTCCCGTCGGCAAGTGCAAGAATGGCAGGCGGGAAGTGACTCACGGTGGTGCTCCTGAATTTTGAAACGGGTGACGGAGGCGCTTGATGTGCAAAGCGGGGTCGGCCTTGGCCAACCCCGCTCGATCAAACCTTCGAATTATAGCCGCAACAGCCCTTTCCCATCAAGAGCCGCGCCGCAAAACGGTGCATCGGCGATGCGCCGGCGCCGAATCAATCTCAGCGCAAACCCAGCACATCCTGCATGTCGAACAGGCCTTTGGTCTTGGCCTGCATGAAGCGCGCCGCGCGCAGCGAGCCGCTCGCATAAGGCATGCGGCTGGCGGACTTGTGGGTGATTTCGATGCGCTCCCCGTCGCCAGCAAACAGGACCGTGTGATCGCCGACGATGTCGCCGCCGCGAATCGTCGCAAAGCCGATCTGCGTCGCCGGACGTTCGCCAGTATGGCCTTCGCGGCCATAGACGGCGCATTCGGCCAGATCGCGATCCAGCGCCGCGGCGACCACTTCGCCCATGCGCAACGCCGTGCCCGAGGGCGCATCCACCTTGTGACGATGATGGGCCTCGATCACTTCGATGTCATAGCCCTCGTTGAGAATGCGCGCCGCCACGTCGAGCAGGCGGAACACGGCATTCACGCCAACCGCCATATTGGGTGCGAAGACAATCGGGATATCGTTGGCGGCCTGCTGAATCGCCGCCTTGCCTGCGGCCGTGAAGCCGGTCGTGCCGATGACCAGATGCACACCATGCCGGCGACAGGCCTCCAGATGCTGTAGGGTGCCTTCCGGGCGCGTGAAGTCGATCAGACAATCGGCCTGCGCCAAGGCGGCGTCGAGGTCGGCAGTGATGGCGACGCCACACGGCGCGCCGGCAAAATCGCCGGCATCCTTGCCGATCCAGGCGCTGCCGGGCTGATCGAGTGCAGCAGCCAGCACCATATCGTCGGCCTGCGTCACGGCCTCGATCAGCATGCGACCCATGCGGCCGGAAGCACCGGCGATTGCGATACGGTTCTTGTTCATGGCGAACTCCTGGGTTTCGTCCCGGTCCGCCGCTGCGGACGAGGATGTTTATCGCGGACTGCGGATTATTTCTCTGCCGGCGCCGTCATCGAGCCTTCGACTTTCATGTTGCGCATTTCTTCGGGTTCGATGTCGATGATGCGCTGCTCGGTGTCCCGCGTCGGCTGGGCCGCCATCGCCCCGCTCGCCACGGCCGCCTTGACCAGATCGCCGTCAAAACGCGAAAGCTTGTTATCGACGAAATACACCACCAGATGCCGTTGCTCGCCCTCGCCGCGCCCCGGCTGAAAGGTATACACGTAGTCCCAGCGATCCGAGTGAAACATGTCCGTCATCAGGGGCGTGCCGAGAATGAAACGCACCTGCTCCTTGCTTTGCCCAGGCTTGAGCTTCGCCACCATCTGCGGCGTGACGAAATTCCCCTGCCGCACGTCAATGCGATACGGCGAGAGCTGCGGCGTGATATCCGGCATGTTCGAGCAGCCGGTGAGTACAACGGCAACTGGCAAGACAAATAAATGAATGCGCTTCATGAGCAGCTTCGATCGGAGGAGATGAAAAGGAAACAACACACGTTTCTGCAACGGAATGCGCCAAGCCCACCACGCAAAAAAAGAAGCTCTGCGGGAATACCCAGCGCATCCTGAAAAATATATTATAAGCCAGTCATTACCAACTCAGCCGTCCGATCCATGAGCAATTCCAGTGATTTGAAGAATAGCGGTCTCAAGGCCACCCTGCCACGCCTGACGATTCTTGACCTGTTCCGCAAGAACGAAGCCAGCAAAGGGCGCCACATGACCGCCGAAGATGTGTATCGACATCTGATCAGCCAAGACATGGATATCGGTCTGGCGACCGTCTACCGGGTTCTCACGCAGTTCGAGCAGGCCGGCCTGCTGCAACGGCATTTCTTCGAATCCGGCAAGGCGGTATTCGAACTCAACGAAGGCACGCATCACGACCATCTGGTCTGCCTGCAATGCGGCAAAGTCGAGGAGTTTCACGACGCCGAAATCGAAAAGCGCCAGAACGACATCGCCCGCGAACGCGGTTTCGCGATCAGCGAACATGCGCTGTATCTGTACGCCAACTGCCTCAAACCCAACTGTCCGAACAAGAAACCGGCCTGAGCATCAGGCACAACGAACGCTCCGCCGCTTGCCGTGGCGGAGCGAAGCGTCACGACACCCCGAGCATTTCTGCCGCATGCCGCCGCGTGGTCGCGGTGATATTCACCCCGCCCAGCATGCGCGCGAGTTCATCGATCCGCGCCGTCTGATCGAGCGGCGTCACGCGCGAGATGGTGGTGCCCGCGCACTCCTCCTTGGCAATCGACCACTGCCAGTCGGCGCAGGCCGCCACTTGCGGCAAATGCGTCACACACAGCACCTGACGGCTGCGCCCAAGCTCCTGCAACATGCGCCCGACAATCTCGGCGACGCGCCCGCCGATGCCGACATCGACTTCGTCGAAGATCAGCGTCGGCGCCTGCCCAGCCTGGCTCGCAATCACCTGGATCGCCAGACCGATGCGCGACAATTCGCCGCCCGAAGCCACCTTGGCGAGCGGCCGCAAGGGCTGACCGACATTGGCCGAGACGAGAAACTCGACACTTTCGAGTCCATACGCCGCGCCCTCGGCCAGCGACTGCAGCGCGATCGAAAAACTGCCGCCGGCCATCGCCAGTTGCTGCATGGCCGTGCTGACCTGCGCGCCGAGTTCGGCGGCAGTCCTGGCGCGTCCCTTGCTGAGCTTTTTGGCCGCCGCCTGATATTCCTGCGCCGCCTTTGACGTGCGCTCGTTGAGCGCGGCCACGTCGGTCAGCAAGCCGAGTTCGTCGAGACGCGCCTGCTGCTGGGCCAGATACTGCGGCAGCTCATCGACACCGATGCGATGTTTGCGCGCCAGCGCCATGACCCCGGCAATCCGGCTTTCGAGTTCTGCAAGGCGCTGCGGATCCAGATCCAGCTTGCGCTGATAGTGGCGCAAGGCATGCGCCCCCTCCTGCAACTGGATCTGCGCATTCGTGAGCAGATCGATGCTCTCGCCGAGTTCGGCATCGACTTCGGCGAGGCCGCGCAGGCGCGCCAGCAAGTGTTCGAGTTGCGGCGTCACGGCCATTTCGCCATCGCTGAGCAACTGCATGGCCGCCTCGCTGCCCTCGATGAGACTCGCCGCATGCGTGAGGCGCCGATGCTCCTGATTGTCTTCCTGCCACTGCGCGGGATCGAAAGCCAGGGTCTGCAGTTCGGCGACCTGCCAGCCCAGCATCTCGCGCTCGCGCAAGCTGGCAGCCGCATCGCGCTCGGCATGCACGCTGGCTTCATGCAGCTGGCGCCAGGCGCGATATTTCTCCGCCACCTCGCGCGCCAGGCCGGTCAACCCGGCATGCGCGTCGAGCAACTCGCGCTGGGCGTCGGCGCGCATCAGTGAATGATGGGCATGCTGGCCATGAATGTCGGCCAGGCAATCCGCGGCCTCGCGCAACTGCCCCAGCGTCGCCGGCGCACCATTCACATAGGCGCGCGAGCGCCCACCCGCATCAATCACGCGGCGCAGCAGGCAGACGCCTTCATCCTCAAAATCATGCGCGGCGAGCCAGGCATGCAGCGGACTATCCGCCGTCAGATCGAACTCCGCCGACACCTCGGCCCGTTCGGCGCCGACGCGCACCACGGCCGCTTCGGCACGCTCGCCGAGCGCGAGCGAAAGGGCATCGATCAGAATCGACTTGCCGGCGCCGGTTTCGCCCGTCAGGGCGCCGAAGCCGGCTTCGAAATCGAGTTCGAGGCGATCGACAATCACAAAGTCGCGGATGAACAGGCGGCGCAGCATGGGGACAGGTAAGAACGAAGCAACGTGGGAGGAAAAGAAACCGGCTTAATGGCGCGGCGCCGCACTCCAGTGCAGCTTTTCGCGCAACATCGCCAGATAGCTGTAACCGGGCGGATGCAGCAGCGTGATCGAGTGGCGTGAGCGCGAGATCTGCACGCTGTCGCCGGCCAGCGCATCGAAATGCGTCTGCCCGTCGAAATGGATCCGTGCATCATGCTGCGGCAACAAGGTAATCTCGATGCGACTCTGATCCGAGATGGTGATCGGCCGATTCGACAAGGCATGTGGGCACAGCGGCACCAGCGCGATGCCCGGCACAGACGGATGCAGGATCGGGCCATTCGCCGACAGTGCATAGGCCGTGGAACCCGTCGGCGTGGCAATGATGATGCCGTCGGCGCGCAGCATATAGATGAACTCACCATCGACCTTGACTTCCATCTCGATCATGCGTCCGAGTTCGCCCTTGTTCACGACAATGTCGTTCAGCGCCAGGGCATGAAACACCTTGACGCCCTCGCGCATGACCACCGAGTCAAGCAGAAAGCGCTGCTCGCGCGAAAACTTGCCTTCCAGCAGAGCGGCAATGCCCACCAACATGTTTTCGCAGGCGATGTCGGTCATGAAACCCAGACGCCCCTGATTCACCCCGACCAGCGGCACGCCGTATTCGGCCAGCTGACGCGCTGCGTTGAGCATCGTGCCATCGCCGCCCAGTACGATCGCCAGATCGGCATGGGCGCCAATCGCCGGGTAGGGAACTTCGAGGCAACCGAAACTGCCGATCGAAACCGCGGTGCCCTCCTCGATCATGACCTGGCGGCCCTGAGCCTGCAGAAAGGTCACGAGCGCCTGCAAGGAGCCGGCCACTTCGGGACTCTGGTATTTGCCGATCAGCGCAATCTTGCGAAAGTCATTTTCCATGCCCGGAATTAAACCACAAACCCCCGCCGCAATCATCCGCCGCCATTTTTGAATACAATGCACGCCATGCTCGACAAGCGCGCCCAGACCCTGCTCAAGACCCTGATCGAACGCTATATCGCGGAAGGCCAGCCGGTCGGCTCGCGCACGCTGTCACGCCACTCGGAACTCGAACTCTCGCCGGCCACGATCCGCAACGTAATGTCGGATCTGGAGGAAATGGGCTTCATCGCCAGCCCGCACACCTCGGCCGGCCGCATCCCGACACCGCGCGGTTACCGCATGTTCGTCGACTCGCTGCTCACCATGCGGCCGCTCGAACACGCACAAATCAGCGAAATCCAGGGCGCCATCCAGCCCGACCAGCCGCAACGCGTGATCAGCCAGGCCTCGCAACTGCTCTCGCAACTCACGCATTTCGCCGGCGTGGTGATCGCCCCGCGCCGCCAGCAGCCGCGCATCCGCCAGATCGAATTCCTGAACCTGTCGGAAAAACGCATCCTGCTGATCATCGTCAGCGAGACCGGCGACGTGCAGAACCGTATCCTGTTCCCGCAACGCGCCTATTCGCCCGCCGAACTCGCCGAAGCCGCGAATTACCTGAACCAGAATTGCGCCGGGCTCGATTTCGCCCAGGTCAAGGAACGCATCCATCACGAACTGCACCAGCTGCGCAGTGACATGAGCGAACTCATGAGCGCGGCGCTCGACGCCAGCGGCCAGATGATGTCCGACACCTCCTCGCAATACGCGATCTCGGGCGAACGCAACCTGCTCGAAGTCGCCGATCTGTCATCGAACATGACGCGCCTGCGCGAACTGTTCGCGCTATTTGATCAGAAGACCAGCCTGGTCCAGCTGCTCGACGTCAGCAATTGCGCAGATGGCGTGCAGATCTTCATCGGCGGCGAATCCGGCATCGCGCCGCTCGACGAATGCAGCGTCGTCGCCGCCTCCTACGAAGTCGATGGCCAGCTCGTCGGCTCGGTCGGCGTGATCGGCCCGACGCGCATGGC
>JBPOIN010000136.1:0-8505 GCA_052034445.1 Pseudomonadota bacterium | reverse complement strand
CTGGCTTCGGAAGGGGGGGCTCCAATCATCCAACAAACCCCGCTGGAGTCGCTGGATGCCAGCTGGGACGATGTGGCTCCTGTCGATGTGTTGGGGCTGGAGGTTGGCTATCGTTTGATTCCATTAGTGGATAAAGGGCAGGACGGCGAATTGCTCAAACGCATTCGTGGCTTGCGCAAGAAGTTCGCCCAAGAGGTCGGGTTTCTGGCTGCTCCGGTGCATATTCGTGACAATCTTGAGCTCAAACCGAATGGCTATCGGATTACCTTGAAGGGCGTTGAGATTGGTGCGGGAGAATCTTTTCCCGGCATGCATCTGGCGATCAATCCGGGGCGTGTAGCCGGAACATTGCCTGGCAGCTCAACTAGGGATCCGGCGTTTGGCCTCCCAGCCATCTGGGTCGAGGCTGCGTTAAGAGAACAAGCGCACGTCTTGGGCTATACGGTGGTGGATGCAGGAACCGTGGTGGCCACCCATTTAAATCATGTGATTCTTTCGCATGCCGCCGAGTTGCTGGGGCGGCAGGAAACTCAAGCATTGCTCGATCATGTGGCTAAAGAGTCACCAAAGCTGATTGAGGATTTGGTTCCCAAGCAAATTTCACTCTCAGTGGTTCAGCGGGTTCTGCAAAATCTGCTGGAAGAAGGAGTGAATATTCGCGACATGCGCAGCATTATTGAAACGCTTGCCGAATATTCGACGCGGACTCAGGATCCTCTAGAACTTACAACACAGGTGCGGATTACGCTCGGTCGCGCGATTGTTCAGCAAATTTTCCCGGGAAATGCCGAACTTTCGGTGATGGCTGTTGATTCTGGGCTGGAGCGGGTGTTGGGGCAGGCGATACAAGGCGGAGGGGATGCTAGTGGTATTGAGCCGGGTCTCGCTGACACGCTGCTGCGTGAAACCGCGGCAGCGGCTCAACGCCAAGAAGAGATTGGATTGCCGGCGGTTCTGCTGGTTCCCGGGCACTTGCGCTGGTTGTTGTCGCGCTTTCTTCGACGTGCCGTGCCTCAGTTGAAGGTATTGGCGAATGCCGAAGTTCCGGATTACCGAACGATTAGAGTGACATCGATTATTGGAGCCAGGTCATGAACGTCAAACGTTTTATTGCCCCCACTGCGCGCGACTGCCTGCGCAAAGTGAAGGAAGAACTGGGGCCAGACTCCATCGTGGTTTCCAACAAGCCGGTGCCGGGTGGTGTTGAGATCGCAGCGATGACAGCTGATGATTTTGAGGCGTTGTCGCGGCAAACGGCTTCGAATGTCGCGCCATTCGCTTCTCTGCAGCGCCCGCCTGTGTCAGGCTCACACGGGGTTGCCGTGGGCATGCCTCCTGCGGCCCCTGCGGCCAATAGGCCTGAAATAGATCTGGCTACCGAGGATGACTATACGGTGAGTCTTTCCCGGCAGGTTCGCAAGCAACCAAATTCTCAGCCTGTCTGGCAAACAAAGTCGGTCGCCGCCCCTCCACCGGTAACTCCACCAGTGGCCGACCGTCCGAAGCTGCGGCCTTTGCCCAAGGGGCAATCCAGTGTTTTGTCTGGCGAACAAGTGCAGGCTACGTTGCGCAGTGTGCTGCTTGAAGAAGGGCGAGCCACTGGTGAGATTGGCGCTGGCAGCAAGAGGGCTCCGGGATCGGCGCAGCAGCAGTTAACGCCGCAAGTTGATCAGTTGATGATGGAAATGCAATCAATTAAGGCGCTGTTGGAGCGTCAATTGGCAGGGTTTGCGTGGGGAGAAATGTCGCGCGAATCTCCGAATCGGGCGCTAATGTTGGCCGAAATGCTTGATGCAGGATTTTCTGGTTTTTTGGCGCGCAAAATTTGCCTAGAAATGCCGACGGATCTGCATCTTGATGATTCGCGAAAATGGATTCGGGGCGCCATCAATCGGCGTCTGCGAACTTTGAGCAGCGAAAATGACATTATCGAACGTGGAGGTGTGTATGCTTTGGTGGGGCCAACCGGCGTCGGCAAGACTACTACGACAGCCAAACTTGCCGCACGTTGTGTCGTACGCTACGGTGCCGATAAGATCGCCTTGCTGACAACTGATGGATACCGCATCGGGGCGCATGAACAGTTGAGAATTTATGGCCGGATTCTGGGTGTTCCCGTGCACGTGGTTCGAGATGGCGACGATTTGCGGCATACCTTGGCCGATTTGCGCGACAAGCACATGGTGTTGATTGATACGGTCGGCATGAGTCAGCGTGATCGTATGGTGGCTGAACAGGCCGCCATGCTTATGCGTGCGGGCGAAGTGAATCGCTTGTTGCTGCTCAACGCGACAACGCGAGGCGATACTCTCGATGATGTCGTCCGTGCGTATGCCGGTGAGGATCTGGCCGGAATCGTTCTCAGTAAGGTTGATGAGGCGGCTTCGTTGGCCCCGGTGCTGGATGTGGCCATCCGGCATGGTTTGCTGTTGTGCTATGTCGCGAATGGTCAGCGTGTGCCAGAGGACCTACATTTGCCAAATCGTAATTATTTGATTCATCGGGCATTCAAATTGCCGGACGACACTTCGGCGCATCGATTGCAAGGCGAGGAAGCTGGCTTGGTACTGACCCCGTCAAGCGATATCCAGCCGGCGGAAAAATTGCGCAGCGCTGGAGGTTAAGGTGTTGGGCGAGCCAATTGTGGATGGCAGTATTGGAACGGGCTGGTCGGGTGATCAGGCTGCCGGTTTGCGGCGTTTGTTCGGTGGGCGCTCGCCGCAGGTTATGGCGTTCGCATCGGCGCGCGAGTCTGCCGGCCGGACTGCACTGCTGACGAAGGTTGCGATGGACTTGACTAGGGTAGGTCAGCGTGTTCTGGTGATTGATGAGCATGATGGACTAGATAACGCTATTCATTCTCTTGGATTTTCAGTCAGAGGGGATTTCCTTTCCGTCCTCCAGGGAGATTGTGCGCTTCGTCAAGTGATGTTTCAGGCGACCCCTCTATTGCAGCTGCTACCAGCAAAACATGCGGCGCGCGAGCTTGATCGGGCACATCGGTCCTCCGAAATCGCACGCAAGAGCTTGGCGTATTATCTGCAGGAAATTCAGCGCGAAGTTGATTTCATCCTGATTGATAGCATCATTCGTCGCGGTGGGCAACTCTCGATTCTTTCACAGGCGGCCCGACACATGACGGTTGTGGTCGATGCACATGGTCAGGCGATAACGCAGGCTTACGCGCTTATCAAACGCACTGTCCAAGAGAAGGGGCGTGATGGATTCCATGTGGCCGTGGCCCAAGCGAAAAACTCGAACGAGGCGGTGGCGATCTTTGACAACATGCGCAGCGTGGCGCGTGAGTATCTTGATGTGCATTTGGACTACCTTGGAGCAACATTTAAATCCCCCCAATCTGCTGCCCACAATGATATTGCCGAGGCTCTCATGCAGCGTATTCCTGCCATGTATGGGACAGCATCAGGCTTTTCGGGTAGTTTTGCTCTGCTGAACGACGAACTTTTGGACATGCGAACGTCTTTTTCACGTTCCAGGTTTGGTTTGCCTGCCGAGCAGTGTGGCGCGGTAGGACTCGATTCGGTGGTATAGTCGCCGCGTCGATGGCTTTCGAAATTCCTACGATGTACAACGCTCAGGGGCTTCCGGACAAGGAGCAGCTCGTCATGCGGTACGCGCCTCTGGTAAGGCGTGTTGCTTTTCACTTGATGGCAAAGCTACCGCCAAGTGTGCAGATTGATGACCTTGTTCAGAATGGCATGATCGGTCTGTTGGATGCGATTAATCGCTATGAAGAGGGGCTCGGTGCCCAGTTCGAGACCTATGCTGTGCAGCGGGTGCGCGGTGCAATGCTCGATGGCCTGAGAGAAAACGATTGGTTACCACGCGGATTGCGACGGGATATGCGCAGAGTCGAAGCCGCCATCACTGCCCTGGAGCAAAAGCAGGGGCGTTCTCCTCTCGAAAGTGAACTGGCGGCAGTGCTTGATATGTCATTGTCTGATTATCAGAAAATGCTTCAGGAGGCCCGTGGTCACCAGCTTGTGTATCTGGATGATCTCGGCGACACCGATAACGGCGATTATTTGGAGCGCCACGCGGCCTCCGAGGAACTTGATCCTCTGGCGCAATTGCTGGATCAGGACATGCGCACTACCTTGATTAAGGCAATCGAGGACCTGCCAGAGAGGGAGAAACTCATGATGGCCCTGTATTACGATAAGGAACTGAATCTACGTGAAATCGGGGATGTCCTGGGGGTTACAGAATCGAGGGTGTCTCAGTTGCATACACAAGCGATCGCCCGTCTGAGGAGCAGAATGCTTGATGATAATGGTGGAAAGAAAAAGCTCAAGAGCCGTAAGTCGGCCACGCCATCGTAGAGCGAAAGAATTGCAATGGACAAAACAAGCATCTTTGGTCTCTTACTTGGGCTGGGAGCTATTCTTGCCGGACAACTCCTGGAGGGCGGCCATCTCGGCTCCCTTTTTCAGCCGACGGCGTTTTTGATCGTAATGGGCGGGACTGCGGGTGCCGTGATGCTGCAAAGCCCGCTGCCGATATTCTTGCGCGGCATAAACATGCTCAAATGGGTTTTCATTCCGCCTGCCAATGACCCTTCGGCGCTGATTCGAAGGGTGGCGAGCTGGAGCCAGATTGCACGGCGCGAGGGTTTGCTGGCACTCGAGGCGCAATTTTCCACGTTAAAAGACCCATTTGAAATCAAGGGGCTTCAGTTGCTGGTTGATGGCGCCGAACCAAATGGTTTGCGTGAAGTGCTTGAGGTTCAGATTGATAGTTATGAAGCTCAATTGAGACTGTCTGCCAAAATATGGGAGTCGGCTGGCGGTTATTCCCCCACCATTGGTATTTTGGGGGCCGTGATGGGCTTGATACATGTTATGGAAAACCTGACTGATCCGGCCAAATTAGGCAGTGGGATTGCCGTTGCTTTTGTTGCCACCATCTATGGCGTGGGTTTGGCGAATCTGGTGTTTCTCCCGGTAGCGAAGAAATTGCTTGTGAACATCGTTCAGTTGGTTGCACTGCGTGAGATTTATGTCGATGGCTTGGTTGGGATTGCCAATGGTGATAATCCTCGAGTTATCGAAAGCCGCATGCAGAGCTATCTCATATGACCATACTCTTGGTGCAAAAGTACCAGCAGCGTTGTTGTAGTCACAACGTCTGTTGATAATTTGCCCGGATATCTTTTCCATGTCACGTCGCCGTCATCGCGAGGAAGAACACGATAACCATGAAAGATGGCTGGTGTCTTATGCTGACTTCATTACACTGTTGTTTGCTTTTTTCGTTGTGATGTATGCGGTTTCTTCGATCAATGAAGGAAAGTATCGTGTGCTGTCCGACTCGATCGTTTCTGCGTTCAGGAATGCTCCGGACTCTGCCCCTAATGCCCAATCTTCTGGAGAGCAGATGCCTGTGTTGATGCTGCCCAGAATTACTCCAAGCAAACCAGTGATTACGCCGAATCAGCCACCCAAAATAAAAGAAAAAATGCGTAACATGGCTCAGGAAATCAGGGATGCCTTGGCGCCATTGGTAAAGGATGGGCAAGTCTGGATTACAGAGGGGGCTCAGGGTATTACGATCGAGATCAATGCCAGCGTGCTTTTTTTGCCGGGCGATGCGCGGTTGGCCGAAGATGCGGTGCGAGCTTTAACCATTGTGGCGAAGATTCTTGCCCCAACTGATTTCCCGATTATTGTGGAAGGCCATACCGATAATCTTCCAATTAATACTCCCCAATTTCCATCGAATTGGGAACTTTCGGGGGTTCGCGCTTCAAGTGTCGTGAGGCTGTTCATTGATCATGGTGTAGCTGCAAGTCGCCTGATGGCGACGGGTTATGCAGACCAAAGGCCTGTCGCCGATAATGCTGTTCCAGAGGGCCGCGCGCGTAATCGAAGGGTCGCGATCACCATTGAGTCAAAGAGTTCCGAGGCATTAACGTGAAAGTGCGGCGATCCCGCTTTTTCGGACAGTTGGCTAAGCTAAAGTTAACCGATCTAAAGTTCCTGCATGCTCAGCATGCGCACCCACCAACTGACTGCCCGGCGCAGCCGGCCAGCGAGCGCGCCACAGGCGCGGAAGCGCGGCCCATAGGTTGAGCGTAGGCCACCCATCGCGCAGCGCTGACTGAACCCCCGCGCAGCGCCGAATAACGCAGTTGGACGGACGGGGGCGCAAGACATAACAGACCATTACCCGAACCCGCAGGGCGCGCAGCGGCCCAAGCCGGGAGCAGCTTTGCTGCGGGGGGCGCAGTGGCTTTGGGTAATGCGCTGTTATGTTGAATCGCTTGCGATTTACCCCCGGCCGGCCTGGTGCAATCGAGCGCAGCGAGCAAGCCAGTCTTGAGGTAGCCGACGAAGCCGCGAGCGCAGCTGGCGGCGCAGGCGGCGGTGCAGGAGGTGCGGCGGTGGCCGGAGGCACAAAGCCAGGGCGCGGCCTTATGCGCGCTGGCGGGGTTCAGTCCGTGATACGGTAGCCCGGCAGGCGGCTTGCGGCGCTCCGATGACCACTCCCCGCGCCAGGAGCAAGCCGCATGACGGGCGGTCAGGGGGACAAAGCGCAAGCGAAGTGGGAGAATGACTCCTAGCCTAACAAATTGGTGTAGCCAGATGCGTAGCTATAACAAACGCTATCTAATTGACATCATATAAAACAAGAAGATAAGTTACTAATGAAGATTGCCACATGGAATGTCAATTCGCTGAAGGTCAGGTTGCCGCAAGTTCTCGATTGGCTGGCAATGCAAAAGCCGGATGTGCTATGTCTGCAGGAAACGAAACTCGAGGATGCTATCTTTCCTGTCGAGGACATCGCTTCGGTGGGGTATCACGCGGCATTTAGCGGTCAGAAAACCTACAATGGTGTTGCAATCCTTTCACGTGAGCCTTTGCAGGATGTTGAACCCGGGATGCGCGGATTCGATGATCCACAAAAACGCTTGATCAGTGCCAGTGTGGCCGGTTTGCGCATCGTCTGCGCCTATATTCCAAATGGGCAGAGTCTCGACTCCGATAAATATCAGTACAAACTGAAATGGCTGGCAGCCTTGCACGACTGGCTGATCGACGAGTTGGAAAAAACGCCACGGCTAGCCTTGCTGGGCGATTACAACATTGCCCCTGAAGACCGCGATGTTCATGATTCACTTGCTTGGCAGGGACAGGTGCTTTGCAGCGCGCCTGAGCGTGCCGCATTCGAACGTTTGATTTCTCTGGGGTTTCACGATGCTTTCCGGCGCTTTGCTCAGCCCGAGAAAAGCTTTTCTTGGTGGGATTACCGCATGATGGGGTTTCGTCGCAATCATGGTTTGCGGATTGATCATATTCTGCTTTCGGCAGAGTTGGCTGACGATTGCTGTGCCTGCGAGATTGACAAGGCGCCGCGTAGGCTTGAGCGGCCTTCTGATCATGCGCCGGTAATGGCAGTACTTGAATTACCCTGAATACGTATTTCGCGTGATCGTGACCGCGATTTCGCGCTGAGCGTGACCGATTTGACAGATGCTGTATGGATAGTTGAAGGTAGTCTTGCCGCTTTTTTGAAAGCGAGCAGACATGCCACAGGACAGACTATCCATGCGCAAGATACGAGACGTATGTCGGCACGCGTTGAAATTTGACCACCTGTGCTCGTTGAAATTTGACCAGGTGCATTAGCCGTCCGTCATTGGAACGGCTGTTGGTAAGTTTATCTCAATTGACTGTTCTTCACCTCCGCTTTCATGTGGGTGGATGATGCGCGGGGAAGTCCGCGTAGGGCGTTAGCCCGGAGCGGAATTTCCCGCGCGGCCGAACTCAACGCTGCTCCCCAAGCGTTTCTTCGACTGCCGGCGTGCTGGCCCGCTTGTCCGCTTCCCTTGCCTTGATCCGAGATTTCGCCGTGGCGCTGCTGTGACGGAAGCGGTATGACTCGTTGCCGGTCTCGACGATATGGCAATGGTGCGTCAGCCGATCCAGTAGCGCCGTGGTCATCTTGGCATCGCCAAACACGCTGGCCCATTCGGTAAAGGTCAGGTTTGTCGTGATCACCACGCTCGTCCGCTCATAGAGCTTCGACAGCAGATGGAAGAGCAAGGCTCCGCCTGACGAGCTGAACGGCAAATAGCCCAGTTCATCGAGAATCACCAGATCCATGTGCGACAGGCTATAGGCCAGCCTTCCCGCTTTGCCGGCGGCTTTCTCCTGTTCCAGCGCATTCACCAGATCGACCGTCGAGTAAAAGCGTATGCGCTTTCCGTGCTGGCTGATGCCCGAGACGCCCAGCGCCGTGGCCAGATGGGTCTTGCCCGTGCCCGTACCGCCGACCAGAACGACATTGTGAGCGGCATCAGTAAAGGACAGCGTGGCCAGTTGTTCGATCAGCTTTTGGTCGACACGGGATGACTCGAAATTGAATCCCGCCAGGTCTCGATGCACCGGGAACTTGGCCGCGTTCATCTGGTAACGAATGGAGCGAATCCCTCGATCCGTGCTCTCTGCCGACAGCAGATGTGCGATCAGCCAGCGCGAG
>JBPOIN010000051.1:0-23228 GCA_052034445.1 Pseudomonadota bacterium | reverse complement strand
GAGCTGGCCAATTTCGTCCTGGCTTTCGATCGGCAAGGGTTGCGGGTGCTGATTTGCATTCGACAGATTGGTCAGCGTATTCAAGGTCGCCAACATCGGCGATAGCTCGCGGCGCAACATCCACCAGGTCAGCCCCCCGGCCAGGATGGACAGCAGCAATGCGGCCAGCAGCATGCGCTGCTGCATGTCGTGAATCGGCGCAAAGGCTTCGGCCGTGGACAAGGTCACCGCCAGATACCAGCCAGCGACGGGAACCCGTTTGACGGATTGCAACACCTCGACGCCGACCGGATTGATGAAAACGGCGGTTCCCTCATCCCCATCCAGAAACCGATCGATCGCCGGAACCATGCCTGGCGGTGGCGCCAGCTCCATGACACGCCGCTTGTCCGAAGCCGAGACAATCAGCCGATGCTGCGGCGCGACGATCAGATAGCCGCCGGTCTTGCCGAAACGATTATCGGTGATGCGGTCGAGAAAACTCGGTTGCCCGAGGTCGATCATGCCGACCAAGGCGCCAAGCACCTTGCCCTGCGCATCGCGGATGGGCACCGCCATATGGAACACCGGCGTCTTGCGCGTCCGGTCCATGTGCGGGCGGCCGATTGCCGCCTTGCCCTGCCGCAGCGCGGTGGCGACGCTGTCGTTGTCCATGAAATTCAAGCCTGACCGCCCGGCGGTGGGTGGGACATCGACAATCGCGCGACCATCGCTGCGCGTGACGAAGGCGCCGGCATTGAAGCGGCTGAGAAAAATCGGCCGACGCTCGATGAAGCCCTGCAACTGCCGCGGATCGTCAAACAGCAGCGGATTCACGGCCCCGGCGATGGCTTCGAGATCCTTGAGCCGGCTCGCCAGCTCGTTCTCGAGATCCGCCGCCAGAACAGCGGCGGTCGACAGCTGCTGCGCGCCCAGCAGGCGTTGCATGTCGGCGCGCAGCATGTGGCTGGTGGCAATCGCCAGCGCCCAGATGCTGATCAGGAAAATCGCCAGAGTAAACAACGTCACCCTGGTCTTGATCGATCGCCACTGAGGAAAATTGCGGTTCATGCAAAGGTCTTTGCGATGCGCTCGGGCCATGGAGAAAGGCAGCCTGTTTGCACTCTATCACCAAAGTAATATCGTATTCAATCCGGATGCCAGGCAACCACCCCGGCCACATTGGCACGGGAAGTTCATGAGTGTCGCAGAGGAGCATGGCGGCCGCAACCGCCGATCAATGTACAAATCCACCCGCACCGTCGAGCCGACGGCGGTAATTTTCCAGGCAGCGACCAAGTTGCTGCTTCTGCACGGCCTGGATTTCGCGCAGCAAGGCATGCGTGACCACATCAATGCCATGACGCCCCCGCAATTCGGCCGCCATGTGCAACAACAGGCTGGCGGCCATCTCGGCATCGGCGAGCGCCCGGTGCGCGCGACCGGCGACCGGCAGTCCGGCAAAGGCAACGAGCGCACCGAGCTTGTGATTGGGCGCCTGCGGCAACAGGCGGCGCGCGACAAGCATCGAGCAGGCGAACTCCTGACGCCGGCGCCGCTGGATGCGGGCAAGCTCGGCATCCCAGAACTTGCGATCGAAGGCGGCGTTGTGCGCCACCAGCGGATGGTCGCCGACAAAATCGGCCACCTCGCGCATGACCTCGGCCGCCGGTGGCGCCGCACGCACCATCGCGTCGCTGATGCCGGTGAGATCTTCGATGAAAGCCGGAATCCGCACCCCGGCATTCATGAGGCTCTGATAACGATCAACGATCCGCCCGTTATCGACAATCACCGCGGCGATTTCGGTCGCCCGGTCGCCCTGATCCGGCGACAGGCCCGTCGTTTCGAAGTCAATGACAGCGACTACTTCCATGACAGCCCGGCGCCAGCAGCGCAAACATTGCGTTTAGCCATAGTGCTCAAATCTCCTCCGCCACCATTCTGATCGCCCCGCACGGACATTCGGCAACGCAGATGCCGCAGCCTTTGCAGTAATCGTAGTTGAATTCGTAGCGCTTGCCGGGGCCGAGTTTGATGACGGCGTTGTCGGGACACACGCCGTAGCAGTTGTCGCACTCAAAGCAGTTGCCGCACGACAGGCAGCGGCGCGCTTCGAACAGGGCATTGGTTTCGTCGAGGCCGCCGACGACTTCCTCGAAGGTGGTCTGCCGCCGCACCACGTCGAGCTGCGGGCGCACGGTCTTGTCGGCGTCAGTGTAATACCAGGGATTCAGGTTCTCGAAGCGCGCCGGCTCGTGCTTTTCCGGCGCCCGATACTGGGTACCGCGCAGCCAGGCGTCGATGTGGCGTGCGGCCTTCTTGCCGTGGCCGACGGCGACGGTGACGGTGCGCTCCGAGGGCACCATGTCGCCGCCGGCGAAGATGCCCGCGCAGCCAGTCATCATGTTGGCGGCAACCTTGACCACACCGTCGGCGATCTCCAGCCCCGGCACGCCGTCGAGCAGCGACAGATCGACATCCTGGCCGAGTGCGAGCACCAGCGAGTCGGCTTCGATGGTCTCGAATTCGCCAGTGGGCTGCGGAAAACCGGCGTCATCGAGCTGCATCTTTTCCACCGTCAGCGTGCCGGCCTCGGCCTGCTTGATGGTCGACAGCCATTTGATCATGATGCCTTCCTGCAGCGCCTCCTCGACTTCGAAATCGTGCGCCGGCATCTTGTCGCGCGTGCGCCGGTACACGATGATGGCGTCGGTGGCGCCCAGGCGCTTGGCGGTGCGCGCCACGTCGATGGCGGTATTGCCGCCGCCATACACCACCACGCGCCGGCCGAGCATGGGCTTGTCCTCGCCCTCCATGCTGGCGAGCACCGAAACCGCGTCGATCACGCGCGCCGCGCTACCGGCCGGGATGAAGGCGCGCTTGCCGATATGCGCGCCGACCGCCAGGAAAGCCGCGTCGAAGCCGCCCTGCTGCATGCTGGCGCGGATGTCTTCGACCTTGTGGTTCAGGCGCAGCGTGACGCCCAGATCGAGAATGCGCTGCACCTCGGCATCCAGCACCGCGCGCGGCAGACGGTATTTCGGGATGCCAAAACGCATCATGCCGCCGGCGTAAGGACCGGCCTCGTGGATTTCCACACGGTGGCCGAGATTGGCCAGATGATAGGCCGCCGACAGCCCCGACGGCCCGGCGCCAACCACCAGCACGCGCTTGCCGCCGGCCTTCATCTGGTCTGAGGGGACGATGAACTTCCAGCCATGCTTGATGGCCTCGTCGCCGAGAAAACGCTCCACCGAATTGATGCCGACCGCATCGTCGAGACTGGCGCGGTTGCAGGCGCTTTCGCACGGGTGATAGCAGACGCGGCCCATCACGGCGGGCAGCGGATTGTTCCTGACCAGTTCGCGCCAGGCCGCCTCGTAATCGCCCGATTCGGCGTGATACAGCCAGCCCTGGATGTTCTCGCCGGCCGGGCAGGCGTGATTGCAGGGCGGCAGGCGATCGAGATACACCGGCCGTTGATTGCGCCAGCTACCGGTGTGATTGGCCAGCGAGGAGCCGACATCGAGCGTGATGGCGAACGGCTTGCTTTCCTTGTTGCTGCTCATGACGCGGCTCCTTCTTCAAGCAGACCGAACTTGCGGATATTGCGTTCGGCAATGGCCTGGATGCGCGCGATGGTCTCCGTCGCCGGCGTTTTGCCGAACAGATGAGCGAAGCGCCGCTGCAGCTTGAGATATTCCTCGACCGGCGCCTGACGGCGGATTTTCGACACGCCCGTAATCTCGCCGTACTCGGCTTCGAACACCGGGAACAGGCCGCTTTCCTTGGCCAGCCGCGCCAGCCTGATGGTATCGTGCGCCGCCGCGCCCCAACCCAGCGGACACGGCACGTTGATGTGAATGTAACGCGCGCCGCGCATGCCCATGGCCTTGGTGACCTTGTATTCGAGATCGCGCAGATCGGCGACCGTGGCCGTGGCGACATAGGGGATGCCATGCGCCATGGCGATCAATGGCACATTCTTGCCCTGGCCGAAGACATTCCCGGGCTCCGGGCCGAGCGGCATGGTGGTGGCCGTGCGCGCGGCCGGCGGCGTCGCCGAGGAGCGCTGCACGCCAGTATTCATGTAGGCCTCGTTGTCGTAGCAGATGTACAGCACGTCGTCGTTGCGCTCGAACATACCCGACAGGCAGCCGAAGCCGATGTCGGTGGTGCCGCCGTCGCCGCCCTGAGCGATCACGCGTACATCGTGCATCTTCTTCTTGCCCTGCTTGACCTTGATTGCCGCCGAAATCCCCGTGGCGACGGCCGCGGCGTTGCCGAACAGTGAGTGAATCCAGGGAATTTGCCAGGAGGTCTCGGGATACGGTGTCGAGAACACTTCGAGACAGCCCGTGGCGTTGGCGGCGATCACCTGATTGTTGCAGGCCTTCATGGCCGCATCAATGGCATAGCGCGCGCCGAGCGCCTCGCCGCAGCCCTGACAGGCGCGGTGGCCGCAGTTCAGGGAATTGGTGCGCTGCATGTTGGACTGCACGCTGCGCTCTTCGGGCGCCAGCAGACGGTTGCCGACCGTGAAGGTGCCGGTCTGATAGAACTTGACGGGTTGGAATGCCATGGTCGTTCTCCCGGTTCAGACGTTTTGAATGCCGCCAAGCCCCAGATCGCGCAGGATGCCTTCGGCGATCGGCCCCGAACGCCGCTGCTGCTTCTCGCGTTCAAGCACCCGATTGACGATGTCCCAATCGAGATCGAGGAAGGTCAGCGGCTGCAATGCATCTTTTTCCGCTGCGCGGAACAGTGTGTGCAGCGAGGCCTTGGTGATGGCGCGCCCGCCGAGGCCGGCGATGACGGTGTAGCCACGCAACTTGATGCCCGGCGTGGCGAGACGCACATTGGTGGCGACGATGCCGCCGATGCCGACCGCCAGGCTCTTTTCCAGCACCACCACGCGTTTGGCATTGACCAGTGCGTCATGCACCTCCTTGAGCGGGAAAGGACGGAAAGCAATGATGCCCAGCGCGCCGATCTTGTGGCCCGCCGCGCGCATTTCGTCGATGGTGTCCTTGATCGTGCCGAGCACCGAACCCAGCGCGATCACGATGGTCTCGGCATCTTCGCAGCAATACGGACGCACCAGACCGCCGGAAGCGCGGCCGAAGATGGACTGGAACTCGGCGGCATGCTGCGGGATCAGGTCCAGCGCCTGCATCTGCTTGGCATGCGCCAGGTAGCGCACCTCCATGAACGCCTCGGGGCCGACCATGGCGCCGATCGACACCGGATCGCGCGGATCGAGCGACTGGCGTGGCACGAACGGCGGCAGGTAGGCATCGACCTGATCCTGCGTCGGTACGTCGATGCGCTCGTAGGCATGGGTGAGGATGAAGCCGTCCATGCAGACCATCACCGGCAGCGAGAGTTCCTCGCCCAGGCGGAAGGCCTGGATGTGCAGATCGACGGCTTCCTGATTGGTCTCGGCGAACAGCTGGATCCAGCCGCAGTCGCGTTGCGAGAGCGAATCCGAATGGTCGTTCCAGATATTGATCGGCGCACCGATCGCACGGTTCGCCACCGTCATGATGATCGGCAGGCCCAGACCAGCGGCGTTATACACCGCCTCGGCCATGAACAGCAGCCCCTGGCTGGCCGTGGCCGTGTAGCTGCGCGCGCCGGCCGCCGAAGCGCCGATGGCCACCGACATGGCGGCGAATTCCGATTCGACGTTGATGTACTCGCAATCCTGCAGCGCGCCGCTCTTGACCATCTCGCCGAGGCCTTCGACGATGTGGGTCTGCGGCGAAATCGGATAGGCGCAGATCACCTCCGGGCGGCACAGCGCCACGGCTTCAGCAACGGCATGCGAGCCTTCGCATTGTTTAAGCATGGTGGGCAGCCTCCTGCATTTCGTGCTTCACGTAGTCATAGGCGGCGGTCGCTGCGACGATGTTGTCCTCGCCGATCTTGCCTGGGAATTTCTCGCGCACCGCAGCCGCCAGCGCCGGAATGCTCAACAAGCCGCTCAAGGCCGCGAAACCGCCGAGCAGCACGATGTTCGGCATCGGCCGACCCAGGTGCTTGAGCGCCAGCTCGGTGGCCGGCACGGTGCACAGGCGCTCGGGCCGCCGGCCGCGTGCGATCTCGCCGATGCCCAGCTCCTCGAAACTGCGCGAGGTATTGATCAGCACATACCCCTCGGGCTTGAGACCGTTGAATACATTCACCTGATGCAGCAGCGTCGGATCCTGGATGATCAGCGCATCGGGCTGCATGATGGGTTCGCGCAGGCGGATTTCCTTGTCGTCGATGCGACAGAACGACACCACCGGCGCCCCCGTACGCTCCGAGCCAAAACTCGGAAAGGCCTGGGCATGGCTGCCCTGCGAGAACGCGGCGACCGACAACACCTCCGCCGCACTCACCACGCCCTGACCGCCGCGGCCATGAATTCTGAGTTGAAACATCGACTCCTCCTGTGTTGTGGTTTTGAACCTGTCGACGCTGCGTTCGAAGCCTAACCCAGGCGCGAAAAAAGCGCCATATTGCACAAGGCGAACAGCTCTTTCATAATGCGAAAAACCGCAAATCAATGGCAAGCACGCTCCGCGCACAGTGACGGCAATCCGCCCGCGAACGCCTGCCCTGCGGTCAGTTTCGCATGCGCCCGGGTTAAACTCGCCCTTCCGCCGCACCCCGATCATTCACTCACAAAATGAGGAAAACGATGTCCGACACGCCACAAGCCAGCAGCGCCGCAATGCCCCTCGCCGCCGACAACGACCCGCAGGAAACGCGCGAATGGCGCGAGGCACTCGAAGCCGTGATTGCCCAGGAAGGCCCACAGCGCGCGCACTTCCTGATCGAACAGCTCATCGAACTGGCGCGCAGCACCGGCATCAACCTGCCGTATAACGCCAGCACCGACTATGTGAACACCATCCCGACCGACCAGCAGATTCCCGCGCCCGGCGACTACGCCATCGAGGCGCGCATCCGCGCCTATGTGCGCTGGAACGCGCTGGCCATGGTGCTGCGCGCCAACCGCGACGACTCGGGACTGGGCGGCCATATCGCCAGTTTCGCTTCGGCGGCGACGCTGTTCGATGTCGGTTTCAATCATTTCTGGCACGCCCCGAAGGAAGTCCCCTTGGGGGACGCCCCGAACGAAAGCAATGGCCATGGCGGCGACCTGATCTTCATCCAGGGCCACTCGGCGCCCGGCGTGTATGCGCGCGCCTTCCTGCTCGGCCGTCTGACCGAGGCGCAGCTCGACGGCTTCCGCCGCGAGGTGAATGGCCAGGGCATGCCCTCGTATCCGCATCCCTGGTTGATGCCCGACTTCTGGCAGTTCCCCACCGTATCGATGGGCCTCGGCCCGCTGCAAGCCATCTATCAGGCACGCTTCATGAAGTACATGCAGGACCGCGGCATGGCCGAGACGGCCAACCGCAAGGTCTGGGCCTTCATGGGCGACGGCGAAATGGACGAGCCCGAATCGATGGGCGCCATCGGCATGGCCGGCCGCGAAAAACTCGATAATCTGGTGTTCGTCGTCAACTGCAACCTGCAGCGTCTCGACGGCCCGGTGCGCGGCAATGGCAAGATCATTCAGGAACTCGAAGCCGACTTCCGCGGCGCCGGCTGGAACGTCATCAAGGTGATCTGGGGCGGCTACTGGGATCCCCTGCTGGCGCAGGACAAACACGGCTTGCTGCACAAGCGCATGATGGAATGCGTCGACGGCGATTACCAGACCTTCAAGGCCAAGGACGGCGCCTACGTGCGCAAGCACTTCTTCGGCAAGTATCCCGAGCTCGCCAAGATGGTCGCCCACTGGTCCGACGAAGACATCTGGGGCCTGAATCGCGGCGGCCATGATCCGCACAAGCTATATGCCGCCTATCATGCCGCCGTGCATCACAAGGGCCAGCCGACCGTGATCCTCGCCAAGACCATCAAGGGCTACGGCATGGGCGAATCCGGCGAGGCGCAGAACATCACGCACCAGCAGAAGAAGATGGGCACGGTCTCGCTCAAAGCCTTCCGCGACCGTTTCGAACTGCCGATCAAGGACGAAGAACTCGAACAGCTGCCGTATCTCAAGTTCCCCGAAGGCTCGCCCGAACTGACCTACATGCGTGAACGCCGACTGGCGCTCGGCGGCTACCTGCCGCAACGCCGCACGCGCGTCGAGCCGCTGCCGGTACCCGCGCTGTCGGCCTTCGACGCGCTGCTCAAGGCCTCCGCCGAAGGGCGCGAGTTCTCGACCACCATGGCCTGCGTGCGCATCCTGAATCTGCTCATCAAGGACAAGACGCTCGGCAAACGCGTGGTGCCCATCGTGCCCGACGAATCGCGCACCTTCGGCATGGAAGGCATGTTCCGCCAGCTCGGCATCTGGAACCAGCTCGGCCAGCTGTACACACCGCAGGACGCCGACCAGCTGATGTTCTACAAGGAATCCAAGGACGGCCAGATTCTCCAGGAAGGCATCAACGAAGCCGGCGCGCTGGCCGACTGGATCGCCGCCGCCACCGCCTATTCGACGCATGGCGTGCAGATGCTGCCGGTCTACATCTGCTATTCGATGTTCGGCATGCAGCGCACCATGGATCTGGTCTGGGCCGCCGCCGACCAGCGCGCACGCGGCTTCCTGATCGGCGCCACGGCGGGCCGCACGACGCTGAATGGCGAAGGCCTGCAGCACGAGGACGGCCATTCGCACGTGTTGTCGTCGACAGTGCCGAACTGCATCTCCTACGATCCGACCTTCGGCTACGAACTCGCCGTGATCATCCAGGACGGCCTGCGCCGCATGTTCACCGAGCAGGAAGACGTGTTCTATTACCTCACGGTGATGAACGAGAACTACGCACATCCCGAAATGCCGGCCGGTGAAACCGTTGTCGCCGACATCCTCAAGGGCATGTATCTGTTCCGCAAGGGCCCGGCCTCGAACGCCCCGCGCGTGCAGCTGCTGGGTTCCGGCGCCATCTTCCGCGAAGCCATCGCCGCCGCCGAGCTGCTGCAGCAGGACTGGGACGTCGATGCCGACCTCTGGTCGTGCCCGAGCTTCACCCAACTGGCGCGCGACGGCAACGACTGCGCACGCTGGAACCTGCTGCACCCGGGCGAGAAGCCGCGGGTGGCGCATGTCACGGCCTGCCTCGACGACACACGTGGCCCGGTGATCGCCGCAAGCGATTACATCCGCCTGTTCGCCGAGCAGATCCACCCGTATGTGCCACGCCGCTACACGGTGCTCGGCACCGACGGCTTCGGCCGCTCGGACACGCGCGAGAACCTGCGTCACTTCTTCGAGGTCGACCGGCGCTGGATCACGCTGGCCGCCTTGCGTGCGCTGGTGGATGAAGGCCAGCTCGAAGCTGGAGTCCTCGCAGCGGCGATCGCCAAATACGGCCTCGACGCGAACAAACCGAATCCGCTGAAAGTCTAAGTCATGGCAAACATCGTTGAAGTAAAAGTTCCCGACATTGGCGACTTCAAGAACGTCCCGGTCATCGAAGTCTTCGTCAAGGCTGGCGACCAGATCGCCGCCGAAGCGCCCATCATCACGCTCGAATCCGACAAGGCCACCATCGAAGTGCCGACGCCCGTCGCCGGCACGGTGAAGGAAATGCGCCTCAAGGTCGGCGACACGGTGACCGAAGGCATGCTGGTGATGCTGATTGAGGTGAGTGAGGAGGGAGGAGGGAGGGGTGAGGCGGCGACGGCTGTGACTGCACCAGTCGCGCCGGTTTCTGAACCGACACCGGCTTCCGCACCCACTCAAACAGCGGTGCCAACACCTACAGCCACTCCGGCGGCGGCGCAAAGTACGCTGCCGTTCACGCCCGATGCCACACTCGACGCAATTCGTCCCGTCAAGGGCGGCGAGTCGGCAAAGGCGCCGGCGCCCGTGCACATGCCTTCGCCGGCCGAAATCGTCGCCGAGATGGCCGCCAGCAGCGGCGGCGTTATTCCGCATGCGACACCGTCGATCCGCCGGTTCCCGCGCGAACTCGGCGTCGACAACACCCAGGTCAAGGGCAGCGGGCCGAAGGGCCGCATCACCCAGGGCGACGTCCAGGCGTATGTCAAGAACATGCTCGCCGGCGCAGCGACAGCAGCTGCCAGCGCACCCGCGGCACCCGCGCCAACGGGCGGCGGCAGCGGCCTGAATCTGCTGGCCTGGCCGCAGGTCGACTTCGGCAAGTTCGGCCCGATCGAGAGCAAACCGCTCAGCCGCATCAAGAAACTCTCGGGCGCCAATCTGGCGCGCAACTGGGCCATGATCCCGCATGTCACGCAGTTCGACGAAGCCGACATCGGCGATCTCGAAGCCTTCCGCGTCGCACTCAACAAGGAAAACGAGAAAAACCCGGCAGCCGCCAAGCTGACGATGCTGGCCTTCCTGATCAAGGCCGCGGTCGCCGCGCTCAAGCAGTACCCGGAGTTCAACGCCTCACTGGATGGCGAGAATCTGGTTTACAAGCAGTACTACCACATCGGTTTCGCCGCCGACACGCCCAACGGCCTGGTGGTGCCGGTGATCCGCGACGCCGACCAGAAGGGTCTGTTCGACATCGCGCGCGAGATGGCCGAACTGTCGAAGAAGGCGCGTGACGGCAAGCTCAGCGGCGCCGAGATGCAGGGCGGCTGCTTCACGATCTCCAGCCTTGGCGGCATTGGCGGCACGGCCTTCACGCCGATCATCAACGCCCCCGAAGTCGCCATCCTCGGCGTTTCGAAGAGCGCGATGAAACCCCAATGGGACGGCCAGCAATTCGTGCCGCGCCTGATGCTGCCGCTGTCGCTATCGTATGATCACCGCGTCATCGACGGCGCCGCCGCCGCCCGCTTCACAGCCCTGCTCGGCCAGCTGCTCGCCGACCTGCGGAGGACCATGCTATGAACCCTCTCATCGAAGTCAGGGTCCCCGACATCGGCGACTTCCACGATGTCCCCGTCATCGAAATCCTCGTCCAGCCCGGCGACCGCATTGCCGCCGAAACGCCGCTGCTGACGCTCGAATCCGACAAGGCCACCATCGACGTCCCCGCCCCCGCCGCCGGCGTGGTGAAGGAATTGAAGCTCAAGGTCGGCGACAAGGTGTCGCAGGGCAGCATCATCGCGTTGCTTGATGTGAGTGAGGAGGGAGGAGTGAGGAGTCCCACGGGGATTTCCTTCGGTCATGAGGAGAGTTCCGTAGCACCTCCACCGCCTCAGCCCGCTCCCACTCCTCACCCCTCACCCCTTACTCCTCACTCGCCCCCCCTAACCCCTCACTACACGGCCGATCTGGCCGTGCTGGGCGGCGGTCCCGGCGGCTACTCGGCGGCGTTCCGCGCTGCCGACCTCGGCCTCAAGGTCGTGCTCGTCGAACGTTACGCGACGCTCGGCGGCGTCTGCCTGAATGTCGGCTGCATTCCGTCGAAAGCCTTGCTGCATGTCGCCGAAGTCATCGAGGAAGGCACGCATGCGCATGAGTTCGGCGTGAGTTTTGCCGCGCCGCAGGTCGATCTCGACCAGCTGCGCGCGCACAAGAACGGCGTGGTCGGCAAGCTCACGCAAGGCCTTGCCGGCATGGCCAAGGCGCGCAAGGTCGAAATCGTGCAGGGCGTCGGCAGCTTCCTCGACGCACAGCATCTGGCGGTCGAAACCGCTGCCGGTCGCCAGGTGGTGGCTTTCAAACAGGCCATCGTCGCCGCCGGTTCGCAGCCCGTGAAACTGCCGTTCGTGCCGGAAGATCCGCGCATCGTCGACTCGACCGGCGCACTCGAACTGCGCACCGTGCCGAAGCATCTGCTGGTCATCGGCGGCGGCATCATCGGCCTCGAAATGGCCACCGTGTATTCGGCGCTCGGCGCACGCATCAGCGTGGTCGAAATGCTCGATGGCCTGATGCCGGGCGCCGATCGCGATCTGGTCAAGGTGTTCGAAAAACGCAACGCCCAGCGCTTCGAGCAGATCATGCTCAAGACACGCGTCACCGCCGTCGAAGCCCTGCCGGAAGGCATCCGTGTCAGCTTCGCCGGCGATCAGGCGCCCGCCGAACCCCAGCTCTACGACATGGTGCTGGTCGCCGTCGGCCGCACGCCGAACGGCAAGCGCCTCGCCGCCGAGCAGGCCGGCGTGCAGGTCGACGAACGCGGCTTCATCCGCGTCGATGCGCAGATGCGCACCACCGCGCCGCACATCTTCGCCATCGGCGACATCGTCGGTCAACCCATGCTGGCCCACAAGGCCGTGCATGAAGCGCACGTCGCCGCCGAAGTCGCCGCCGGGCAAAAGGCCGGCTTCGATGTCAAGGTGATTCCCTCGGTGGCCTACACCAACCCCGAAGTCGCCTGGGTCGGCCTCACCGAAGAACAGTGCAAGGCGCAGAGCATCGCCTACGAGAAAGGCCTGTTCCCCTGGGCCGCTTCGGGGCGCGCCATTGCCAACGGCGCCGACTACGGCTTCACCAAGCTACTGTTCGATGGCCAAAGCCAGCGCATCATCGGCGGCGCCATCGTCGGGCCGAATGCCGGCGACATGATCGGTGAAATCACCCTGGCCATCGAGATGGGCGCCGACGCCATCGACATCGGCAAGACCATTCATCCGCATCCGACACTCGGCGAGAGCATCGGCCTGGCCGCCGAAGCCGCCCACGGCAGCTGCACCGATCTGCCACCACCGCGCAAACGCTGAATCCGCAGCACCAGAAAACAGAGAGGGCGGTCATTGCTGACCGCCCTCTCTGTTTTCATGCTGACAAACCCGGCCTCAGAATTTCACATTGACTCCGGCATACAGCGAGCGACCCATGCCCGGCACAGCGGTTCCCCAGGCCATGCTGCCATCGGTCGGATTGATGCTCATCGTCCGCCCCTGGGCCACGTAGGCGCCACCAAGCGGCAGTGCATAGTGTTTGTCGAATAAATTCTCGACGCCGAAGTCGACGCGCACCTGCTGCCAGGTATAGCTGGCGCGCAGGTTAACGAGACCATACCCCGGCGTTCTGATTTCATTTCGGACATCGGAAACATTCTTCTTCGCTTTCACCATCACGAGTTCAAGGCCGTTGTCCCAGCTGCCGAGTTGCTGTTTCAAAGTGACTTTGGCGTTAAGCGGCATGATGTTGTACAGATCATCGCCGGAATCGCGGTTCTTGCCGTTGGTATAGTTGAGCAGCCCCTTCAAGCCAAACTCCCCAATGGCATTTTTTGCCAGCGGCAGGTGGCCCGATAGATCCAGGCCCTGAAGACGGGCGGACTGATTCACATAGCGCAGCACCACAAACTGATTCTGCAACAGCGGGGTGCGCTGCAAGTTGGTTGTGGCATTCCACTGCACGGCGTCGATATAGTCGTCGACCTGTGTGTAGTAAGGCGTCGCTTTGAATTCCCAGGCGCGATCGACCGCATGCCAGTCAAAGGTCGCTGACAGCGTGTTCGCTTTCTCGGACTTGAGGTCCGGATTGCCGACATAGCCGTTGCCGTCGCCGACGAAATTGTTCATCGTCGCCATCATTGCTGCGGTAGACCAGCTATAACGTTCGTACAGATTCGGCGAGCGTACCTTGTGCGCAAAACCGAACTCGATTTCCTGCGTGGCGCTCGCCGTATAACGGCCGAGCGCCGTCAAATCCCAGTTGCTATCGGTTTTAGCACGGGTCGCAGTGTTGAAGGCGACGGCATCGCGCGTCTGGTTCATCGAGCCGCCGGCTCCGGTTGTTGGCGCCGTTGCGAGGTTGTAGCCGTGCACCATTTCAGCATCCGTCTTGACCTGTTCATAGCGCAGCCCGAGTTGAGCGAGCCACTGCGGATCCAGACGTGTTTCCCATTCGCCGAACAGCGCCGTACGGTCGCGTTTTCCGTTGTTGATGTTCTGGAATGATTGCGGCCCCATACCGCCGCCCGACGCCGGCCACCAATCGTTGAGACGATAGCGCTGATATTCGCCGCCAACGCGCAAACTCGCCTGAGATGTCAGCGCAATATCGGCTTTGACGCTCGCACCGCTGGTTTTGCTCGCCGTGTTCATCGGCATGCCCGCGGCACAGGTACCGGCCGGATCGCCCATGAAGCGGACCGGTGCGCAAGGAGAACCGACAGCGCCCATGCCGGAGAGAGATCCATACCAAAAGCGCTTGTCGGCGCCGAAATCCATGACATGCTCGACTTTTTCCTGGTAGGCGCGCGCCTCCAGATTGCCCCAGTCAAATTTGCCAAGATAGCGCAGATTCAGGCGATCCTGGGTGTTGCCGAGCAGATCCATGCGCTGATTCGGATACAGCTGATACGGCATATCCTGATAGCCCAGCTTGGCTTCAACCAGATGCCGGTCGCCGCGCATGGCCAGCCCCAGTGTGTGATTGCGTGTCTTGTAGGCCGTCGAGCCGACTTCATCGAGCGGCAGGGTATGACCCGGGCGCCCCGTGACCGTGGAAGACTTGAAATGACTGCCAGCCTCATAGTTATCGGCTTCGGCCGTCGCCCCCGAATAGCTCAGGCTCAACGACTCGGTGGCGTAAGTGGCGGAAAGGTTCACCCCCTGCGCATCGCCGTTGCTGCGATAAAACGCGCCGAACTCGCCGTTCACCAGCGCACCCTGACCCGGCGCGGCGAATACCGGCGCTGGCGTTTCGGCGACAATCGAGCCGCCGATGCTGTCGCCGCCCAGGCTCACCGGCGTGATGCCGGCATACACCTTCAGGCTACCGACATTCGAGGTATCCAGATACGACAGCGCCGGATTCATATGATTCGGGCAGGAGGCGATCAAGTCCATGCCATCGACCTTGACGCGCACACGATCGTCCGCCAGGCCGTGGATCGCCGGCAGGCTCGACACGCCACCGGCGCCATACAGGCTGACACCCGGCACGTCGCGCAAAAGGCTGGCCGTATCGCTGCTCGCCGCGCGCTGCGCAGCGAGTTCGCTGGCGCGCAGGTTTGCACCATTCAGCGGCACGGCCTTATCGGCCGGCGCATTCACCAGCACCTCGCCGAGTCTTGCCGGTTGTGGGTTCTGTGCCTGCTGCGCGCCAGCCGGAAAAGCCGCAGCGAGCAGAAGGCAGACGGGGGAATAACGCAGAATTGCGGATCGAGACACGGGTTTCACGACGGGGCTCCTGGAGGATTAAATCTTGCAGGCCGGCATCTTAAAACCTTGGCGTCGCCCGAATCCGCGGCATATCGTCGCATGCGGCGATATGCCGCATGCCATCCAGACATGACATTTCGATACCGCCGAGACTGCCGGCCGCTGCTTGGCGGCAGCCTGCTAGAATGCGCGCCTTGCCAGACCGCCGCACACTGCCCCGCACATCATGACTGCACAGATCGAAAGCCTCGAATTTCACGGCATCGAAGCGTTCCGCCTCCAGACCCCCAACGGCGCCAGCGCCATCGTCAGCCGCCAGGGCGCGCAAGTGTTGTCGTGGATCGCCGCCGATGGCCAGGAACAGTTGTATCTAAGCGAACGCGCCATTTACGACGGCAGCGCGGCGATTCGCGGCGGCATTCCGGTGTGCTTCCCGCAATTCTCGAATCTCGGCAAACTGCCCAAGCATGGCTTGCTGCGCACGCGTTTGTGGAACGTCGGCGCACAGCGCTGTCGCGAAGACTATGCGCTGCTGAGTCTGCAGATCGAGCCGGACGCCGAAATGCTGGCGCTCTGGCCGCATGCTTTCCGTGCCGAGCTCACGGTCGCCCTGAACCCGGCCGGCCTCGAAGTCGAACTTGAAATCGAGAACACCGGCAGCAGCAGCTTCAATTTCACGAGCGCGCTGCACAGCTATCTGCGCGTCAGCAAGATCCACAAGGTCGAACTGCGCGGTCTGACGGGGCTGCTGTACCGCGATGCCGCACATGGCGACAAGATACAACCGGAAACCGCGCCGCACCTGTGCATCGAGGAAGAAGTCGATCGCGTGTATCACCGCGCCAGCAAACCGCTAATGCTCAGCGACGGCCCACGCACGCTGACGATCCAGAACCAGGGTTTCCCCGACGTCGTGGTGTGGAATCCCTGGCGCACACTCGGCGCCCGCCTCAGCGACATGGCGCCCGACGACTACCACCATATGCTGTGCGTCGAAGCCGCCGCTGCACGCCAGCCCATCACGCTGGCGCAGGAGGAAATCTGGGCCGGCCGCCAGTCCTTCGCACTGGTCTAGCCCAAGACCCTGCCTCGCCTACGGTTCTTAAGCGCAAGCGCGCCTGCTACAATACGGGACTAGGAATTTTTCTTAAAGGACACTCCATGACACGCCTCGTGAACTGCATCAAGCTGGGCAAGGAAGCCGAAGGCCTGGACTTTCCGCCGGTGCCCGGCGCGCTCGGCAAAACGTTGTACGAGAAGGTTTCGAAGGATGCCTGGCAGCAATGGGTCAAGCAGCAGACCATGCTCATCAACGAGAATCGCCTGAATCTCGCCGATCCGCTGGCACGCAAATACCTGACCGAGCAACTCGAAAAGCACTTCTTCGGCAATGGCGCCGACAAGGTGCAAGGTTTCGTGCCGCCCAAGGAGTGATCGCCGCAGCGCCCAAGCAAAAGGCCACGCAATGCGTGGCCTTTATTCATTGCGGCGGAAAATCCGTCAACCGGCGACTTCCTTCTCGATGGCTTCAAGCCCGATATGGCGCACGTCACGCCCCTTGACCATATACACGACGTATTCGGAAATGTTCTTGGCATGGTCGCCGATGCGTTCGATGGCCTTGGCGATGAACAACAGATCCAGCGAATGCGTGATGGTGCGTGGATCCTCCATCATGAAAGTCACCAGTTGACGCATGATGGACTTGAATTCGGCATCGACTTCCCGGTCCTCGCGCACCACCTGCGCAGCTTCGGTCAGATCCAGACGCGCGAAGGCGTCAAGCGCCCGACGCAGCATGCCAACCGCCAGGCCCGCAACATGACGCATCTCGACGCGCGGTGCAAGTACAGCGTCGGTGCTATGAATCGCCAGCGCCTTTTTGGCGATTTTCTTCGCTTCGTCGCCAATGCGTTCGAGATCGGTAATGGTCTTGACGACCATCATGACCATACGCAAATCGCCGGCAGCCGGCTGACGCCGCGCGATGATGTTGGTGCAGGCTTCATCCAGCTCAACCTCCAGACGATTCACGCGATCGTCGTTGGCGATGGTCTGCTGGATCAGAAACATATCGCCACCGATCAAACCATCCATGGCACTCGAAATCTGCTGTTCGACCAACCCGCCCATCTGCAGCACGCGCGTACGGATGCTCTCAAGATCGGAATCGAACTGCTTGCTGATATGGTCACTCATGGTGCGGGTCCTCGGAACTCAAGCGGGCGATCGTAGCGAAAGATTGTGACAGGATTATTGCACCGCCGGGCGCAAACGCGTCTGTACGCCCTCGTTGCCGGCCAGCAGCAGCACATCGGCGCCACGGCGCGCGAACAGGCCGCTGCAGACCACGCCGACGACATGATCGAGCTCGCTTTCAAGCACCGCTGCGGCGCTGATCGACAAGCCATGCACATCGAGAATCTGGTTGCCGTTGTCGGTCACGAACCCCTCGCGCAGTTTGGGCTGGCCGCCCAGACGCGCCAGTTCGCGCGCCACCTGCTCACGCGCCATGGGAATCACCTCGACCGGCAGCGGAAATTTGCCGAGCGTCGGCACCAGCTTGCTCTGATCGCAGACGCAGACGAAGGTTTTGGCCACCGCCGCGACAATCTTCTCGCGCGTCAACGCCCCGCCGCCGCCCTTGATCATCGCGAAGCCGCCGTCGATCTCGTCGGCGCCGTCGACATACACCGGCAACCCGGCGCCGCTCGCCACCACTTCGTTGAGATCCAGCACGCGGATGCCATGGCCTTCGAGACGCTGCTGCGTGGCCTTTGAACTTGCCACAGCCGCACCGATGCACGCCTTGATGCCGGCCAGCTCATCGATGAAGAAATTCGCCGTCGAACCCGTGCCGACGCCGATGATCGCCCCGGGCGCCACGTTCGCCACCACGTAATCGCGTGCCGCCCGCGCCACCGCCTGCTTGAGTTCGTCCTGAGTCATGATCGTACGGGAAGAAGAATGAAGGGCCGGATTTTACCCCAAGCCCTCGCCCGCCAGCCCCCTGCATCAGCCGCGCCTCGTCCATGCTCAAGCGCAGAACAGAGCAGACAAGGGATATTCTTCCGTAGCGAGCGGCACAACCTCGCGGCAGTCTGCGCCGGCGCGCCGGTCACCAGGATGCGCGTCATACGCCAAGCTCGTCAAAGCACTCCGCAACACAGAACGCCATCCCTTGCGCATCCTTGACCGACAGATTCGGCGCAGCGCGGCCCAATGCCGCCAGTGGCCAGGGAATTGCCAGATCCGCATCGTCCCAGCGGATACAGCGTTCATATTCCGGCGCCCAGTAAGTGGTAGTCTTGTAGAGGGCATCCGCACTCGCGCTGGTGACCAGAAATCCATGCGCAAAACCTGGTGGAATCCACAGCATGCGGCGATTCTCGGCGCTCAGCTTGACCCCGAGATGCTGACCGAAGGTCGGCGACTTACGCCGCAAATCGACCGTCACATCGAACACGCTGCCAGCCAGAACACGCACGAGTTTGCCCTGCGGATGAGAAACCTGATAGTGCAGACCGCGCAGCACACCGCACGCCGAGTGCGAATGATTGTCCTGGACAAATTCGACATCCAGCCCGGTGGCGGCGGCGAAAGCCCGGCGGTTATAGCTCTCGAAAAAAAAACCGCGCGCATCGCCGAATACTTCCGGTTCGAGAATCAGCACGCCCGGCAGGCTGGTTGAAACCACCCGCATCAGAACACCCGGTCGTTCAGCAACTGCAACAGATACTGGCCGTAACTGTTCTTCACCAACGGCGCAGCCAGCCGTTCGAGTTCGGCATCACCAATCCAGCCGGAGCGCCAGGCGACCTCCTCGGGGCAAGCGACCTTAAGGCCCTGGCGTTTCTCGAGTGTGGCAATGAACTGCGAGGCATCCAGCATCGAATCGTGGGTGCCGGTGTCAAGCCAGGCATGACCGCGCCCCATGATCTGCACATCCAGAGCATCCATGGCCAGATACAAACGCATCAAATCGGTAATTTCGAGCTCGCCGCGCGCCGACGGCTTGAGACTGGCCGCCAGGTCGACGGCACGCTCATCGCAGAAGTACAAGCCAGTCAGAGCATAGCGGCTCTTCGGCGCCCTGGGCTTTTCCTCCAGGCTCACGGCGCGCCCCGCGCTGTCGAATTCAACGACACCATACCGTTCCGGATCATGCACAGGATAGGCGAAAACCGAGGCGCCACTGGCCTTCTGTGCGACGGCGCGCAGATCGACGGCAAATTCATGGCCATAGAAAATATTGTCACCCAGCACCAGCGCGCTCGGCCGGTCGGCAAGAAACTCGCGACCGATCGTGAATGCCTGCGGAAGTCCCTCAGGGTTCGGCTGTACGGCATACGACAACTGCAGGCCCCACTGACCGCCGTCGCCGAGCAGCTGCGAAAAACGCGGCGTATCCTGCGGCGTCGAAATAATCAGGATCTCGCGCATGCCAGCCAGCATGAGGGTGGTCAGCGGATAGTAGATCATCGGCTTGTCATACACCGGGAGCAGCTGCTTGGAAACCGCCAGCGTTGCCGGATACAGGCGCGTACCCGAGCCGCCGGCGAGAATGATGCCCTTGCGCTTCATGCCTTGCCCCTTCCCGCATATTGCTGTTCGAACCAGGCGCGACAGGCCGCGCTCTGCACGCCGGCGACCCATTCGGCATGATCGAGATACCAGCGCACGGTCTGCGCGATGCCCGTCTCGAAGGTATTGGCCGCTCGCCAGCCGAGTTCGCGCTCAATCTTGCTTGCCTCAATGACATAGCGCCGGTCATGGCCCGGCCGATCCTTGACGTAGCTGATCAGGCGCGCATACGGCCCCTCCGCCGATGGATGCAGCTTGTCGAGCAGATCGCAGATCGTCTTGACAATGCGAATATTGGTGCGCTCGCTACGGCCGCCGATATTGTAAGTCTCGCCCGGCTTGCCATGCGCCAGCACGCAGCGAATCGCGCTGCAGTGATCGCCAACGAACAGCCAGTCGCGCACATTCAGCCCATCACCGTAGATCGGCAACGGCTTGCCGGCCAGCGCATTGACGATGACCAGCGGAATCAACTTCTCGGGGAACTGGAACGGGCCATAATTATTCGAACAATTCGTCGTCAGCACTGGCAAGCCGTAGGTGTGATGCCAGGCGCGCACCAGATGATCGGCCGCGGCCTTGGAAGCCGAGTACGGGCTGTTGGGCTGGAACGGTGTAGTCTCGCTGAAAGCCGGATCGTGATGGCCCAGCGAGCCATACACCTCGTCCGTCGACACCTGCAGAAAGCGGAACGCCTGCTGCTCCGCCACCGGCAAGCCGCTCCAGTAAGCACGCGCGGCTTCAAGCAGGGTATAAGTGCCGAAAATATTGGTCTGAATGAATTCGCCCGGACCGTGAATCGAGCGATCGACATGGCTCTCGGCGGCAAAATGCACGATCGCGCGCGGCCGGTGCTCGGCCAGCAGGCGGTCGACCAACAGCCGGTCGGCAATATCGCCGCGCACGAAAACATGGCGACCATCGCCTGACAGGCTGTCGAGGTTATGCAGATTGCCCGCGTAGGTCAGCTTGTCGAGATTCACGACTGGTTCGTCACATCCGCGCAACCAGTCGAGGACAAAATTCGCACCGATGAAACCTGCACCGCCGGTGACCAGAATCATTCAATACTCCAGTGGGAAAATCCGTCGGCTCGGCATTGCCGCATGCCCCACCGAGAGAACAGAATGCCAAATTCTATTTGGGATTCGACTAGCGTGCGTGCTTTTCAATCCACAGGAATCTTCTGGCTGGCAAAACTTCAGACACCAAACAGCGGAGTTCAGTCAATCCGGCGCCACCATCGAATCGCAGCTGGAATGATCTGAGACAAATAATCCGTTTGCACTAACCCATGCTTAGGCCCCTGACATGTCTGGCAGGTTATAATCGGGAGTTTGCGAAATTCATCGCAATCAAACACATAGCCGAACACATAGCCGAACACATGGCGGCACTGGCGCCTCGGACGGCGCCCCGTGCCAGCCAGCAACGCCCCCGGAGCATCCATGACTCACCGCCTGTTGAAACCTTTGATCGTTCTGCTCTCGCTGTTGGCGCTGGCGCTACCGGCCGGCGCGCAGAGCAAGCCGGATTACCCACTCGGACCCGGCGATGCCATCCGAATCCAGGTTTTCCAGAATCCGGATCTGACCGTCGACACGCGCGTTTCCGAAAATGGCGCCATCACCTACCCGCTGATCGGCTCGCTGCAGCTTGGCGGACTGTCGATCGCCGCCGCCGAAAAAGCCATTGGCAGCGCACTCAAGGACGGCGGCTTCATACAGAACCCCCAGGTCAACATCATGCTCATGCAGATTCGCGGCAACCAGGTCGCCGTGCTCGGCCAGGTGAATCGACCCGGGCGCTTTCCGCTTGAAACTGTAAACACGCGCGTCAGCGAGATGCTGGCGCTCGCTGGCGGCGCCACGGCAGGCGGCGACGACACTGCGATCCTCACCGGCATCCGCAACGGCAAGCCATTCCGCAAACTCATCGACATCCCTGCGCTGTTCCTCGACGAAAGCGGCAGCGAAGACGCGATCCTCATGGGCGGCGACGCGATCTACGTGCATCGAGCCCCGATGTATTACATCTACGGCGAAGCCCAGCGCCCCGGCGCCTACCGCATCGAGCGCGGCATGACCATCATGCAGGCGCTTGCCCAAGGCGGCGGGCCGACCGTGCGCGGCAGCGAATGGCGTCTGCGCCTGCACCGCCAGAATGCCGAAGGCGCCATCGAACAACGCTCGCCCGAACTCACCGACCGCATCCAGCCCAACGACGTGATTTACGTCCGCGAAAGCCTGTTCTAAGCGCCCCGCACGCCACCCACGCCGCCATGACCATCCAACAATTTCTTTTCATCCTGCGCGCGCGCGCCCGGCTGGCGCTCGCCATCCTGTTCGCCACCGTGATCACCACACTCGTGGTCAGTTTGCTGCTGCCCAAGCAATACACGGCCAGCACCGCCGTGGTCGTTGACGTCAAATCCCCCGACCCGGTCGCCGGCATGGTGCTGCCGGGCCTGATCACGCCGGGCTATATGGCCACCCAAGTGGACATCATTACCAGCGACCGCGTGGCGCAACGTGTCGTCAGGCTGCTGCGCATGGCCGAAAATCCCGCCGTGCAGGAACAATGGAAAAAAGCCACCGAAGGGCGCGGCAAGATCGAAGTCTGGCTCGCCGACCTGCTGCAGAAGAAACTCGACGTCAAACCCTCGCGCGAAAGCAATGTCATCAACATCGCCTACACGGCTAACGACCCGGTGTTCGCCGCCGCCGTCGCCAATGCCTACTCGCAGGCCTACATCGACGTAAATCTCGAACTCAAAGTCGAACCCGCGCGCCAATCCGCCACCTGGTTCGAAGAGCAAACCAAAAACCAGCGCGACAAGCTCGAAAAAGCACAGCAGGCGCTGTCCTCATATCAACAGCAAACCGGCCTCGTCGCCACCGATGAGCGCCTGGATTACGAAACCGCCAAGCTCAACGAACTCTCGACCCAGCTCTCCTTCACCCAGGGGCAAAGCGCCGACAGCCTGAGCAAGAGCAAGACGTCCGGCAACCCGGGCAATCTCGCCGAAGTCATGCAGAGCCCCCTCATCAACAGTCTCAAGGCCGACATCGCACGCCTTGAAGCAAAGCGCGACGAAAGCAGCGTCAATCTCGGCAAAAATCACCCGCAAACCCAACGCACCGAATCCGAACTCGCCACGCTCAAGGCCAAGCTGACCAGCGAAACGCGCCAGATCAGCAGCGCCATCGGCACTTCGTATCAAGTCAGCCGCCAGAAAGAAAAGGAACTGCGCGAAACGCTCGAACTGCAAAAGAAGAAAGTCCTCGAACTCAACAAGCAACGCGACGAACTCAATGTGCTCAAGCGCGACGTCGAAACCGCCCAACGCGCCTTCGAAGGCGTCAGCCAACGCTCGACGCAGACGCGCCTCGAAAGCCTGTCGATCCAAACCAATGTCATGGCATTGAATCCAGCGGCCGAACCGCTCGCCCCCTCCAAGCCCAAAATATTCCTCAACCTGTTGGTATCAATTTTCCTCGGCACCCTGCTCGGCGTCGGCGCTGCGCTGAGTCTCGAACTCGGCAACCGGCGCGTGCGCTCGACCGAAGATCTTGCCGACGCCATCGACATTCCTGTACTGGCCA
>JBPOIN010000270.1:0-9715 GCA_052034445.1 Pseudomonadota bacterium | reverse complement strand
CCAAGTTCTGGATGAAGGTCTTCAACGATCTCAAGACCCGCGGCGTGGCCGACATCCTGATCGCCGTCACCGACGGCTTGAAGGGGATGCCCGAAGCCTTGGCCACCGTCTTCCCGGCCACCACGCTACAGACCTGCATCGTGCATCTGATTCGCAACAGCCTGGATTACGCCAGCTGGAAAGACCGCAAGGCGTTGGCGGCAGCGATCAAGCCGATCTACACCGCGCCAACCGCCGAAGCGGCCCTGGCCGAGCTGGATGCCTTCGCGCACGGCCCCTGGGGCATCAAGTTTCCCACCGTGGCGGCGGCCTGGCGCCGGGCCTGGGACAAGGTGATTCCGTTCTTTGCCTTTCCGACGCCGATCCGCCGGGTGATCTACACCACCAATGCCATTGAAAGCGTCAATGCCCGATTGCGCAAGATCATCAAGACGCGCGGGCACTTTCCAAGCGACGATGCCGCCACCAAGTTGATCTGACTGGCCCTACGCAACATCACTGCCGACTGGGGACGCGCTGCCAAGGACTGGAAGGAGGCGATGAATCAGTTCGCCATCCTCTATGCCGAACGCTTCGAAGCGGCACGAGGATAGAATGACCACCGACTTTACCACCGCGCCGCGCCCCTCTGGTTATAGAGGAACCGCCTTGGCACGGCTCCGTGGAAAAGTCTCCGACCGCCTCACACACAGAAATTCTGCCCCCCCCGGCTGAGGTAACGGATACCACTATCCTTCCTCATACAAATCGATGGCCAATCGCACCGCCGGGTAACTCAATCCGTCATGCCAACGATGGCCATCACCCCATGCCCCTTCCCGTGCAGTCGCACAACTTGCTTGCGCCTCTCATGCAACTGCTCCAACTTTTGATATCGAGCGTCTTCTTTGTCCATCCCGATTCGCCATCAGCATAATCGGAAAGTTCGTTCTTCATTGTGCCGGATCAATAGTAGTCTGTGGCTTCAGGCGGGCTTGGCGCTTTCGTATTGCTGCACTTGCAGCAACGAACCGAGCGGCATGGTCAGGATGATGCCGATGCCCAGAAGGATCATGCCAACCATGGTCAGCAGATGACCGACAATAAAGGCCAGCAGCCATTCGACGGGATTTGCCTGAATCGCTGCGAGGCTCCATTTAGCCGCATCGGCGGCGTTAAATTTACCATCGACAATGGCGTACAGTCCCGGCATCGCGACAAAGCTCAAGGCCATGATGGCCAACTGGCCGAGCAGCGGAATGATACTCAGCACGGCGCCGGCGATGATCAGAACGATGACATAGACCAGCAGATTGCCGAAACAGTCCCAAGCGTTGAACAGGTCGCTGACCTGCGCCGGGCCTTCGCCACGAGCGACCTTGAGGATGGCGCGGATGTAGCCGGCGATGAAGCCAATGTTGGCCAGCGGAATCCAGGCCACGAGCAGAAACACAAGCGTCAGCACGACCAGGCTGCTGAGGTTCATTTTCCAGATAAACAATGCGGCGACGAGTTTTTCCTTGAAACTGGGTTGGTACGTGGATTCCATGGCTATCTCCAATCAATAAAAAAATCAGCCAGCCGTGCGGGCCGGCTTGGTATGCAGCACCGCGGTTCACTGCATAATCGCGTCATGCTGCGGAATCATGCTCTGCGCCGGCCACGCTGTCAGCGCTGCTGTCGGCGGGCGCCGGCTGGTCAGCGGCTTGGGCCGCGTCGGCCTTTTCAGCGAGTTTCTGACGGCGCTTTTCTTCCTGTTTCTGCTTTTTCGCCAATTCTTTCTGGCGTTTTTCGAACTGATAATTTGGCTTGGCCAAGATGCCTCCCGTGATCGCCGCTGAAACCGGCTAAAGCGCTACAAACATCGTGGGCAGCCGGATTGAGCCGCCCACACTGGAACTACGATTTATATTTTTTGAAGACGTCGCGCGCATCCTGATGCGCACGATCCAGCGTGCAGATCGCGGGGGTGTCGTCATGACCGCTGAAAAAATCGTCGGCCTGCGCCCGCATCACCATTTTGATCGCGGCCTCGTCGCTGAGATCGTATTTTTCGGTGATCAGCGTCGTGACTTCGTCGAGATGCTGTTCATAGGTCATGCTCACTTAAACCTCTCCCGGATGCTGCCTGGATTGCTGATTGCGCAGCAGTTGAATATACAGCGCTTCGACACGCTGCCGCGCCCAAGGGGTGCGGCGTAAAAATTTGAGGCTGGAGGCAATGCTGGGCTCGTGCTTGAAGCAGCGGATGTTGATCTGTTGCCCCAGATCGTCCCAGCCATGGTGCGCCACGAGTTGCTTGAGGATCATCTCCAGGGTCACGCCATGGAGTGGATTGTCAGGCTGAGTTGCTTGCATGGATTATAACCGGCGAATGATGATCAAAATTTCTGTGCAGCGGGAATCCGTCGTTCAATCCAGCCGCAGCACCGCGCACGCATTCGCGCTGGTGGCCGTGGCGATAGCCTGGACCGACAGGCCACGCAGTTCTGCCAGCGTCGCGGCGATACGCGGCAGCTCGGTCGGCGCATTGCGCGCACCAGCGAGCCACACCGGCGGAATGTCGGGGGCATCGGTTTCCAGGACGATGGTTTCAAGCGGCAGGCGCGTGGCAAGCTCGCGGATGCGCAATGCGCGCGGGAAGGTCATGGCGCCGCCAAAGCCCAGTTTGAAACCCAGCTTGATGAATTCCTCGGCCTGCTGATGGCTACCGTTGAAGGCATGCGCGATGCCGCCGCGCACCGGAAAACGGCGCAATTGCCTGAGCACGGCGTCAATGGCGCGCCGTACATGCAGGATCACCGGCAGATCGAACTCGCGGGCCAGTTTCAATTGTTCGACGAAGTAATATTGCTGCAGCGACTCATCGCGCTCGGCAACGAAATAATCGAGACCGATCTCGCCCACCGCCGCTGCCGGATTTTCGCGCAGCAGCGCGCGCAGGGCGCCAAGGTCGTCTTCGCGCGCCCGGCCGACAAACAATGGATGAATGCCCCAGGCCGGCCGGCAGCCGGGGTATGCACGACAGACAGAGGCAACGGCGCCGAAGTTTGCGCGCTCGATGGCCGGCACAACGATGGTGGCAACGCCCGCAGCGGCAGCCGCGGCAGCGACCGCATCGCGGTCAGCATCGAACTCGGCCGCGTCGAGATGGCAGTGAGTGTCGATCAGCAAGATTTAACGCCCCTTCTCCCTGGCCATCCCGCTCGCGGGAGATGGGACTTGTGTGCAAGGGACATATCGCATGAGAAAGGACCGCGGCGCCCTCCTCAGCCCCCCGCCCTTAGTCCGCAGCCCCTTAACTCAACTCCTCGATCCAGGCCATCTGGATCGCTTCGAGTTTTTTCTCGCCGCAGTGACGCTCGTCTTCGGCGAAGCCGGGCAGTTCCATGACCCAGCGCATGAGGTCGACGAAATTGAGTTTGGTCGGATCGACTTCGGGATGCAGTTCGGCAAGTTCGATGGCGATATCGAGCGTATCGGTCCATTTCAGGCTCTGGCTCATTTTTTGTGTCCCTCGCTGACCATGTTGATGGTGTATTTCGGGATTTCGACCACCAGCGGCGTTTGCGCCACGATGGCCTGGCATGACAGGCGGGAATTCGGCTCCAGTCCCCAGGCCTTGTCGAGCATGTCGTCCTCGGTTTCCTCGGCGGGATTCAGCGAATTGAGGCCCTCGCGAATGATCACGTGGCAGGTCGTGCAGGCGCAGGACTGTTCGCAGGCGTGCTCGATCTCGATGTGGTTTTCCAGCAGCGCCGCGCAGATGGTCTGGCCGGGCTGGGCTTCGAGCACGGCGCCCTGTGGACACAGCTCGACATGCGGCAAAACGATGATTTGCGTCATTGAAAATCCACCAGTTTCTTGCCCGTCAGGGCGCGCTGAACGTTCTGGTTCATGCGCCGCGCGGCAAACGATTCGGTTCCCTGACTCAGGGCTTTAATGGCGTCGTCGATGGCGCGCCGGTCGTCGCCGATCAGCACGGCCTGCAACTTGGCGACGCAGCTATCGATATGCGCGCGTTCGAGCGTCGATAGCAGCGCGGCGTCCTCGCTGAGGGCCGACTGCGTGGCTTCGAGCAGGCGCTGCGCTTCGACCTGCGCTTCGCGCAAGGCGCGCCGGAAGGCGTCATTGGAAGCATTGTTGAAGCTGTCCTTGAGCATGCCGGTGATTTCGTCGTCGGACAGACCGTACGACGGTTTGACCTCGATGCGCGCTTCGTGGCCCGTGGTGAGTTCGCGCGCCGTGACCGACAGCAGACCATCGGCATCGACCTGAAAACTCACGCGGATGCGCGCCGCACCAGCCACCATGGGTGGGATACCGCGCAGCTCGAAGCGCGCCAACGAGCGGCAATCGGAGACCAGCTCGCGCTCGCCCTGCACGACGTGGATCGCCATGGCGGTCTGGCCGTCCTTGAAGGTCGTGAAATCCTGCGCGCGTGCGATCGGCAGCGTCGAATTGCGCGGGATGAGTTTCTCGCTCAAGCCGCCCATCATTTCGAGGCCCAGCGAGAGCGGGATCACGTCGAGCAGCAGCCAGTCGTCGCCGACGGCGCGATTGCCGGCCAGCAAATTGGCCTGCGTCGCCGCACCGAGCGCGACAACCTTGTCGGGATCGAGATTGTTGAGCGGTTCCTGCTTGAAGAATTCGCCCACGGCATGCTGGATCTGCGGCATGCGCGTGGCTCCGCCGACCATCACCACGCCCTTGACCTCCTCGATGCCGAGGCCCGCATCGCGCAGCGCCTTGCGCGTCGAGGTCAGCGTTTTCTGCACCAGCGTGCGCGTGATTTCGGTGAATTTCTCACTCGTCAGACGCACGTCGACATACTCATTGCTGCCAAGCTTGACGGTGATCGGCGCCTCGCCATGCGTGGTCAGGTATTCCTTGGCCTCGCGCGCGCACATCAGCAGCTGGCGTGCATCGCCATGCGACAGTGGCGCCAGCTGGGCTTCCTCGATGATCCAGCAGAACACGCGCTGATCGAAATCGTCGCCGCCGAGCGCCGAATCGCCGCCCGTCGCCAGCACTTCGAAAATGCCTTTCGAAAGCTTGAGAATCGAGATGTCGAAAGTGCCGCCGCCGAGGTCATACACGGCATACACGCCTTCGGCGGCGTTATCGAGGCCGTAGGCAATCGCCGCCGCCGTCGGTTCGTTGAGCAGGCGCAGCACATTCAGCCCGGCGAGCCGCGCGGCATCCTTGGTGGCCTGGCGCTGGGCGTCGTCGAAATACGCCGGAACAGTGATGACCGCGCCCGTCAGCGCGCCGCCCAATGCTGCTTCGGCGCGGCTGCGCAACACCTTGAGGATTTCCGCCGAGATTTCGACGGGACTCTTGACGCCGGCAATCGTGCGCAGCTTGACCATGCCGCTGTTGCCCGGGGTTTCGACAAAGTCATACGGCATCGATTCGACATGCGCGATGTCCTTGACGCCGCGCCCCATGAAGCGCTTGACCGAAACGATGGTGTTCTTGGGGTCCTGGCTCTGCCGGGCCTGCGCGGCATGGCCGACTTCCACCGCGCCGTCGGCCAGATAGCGCACTACGGAAGGCAGCAGCGGGCGACCGAGTTCGTCGCTGAGCACCACGGACATGCCGCTGCGCACTGTCGCCACGAGCGAATTGGTGGTGCCGAGGTCAATGCCGACGGCCAGTCGGTGTTCATGCGGCGCCGTTGATTCGCCGGGTTCGGAGATCTGAAGTAATGCCATAGCGTGGGTTCGTTTTCTGCAACGCGGCTCAGGCTTCGATCGCCGCGAGTGCGTCGTCGATTTCCCTGAGCAGTTTTTCCTGGAACATCATCTGACGCACCGTGCCGGCGGCCTGGGCCAGACCGACGGCCGCTGGCGCGCCATCCAGATGCACGGCCAGTGTCTGCACCTGGGCGGCCATTTCCTGTTTCATGCGCCGGTGCAGGTCTTCCAGCGTATCGAGATCGGCGCCCGCCCGCGCTTCCTCGACGGCTTCGCGCCATTCCATCTGCTGCATGAGGAAGGCTGCCGGCATGGCGGTGTTGTGTTCCGCCTGCACATCGACGCCGGCCAGTTGCAGCAGATACTGAGCGCGCCGGATCGGCTGGCGCAATGTCTGGTAGGCCTCATTGACCTGCGTCGACCACTGCATGGCCAGCCGCCGTTCGGCATCGCTCAGATGGGCATGCTTGTCGGGGTGCACGCGCGTCTGCATTTCACGGTAACGCGCTTCAAGCTCCGCCGCATCAAGTGAAAATCCGCGCGGCAGATGAAACAGGCTGAAGTGATCGACCGTGAAATCCATGCTGAGCGACTAGACGTTGAAGCTTTCGCCGCAGCCGCACTCATCCTTGATGTTCGGATTATTGAACTTGAAGCCTTCGTTGAGGCCTTCGCGCGCGTAATCGAGCTCGGTGCCATCGATGTACGGCAAGCTCTTCGGATCAACCATCACCTTGATGCCGTGGCTCTCGAAAACGAGATCCTCGGGGTTCGACTCATCGACGAACTCCAGCTTGTAGGCCATGCCCGAGCATCCCGAGGTGCGCACGCCAAAACGCAGGCCAATGCCCTTGCCACGCTTGGCGATGTAGCGCGCCACATGCTGGGCAGCCTTTTCGGTCAGGGTAATCGACGGCATGATCAGGCTCCGTGCTTTTGTTTGTAATCGGCGACCGCCGCCTTGATGGCATCCTCGGCGAGGATCGAACAGTGGATTTTAACAGGCGGCAGCGCCAGTTCCTCGGCAATCTGGGTGTTCTTGATGTCGAGTGCCTGATCGAGCGTCTTGCCCTTGACCCATTCGGTGACGAGGGAGGACGACGCGATTGCCGAGCCGCAACCATAGGTCTTGAATTTGGCGTCCTCAATCACGCCATCCTTGCCGACCTTGATCTGCAGCTTCATGACATCGCCGCAAGCCGGCGCGCCAACCATGCCGGTGCCGACATCGCCGTCTTCCTTGCCGAAGGAGCCGACATTGCGCGGATTCTCGTAGTGATCGAGTACTTTTTCGCTATAAGCCATTTTTATTCTCCTGTGAGAAGTGAGGGGTGAGGTGTGAAGAGTGGATTCGTGGACACGTTGTGCCTGTACGCCTCACTCCTCACCCCTCATTCCTCACTGAAATTTAGTGTGCCGCCCATTGGACCGTGCTGAGGTCCACACCGTCCTGATGCATTTCCCACAATGGCGAAAGTTCGCGTAATTTGGCGATTTTCGCATGCAGCAACTTGACCGTGAACTCTACTTCCTCTTCGGTCGTGAAGCGGCCCAGCGTAAAGCGGATCGAGCTGTGTGCGAGCTCGTCGGAACGGCCGAGCGCACGCAACACGTAGGATGGCTCCAGGCTCGCCGAGGTACAGGCCGAACCCGACGACACGGCGATGTCCTTGATCGCCATGATCATCGACTCGCCTTCGACGAACTTGAAACTGATGTTGAGGTTGTGCGGCACGCGCTGCACAAGGTCGCCATTGACGTAGGTTTCGTCAATATCGCTGAGGCCCTTGAGCAGCTGGTCGCGCAGCTTGCCGATGCGCGCATTTTCGCTGTCCATTTCCTCGCGCGCGATACGGAAGGCCTCGCCCATGCCAACGATCTGATGCGTCGCCAGGGTGCCGGACCGCAGGCCGCGCTCGTGGCCGCCGCCGTGAATCTGAGCTTCGAGACGGATACGCGGCTTGCGGCGCACATACAGCGCGCCGATACCCTTCGGGCCATAAGTCTTGTGGGCGCTGAAGGACATCAGATCGACCTTGAGCTGACTCAGATCGATCGGCATCTTGCCGGTGGCCTGGGCCGCATCGACGTGGAAAATCACGCCTTTTTCGCGACAGATTTCGCCGAGTTCGGCAATCGGCTGAATCACGCCGATCTCGTTATTGACGGCCATCACCGACGCCACGATGGTGTCGGGACGCAGCGCGGCAGTGAACTGATCGAGCGTGATGAGGCCGTTTTCCTGCGGCTCCAGATAGGTGACTTCGAAACCCTGGCGCTCCAGCTCGCGCATGGTGTCGAGCACGGCCTTGTGCTCGGTGGACACGGTGATCAGATGCTTGCCCTTGCCCGAGTAGAAATGCGCCGCACCCTTGATGGCGAGGTTGTTGGATTCGGTCGCGCCCGAAGTCCAGATGATGTCCTTGGCATCGGCGCCGACCAGTTGCGCCACCTGGGCGCGCGCCTCTTCGACGGCCGAGTCGGCCTCCCAGCCGAAGGCATGCGAGCGGCTGGCCGGGTTGCCGAACTTCTCGGTCAGATACGGAATCATCTTTTCCGCAACACGCGGATCGACCGGCGTGGTGGCCGAATAATCGAGATAGATTGGAAACTTGAGCATGCGAAATTCTCCTGAAACGGGTTAGCCGGCGAGCGCCGTCAGGCGTCGCAGCTTGAAAACGGTAGCGCCGAGTACGGCGAGGAAATCGGCAATCTGGGCGGCCGTATTCCCGCTGCCAAGACTCACGCGCACGGCGCCACGCGCGAGTTCGGGCCGCAGCACCGCCCCTCCCATGGCCTGCAGCACGTGCGAAGGCTCGGGATTGGCGCTCGAACAGGCCGCGCCGCTGGCCACGGCATAACCCGCGCGGTCCAGCTTGCCGACCAGTGTCTCGCCATCGAGATGGGCAAACGCAAAATAGACGGTATTCGGCAGCCGCTCTGCCTGCGTGGCAAAGACCTCGGCGCCAAGCTCGACCAGACCGCGTTCGAGTTCGCCGCGCAGCGCCGCCAACCGCCCGGCCTCCTGCGCGCGGCGTTCGGCCAGCAGGCTGCAGGCATGGCCGAAGCCGACGATGGCGGCGAGATTCTCGGTGCCCGAGCGCAGGCCGCGCTCCTGGCCGCCGCCGGCGATCAGCGGGCGCAATTCGACCCGCTTGTCGAGCACCAGCGCACCGGCGCCCTGCGGGCCGTAAATTTTGTGCGATGAAAGCGATAACGCATGCACGCCGGCAGTATTCAAGGCGCGAAAATCGACGGCAATCTTGCCGCAGGCCTGCACGGCATCGGTATGAAACCAGGTATTCGTACAACCGCCATCGCGCCGGCCATAGCTACGCGCACGCTCGGCCAGCGCCGCAACATCCTGCAGCACCCCGGTTTCGTTGTTCGCCAGCATGATTGAAATCAGGCGCGGCGTCTGCGACAGCACGCTGACATAGGCGTCGACATCAATGCGCCCGGCGCCATCGACACCGATTTCGACATAACGCCAGCCCTGGCGCTGCAATTCCTTGCCGGGTTCGCACACGCAGGGATGTTCGATGGCCGACACGGCGACCAGCGGCGGCGCCGCCAGCGGTGCGGTCATGCCGGACTTGATGCCGGCCGCCGCGCCGCGCAGAAACAGATTGTTGGCTTCGCGGCCGCCGCTCGTGCACACCACTTCGGTGGGATGCGCGCCAACGGCCGCGGCGACCTGCTGCCGCGCCTCGTCGATGGCCTTGCGCGCCGCGCGGCCGTACTCGTGACGGCTCGACGCATTGCCGAAGCGTTCGCGCAAAAACGGCAACATCGCCTCCAGCACGCGCGCATCGAGCGGTGTGGTGGCGTTGTGGTCGAGATAGACGGGAGCGAACATGGCGTGAATCGGTCGAGAGCGGCTAGTCGAGCGTCGTGGGCAAAATCAGGCGGTGGCGATGGCGATGTTGCGGCGCGGACGGCGCGACTGGTTGCGCAATTCGCGCTCGCTTTCGAGCACCGCGTGACCGATCTTGTTGCGCTGCTGCTCGACGAGTTCGGCCAGCGTCACGGAACTC
>JBPOIN010000178.1:0-30786 GCA_052034445.1 Pseudomonadota bacterium | reverse complement strand
GATGCCGCGCTGATCGGCGTGGCGAATTACGCCGACGATCTCGAACAGCTGCGCGATTGCGATCTGGTCATCGAGGCGATCGCCGAGCGCATGGACTGGAAGCACGACCTGTATCGCAAGGTGGCGCCGTATATTGCACCGGGCGCGATCTTCGCGACGAATACCTCGGGGCTGTCGATCAATGCGCTGGGCGCCGAGTTCGACGCCGATCTCAAGACGCGTTTCTGCGGCGTGCATTTCTTCAATCCGCCGCGTTACATGCATCTCGTCGAGCTGATCCCGACCGCCGCGACGCGCAGTGATGCGCTGGATTGTCTCGAAGCCTTCCTGACCACCACGCTGGGCAAGGGCGTGGTGCGCGCCAAGGATGCGCCAAATTTCATCGCCAATCGCGTCGGCGTGTTCGGCATTTTCGCCATCGTGCACGAGGCGGCGAAATACGGCCTGAGCTGTGATGTCGTTGATGACCTCACGGGCGCCAAGCTCGGGCGCGCCAAGTCCGGCACCTTCCGTACTGTCGATGTGGTCGGCCTCGACACCGTCGGCCATGTCATGAAAACCATGCAGGACACGCTGCCCGACGATCCTTTCTACGCCTGCTTCCAGACCCCGGCCATCCTCACGCAGCTGATTGCCGCCGGCGCACTGGGGCAGAAGAGCAAGGCCGGTTTCTACAAGAAGGTTGGCAAGGAGGTGTTGCGCGTCGATTTCGCCACGGGCGAATACGTGCCGGGCGGCGGCAAGGCCGACGACAGCATTACCAAACTGCTCAAGGAAAAAGACCCCGTCAAGCGCATGCAGTCGCTGCGCGAATCGACGCATCCACAGGCGCAATTCCTCTGGGCGATTTTCCGCGATGCATTTCATTACATCGCCGTGCATCTCGAAGCCATCGCCGACAATGCGCGCGATGTCGATTTCGCCATGCGCTGGGGCTTCGGCTGGAACCAGGGGCCGTTCGAAATCTGGCAGGCCGCCGGCTGGCAGCAGATCGCCGCATGGGTCAAGGCCGACATTGATGCCGGGCTGGCGCTCAGCAACGCACCGCTGCCGGACTGGGTGTTCGACGGCCGCGCTGGCGTGCATGATGCCGCGGGTTCGTATTCGCCAGCGCGGCGGATTCAGGCCGGGCGTTCGCAGCTGCCTGTCTATCAGCGTCAGGTCTTCCGTGCGCCCCTGGTTGGCGATAGCGCGCCGGATGGCCGCACGGCCGGTGTCACGCTGTTCGAAGACGAATCGGTGCGCATCTGGCATCAACAGGACGAGGTGCTGATCCTGTCGCTGAAGACCAAGATGCATGTGATCGGGCCGGGGGTCATCAGCGGTCTGCTGCGGGCGATCACCGAGGCCGAGCTGCATTATCAGGGCCTGGTGATCTGGAATGCCGATGCCGCCGAAGGCGGCGCCTTCTCGGCCGGCGCCGATCTGCAGGCCATGCTGCCGCTGTTCATGTCGGGCGGCGTCGAGGCGCTCGAATCCGTGGTCAGCGAGCTGCAGCAGGCCTTCATGACCATGAAATACGCCCAGGTGCCGGTAGTCGCGGCGGTTGCCGGCCTCGCGCTGGGCGGTGGGTGTGAGTTGCTGCTGCACACGGCGCGGCGCGTTGCGGCGCTCGAAGCGTATATTGGCTTGGTCGAAGTTGGCGTTGGTTTGGTGCCGGCCGGCGGCGGTCTCAAGGAAGCCGCGCGGCGCGCAGCCGCCGATGCGAAGGGCAACGACCTGCTGCAGTTCCTCAAAGGCTCCTTCATCAATGCGGCCATGGCGAATGTCGCCAAGTCGGCCTGCGAGGCGCAGCAGATGGGCTATCTGTCGGCCAGCGACGTGGTGGTGTTCAATCCCTACGAGCTGCTGCATGTCGCCAAGTCCGAGGCGCGCGCGATGTTCGCGGCTGGCTACCGTCCGCCGCTGCGCCGGCTGATTCCCGTCGCCGGCCGTTACGGTACCGCGACCATCATGGCCCAGCTGGTGAATATGCGCGAGGGCGGCTTCATCTCGGCGCACGATGACAAGATCGCCAGGCTGATTGCCGAGATCGTTTCGGGCGGCGATGTCGATCAGGGCAGTCTGGTCGATGAGCAGTGGCTGCTCGATCTCGAACGCAAGGCCTTCATGCAGCTGCTGAATGACCCGAAGACCCAGGAGCGCATCATGGGCATGATGCAGACCGGCAAGCCGGTGCGCAATTGACACGCTTTCCGCTCAGGAGAACAAAATGACCAAGCAATTACAGGATGCCTACATCGTCGCCGCGACGCGCAGCCCGATCGGCAAGGCGCCGCGCGGCATGTTTCGCCAGATCCGTCCCGACGACCTGCTGGTGCAGGTGCTGCAGTCGGCACTGGCCCAGGCGCCGAATCTGGACCCGCGGCTCATTGACGATGTGATTGTCGGCTGCGCGTTTCCGGAGGCCGAGCAGGGGCTCAATGTCGCGCGCATGGCCCTGCTGCTGGCCGGCGTGCCGCAGACCGCCGGCGGCATCACGGTGAATCGCTATTGCGCCTCGGGGCTCTCGGCGATCGCCATGGCGGCCGACCGGATTCGCGTCGGCGAGGCGGATGTCATGATCGCCGCCGGCGTCGAATCGATGTCGCAGGTGCCCATGATGGGCCATCATCCGTCGATGAACATGGCGGTGTTCAAGGATGAAAATATCTCCATGGCTTACGGCATGGGCCTGACCGCCGAGAAGGTCGCCCAGCAGTGGGGCATCAGCCGCGCGGCGCAGGATGCGTTCGCGCTGGCTTCGCATCAGAAAGCGATTGCCGGCCAGCAGGCGGGTCAGTTCCGTGACGAAACCACGCCGATCGAAATTGTCGAGCGCACGCCGAATCTCGCCACGGGTGAGGTCGACGTCCTGCGCCGTACGGTGGATGGCGACGAAGGCGCGCGCGCCGATTCGACGCTGGAGGCGCTGGCCAGACTCAAGCCGGTGTTTGCCGCCAAAGGTTCGGTGACCGCCGGCAACAGTTCGCAGACCTCGGACGGTGCGGGTGCGCTGATCCTCGTCAGCGAACGCATGCTCAAGCAATGCAACCTGACACCGCTGGCGCGTTTCGCCAGTTTCGCGGTCAAGGGTGTGGCGCCCGAGATCATGGGCATCGGTCCCAAGGAAGCGATTCCTGCCGCCTGTCGCGCAGCCGGCATCACGCAGCAGCAGATCGACTGGTTTGAACTCAACGAAGCCTTCGCGGCGCAGGCGCTGGCCGTGATACAGGATCTCGGTCTTGATCCAGCCAAGGTCAATCCACTCGGCGGCGCCATTGCATTGGGCCATCCGCTCGGCGCCACGGGGGCGATCCGCGCGGCCACCACGGTGCATGCGCTGCGCCGCAACCAACTCAAGTACGGCATGGTCACCATGTGCGTCGGCACGGGCATGGGCGCGGCGGGGATCTTTGAACGCGTGTAATACGCTGCGGCCTTGAGTTGCAGCGCTGCGTCCGTGAAACCCGGCAGACAGGGTTTCACGGTTTGAAGTTCGGTGTGATGGCAAAGGACAGAGCATATGGATTTTGTTTCCCGTCCCGTTTTGCAAGCAGTGAATTCAACGCCAGCAGATTCCATTACCGCGAGATGCCGGCGCTGGATGGTGGCGAGCCTGCTGGGTGTGTTCCTGAGCGGTTGCTTGCCGCATTCGGACACGCAGACGACGAATTCGCAATTCATTGTCGGCGCCACGGTCGATACCAGTTACGGTCGCTTGACGGGAACGGCGCTGGATGCGCCAGCCGGCGCGACCTCCAGCAGCCAGGTCATGTCCTTTCTCGGCATTCCCTATGCGCAACCGCCGCTCGGCAACCTGCGCTGGCGTCCGCCGCAGGAACCTGCGTCCTGGATCGGCGAGCGCAAGGCGCAAGCGTTTTCTCTCGCCTGTCTGCAAGCCGGTGCGCCGACGGCCTCCATATTTTCCGGTGAGGACTGTCTGTACCTGAATGTGTATGCGCCGGCCACGCCCGGGCCGCATCCGGTCATGGTCTGGCTGCATGGCGGCGCCTTGCTGATCGGCGCCGGCAGTGAATACGATGGCGCAGCGCTGGCGCGCGCACAGGATGTCGTGGTGGTCACCGTGAATTACCGTCTGTCTTTCATGGGATTCCTGGCTTTGAGCGCGCTGGGCGCCGAGAATGGCGATGGCTATTCAGGCAATCAGGGCTTCTACGATCAGCTCGCCGCGTTGAAATGGGTGAACAAGGAAATCGCCAAGTTTGGCGGCGATCCCGCCAACGTCATGTTGTTCGGCCAGTCGGCGGGGGGCATGAGTACCTGCCTGATGATGGCCTCGCCGTTGACCGACGGCCTGTTTCAGCGTGCCGCGATGCAGAGCGGACACTGCAATCTGAGTATTTTCCCGCGCCAGACGAAGGCGGTAGCGGAACAGGCCGGCACCGATTTCCTGAGCAAGATCGGTTGCGCGAATTCGAATCAATCACTGGCGCTGGCCTGCGCCCGCGGCAAGAGCACGCAGGAGATGCTGACCGCGCTGAATATTCCCTTCAACGAGCTGTTCAAGTACGACCCGGCGCTGTGGAAGTATTTGCCCGCCATCGTCATCGACGGGCCGGGGAAATTGTTCCCGCAGGATCCCATGACCTTGCTGGCCGCTGGCGCCAAGCCGGGCATGCCGGTGTTGATCGGCACCAACAAGGACGAAGGTTCGCTGTTTTATGAACTGCAGGATCATGCGGCCGATGCGGCCGGGTATTACACCGAATTGCAGAATACGCGCTATGGCGCCTACGCAGCGGAATTGAGTACGCTGTATCCGCATGCCGCCTATGAAACCACCGGCGCGGCGCTGTCGACCATCGCCAGCGATGCCTTGTTCCATTGCTCGACGCGCGGCGTGGCGGATGTGCTGACTACGGCCAATCACCCCGTGTATTCCTACAATTTCATCCAGCCGGTGTCGGGACTGACGTATGTATTCCTGAGTCTGCAACGCGGGCAGAACACTTCGGATCTCGGTTCATTTCATGTTTCCGAAGTGCCCTACGTATTCGGCGAAAGCAGCATCATCGGCAGCCTCGATACGGCCGAACGGCAGCAGACCTCGCAGCGCATGAGCAGCTATTGGGCCAGTTTCGCGCGCAGCGGCAACCCGAATCGCAGCGGATTGCCTGCTTGGCCGCGTTATTACCAGGCGACTCCCGAATATCTGGAAATCGGCGGCAGCTTCGCCAGCAAGAGCGGCTATCGGCAGAGCTATTGTGATTTCTGGGCGACGCACAGCTGAGGCTGTGCGCCGGGTACGTTTAAAACGTGTTGGACACACTGCGATTTTCGCGAAATCGGCACGGCCATCGGCAACAGGGGCAATTGGCAATTCGCGTATTTTGAGCGGAAGTGATCGGCAGAACCGTTTGTGCAAAATTCAGCACTCCGGTTTTTAATCCAACGTCCGGCATCTCCTCTGCAAAGCCAATCATGACCTGGAGTCGGGTGCGCGTAGCCGTATCCTCGCGCTGACCGAGTATCTGTACCGCTTGCAGAGAAAGTAACGGGGCTGGCGGCGGCAGTTTCTGCCTGCCGCCAAGCCACCCTCTTTTCAGCCGCTGCGCGCCAGTCTGCCGGCGACATGGTGCGCCCAGGCCGCGATGCTCAGGGATGGTGGCGCACCCAGCGCCGCAGGCAATACGCTGGCATCGGTGACGAACAGCCCGGGCGCGTCGTGCACTTCGCCGCTGCCATTCACCACCGAGTCGGCGACGCCGTGGCCGAGGCGCGCGCCGCCCAGCGGATGTACGGTGCTGACGCTCTCGGCGGAGTAAATGCGCTGGCCGCCAAGCCGTTGCAGCGTCGCCAGGTGCTCGTCGATGCGGCGATAGACCGGGCTGTTGCGCTTGTCGTAGGCGATGCGCAGCCGCTCGCCATCGAGGGACAGGCGGCCGTCGGCGGCGTCGATGCCCATCGCCGCGATGAACAGGTCGCGTCTTAGCCGGCGTTCCAGCAGGCCGGGCAGCGGGATCGCGGCGAGGCCGGTCAGGCCGGCCTGCAGCAGCAGCGGCCCCTCCTCGTCGTCGCGGTGGCGGAACATGCGTTCATAGATGCCGCCGGCCGGATGATTGACGCCAGGGGTGTTGACCGGAAAATAGGCCATGACGTCGCCATTGGCGCCGAAGCCTTGACCGAGCGCCGGCATGCACGCCAGTCCGCCGGCGGCGCGGCTGCGCAGCAGCAGGGCTACGCTGTTCATCGCCCCGGCGGCGAGAATGACGCGTCGCGCCCGCAGCGTCGCGGTGGTGCCGTTGCGCAGGTTGCGGACGGCCACCTGGAATCCTCCCGCCGTCAGTCGCTCCACCCGCAGGGCTTCGTGGCAGTCGCGCACGGTCAGGCCAAACTTCAGCGCCGGCAGCAGGCAGGCGACGTCCAGCGTGGTCTTGCCGCCTTGCGGCGAGCCGAACATGCCTTCTTCGGCGAACCCCGTTTCGTGCCGCTCGATGCCGTCGCGGCGCGTCAGAGCGGGGTTGCCAGGTGTCTGCGGAAACAGGTAGCCCCAGGCCGGCTGCTGTTCGAGCGGCACGTCGATGAACGGATGCGCCTGTGCTTCCCAGGCCAGCGGTGCAACCGCCGGGCGGTGGCCATCGCCGGCCGCCGGCGGGGGATGCGAGCCAAACAGTTCGAGGATGGCGGCATAGTGCGGGTCCATCGTCGCGCCGTCGATGGCCTCGGCGCGGTTGTCCCAGTAGTCGGCGCGCAGCGGCCTGCCGTGCAGGCCGCCATAGGCGTGGCTGCCGCCGCCGACCGCAGAGGCGCAGACGACACGGATGTTGCGGTCGGAAAAGGCTTCGAGCAGGCCGTGGCGATGGACTTGCAGCCCGCGTGCCGGCAGCCACGGATGGTGCAGGCGGAACAGGGCATGGCTGAAGAACTTCCATCCCTGCGGCAAGGATACGCGCGGCGCAATGCCGGCGCTGCGCAGCGGCTGCGTGTCGCGCCAGGGGCCGCGTTCGAGCAGTGTCACGCGGGCACCGGCGCGGGCGAGCGCCAACCCCGCGACGGCGCCGCCGAAGCCGCTACCGATGAGGAGGAAGTCATCCATGCCGCAGCGGCCGGTCAGTTTCGGTTCTGCCAGGGATACAGGGCGAAGCTGTATGCGCTCAGCAGTAGGTAGAGGATGGCGATGACCCAGCCGGCCATGGGGGCGGGGGCTTGCGGCGAGGCATGGTGCAGGAAATGCTGTGTCAGGCAAATGAAGGCGAAGCCCTTGTAGATGCCCATGAACAGGAACACGCTGGTGTGCGCTTCGGGGTTGCGGATGGCGATCATGCTCACCAGTCCGACGCCGACCAGCACGCAGCCATACAGTGTGGCGACGACCGCATCGCTGCCGATGTCGATGCCGAACGTATTCCAGAATCCGGCCGGCGCCAGCGCCATCGCCAAGCCGAGTCCGAAGGCCGGCAAGGCCATGACCTGAAATGTGATTTTCATGACAGCCAGGCGGCGGCTGCTGATATCAGGGTATGCCATTGTTTTCTCCTTGCGCGACGTGTCTTGGCGCACGTCATGTTTTAAACCACAACAACCGAGGTCAGTCCAGAATGGCACTTACTTAACGCCAAGCGCATGAATTGGAAGAGGAAAACAGGCTGTCCGGATGGTAAGCTTCAGTCGCCAAACCATCGCCACCACCCAAGAGACAGCCCGCATGCATAGTACTTGTTCCCGATTGTCCCGACAACGCCGAGTTCGGCGACACGCCAGAGCGAGCGACGCCTTCCGGTTTTTCGACCTGCTCACGTCACCTGATCTGTTCGAGCCATTGGAATCAATGTTGCCGGCCCACCGCGAGCGGTTGTTTCCGCCGACGGAAACGCTCTCCATGTTTATGGCACAGGCCTTGAAGCCAGATCGTTCCTGCCAAGGCATCGTTGACGACGCAGCCATCCAGCGACTGCGGCATGGCCTGCCGCTGTGCAGCACCCGTACCGGCGGATACTGCAAGGCGCGTCAGCGGCTACCGTTGTCGATGATATCGGGCATGGCAGTCACTACAGGCCGTCTGATTGCCGAGAAGTCCCGCGACAAGTGGCGCTGGCACGGCAGGCGGGTGCGGCTGGTGGATGGCACAACCGTGACGCTGCCAGATACCGTTGCCAATCAGATTGAATACCCGCAGCAAAGCGGCCAACAACCCGGGCTGGGCTTTCCGATCTGCCGGATCGTGGGAATCACCTGTCTGAGCAGCGGTGCGCTGCTCAACGCTGCCATGGGGAAATTCAAAGATCATGCTGCAATCGTCCCTGCTGGCCGATGTGTTTCCCAGTTCACTGAGCTTCAAGCATACGCTGCAACTGTGGCTGTCCGGGAAAGACGTCTTGATCGGCGACGATGAACAAAATGCGGAGAAGAAGCCTGCATTCCTGATGCTGGTAGCCCAAAAGACCGTCGGTAACCGGCCGGGACGCATAGAGCCTCGCGCCGTCAAACGACGAGCCAAACCATATGCACTGCTAACGAAAAAACGCGAAGCCGCACGAGAGCATCTGCGGAAATTTGGCCACCCGAAAAAGGTTAAGTAAGTGCCATTCAGGTCAGACCACGGTTTATATTGATATTACATTCCTTTCCTTGAATTTGTATCGACCACGGTCAGTTTAATTCCCTGTGCTTCAGTAAATATACGGGATCAGTTTGCGCACGCGCTGTTGGTAGGCCGGGTAAGCGGGGAATTTGGCGGTCAGCCAGAGCTCTTCGCGGCGGGATTTGATATCGAAAAAAATCAGCAATAACGTCGCGTAGCCCAGTGTGAACCAGCCATTCAGCAACAGCGCAAAGCCATACGCCGCGAGGATGATGCCGCTGTAGATGGGATGGCGAACCAGCCCGTAAGGGCCGCTGACTATCAGTGTGGCATCATCCTTGGGATGGGGCAGGGGGGTCAGATTGCCCCCCAAATGAAAAATCGCCGCGCCGCAGAACGCCAGCCCGGCCGCCATCAGCAGGCCGCCGAGCAGCTTTGCTGCCCCGTCAAACGGCGGCGTCCAGGGCGGGGCGCCAACCCAGGCGGCGGGGCCGAGCACGAGCAATAACAGCAAGACGGCTTGGATGGCCACATACCATTCTCCGCGCTGGCCTTGCCACCAGTTGGTTTTTTCTCGCATGGCGATTTCACTTTCCTCGTCTGGGTGATGCTGTGATGCGTTTGGGGGGAGCGTTTGCTGTGCTTCGGCCAGCCCGCTGGCTTGCGGCGATTGTACGGCACGTCTTTGATTATTCCTGCCGCTGGTCGTGTCGCGTGGCGATCAGGCTGGCGGCTGCCGACGCGGCGAGCAGGATCGCCACCACGGCCAGCGAGACGGCGGTACTGACGTGCAGCCAGGGCGCCAGCAGCATCTTGGCGCCGATGAAGGTCAGCACCATGGCCAGACCATACTTGAGCAGATGAAAACGGTCGGCCATGTCGGCGAGCAGGAAATATAGTGCGCGCAGGCCCATGATCGCGAAAATGTTCGAGGTGAACACGATGAACGGGTCGGTCGACACGGCGAAAATCGCCGGAATGCTGTCGACGGCGAACACCACGTCGCTGGCTTCGATCAGCACGAGCACCAGAAACATTGGCGTGGCCGACAACAGGCCCTGTTCGCGGACGAAAAAGGCTTCGCCGTGAAAGCCGCGCGTGATGCGCAGATGGCCGCGCAGCCACTGCAGCAAGGGGTTCTTTTCCAGGTCGGGTTGGTGTTCGGCGAAGATCAGCATCTTCAGCCCGGTGACGATCAGGAACAGGCCGAACGCATACATCAGCCAGGAAAATTGGCCGATCAGCCAGAGGCCGGCGAGGATCATGGTCGCGCGCAGCACGATGGCGCCAAGCACGCCGTACAGCAGCACGCGGCGCTGCAGTTCGGCAGGCACGCCGAAGTAGCCAAAAATCATCAGGAACACGAACAGATTGTCGACCGACAGCGATTGTTCGATCAGGTAGCCGGTCAGAAACTCCATGAGCTTGCGGTTGGCGATTTCACGCCCGAGTTCGCTGTCGACATGGGCCCACATGAGCGCGGCAAATGTCAGCGCCAGCAGCGTCCAGGCCGTGACCCAGCCCAGCGCCTCGCGCGTCGAAACCCGGTGCGCCTGACGGCCGCCGAAAACGAACAGATCGAGCGCCAGCATGGTCAGCACGAACAGGATGACGCCCGCCCACATCGGCGCGCTGGCGAAGCTTTCGATCGTCTGCAAAGCGATCCGGGGTTGGTTCAGCCGCGCAGCGCCGCGTCGATGGCGGCACGCAGTGGCGCGTCATCGGGCGTCACATCGGGGGCGAAGCGCGCGCAGACATTGCCGTTGCGGTCGACGAGGAATTTCTCGAAGTTCCACAGGATGTCGTTCGGCTGCGCCGGGCTGAAATCGTGGCTGGCAAGCTGGGCGCGGAAGCTGCTGCCGGGTTTTTGCCGCGCCTCGGGCTGGGCGGTGGTCAGCAGCCGATACAGCGCGTGCTGCCCGACGCCCTTGACGCTGATTTTCTCGAACATTGGAAAGGTCACGGCAAATTTGCGGCTGCAGAATTCGGCGATCTCGTGGTTGCTACCGGGTTCCTGGGCGCCGAAATCGTTGGCCGGGAAGGCCGCGATCACCAGACCGGCCGCCTGCAGTTCGGTATACAGGTGCTGCAGCGCGGTGTATTGCGGCGTGAGACCGCAGGCCGAAGCCACATTCACGATCAGCAGCACCTTGCCGCGATACTCACCAAGCGTGGCCGGTGTGCCGTCGATGCGCTGCAGTGGAATGTCGTACAGGGATTCGGTCATGGTCGGGTCCTCGATTTTGGCGGCATTCTGAAGGGCGGAATTATCCGTCATCGAGACCAAATTTTGCGCGCAGATTTCGCGTTGCAGCGCGGCGGATATTCTCTGCCTTGACAATATCTGCCTAGGCAATTAAATTGCCGCGATGCAAAAAAACACTCCGACAAGCAGGACCGGCGGGGCTGAGGCCGAGTCGTCCACTGCCGCCGGGCCATACACGGCCGAAAACTACACCCTCAACGAGAGCATCGGCTATCTGCTGAGCCGGCTGCGTTCGTTGCTGACCGGCAACCTGGATCGGGCGCTGGCCGAGTTCGACATGACGCATGCGCAGTTCGTGATTTTCCGCAGCTTGCACGATCAACAACAGCCGCAGTCGGTCGGCGATCTGGCGCGCGAATGGAACTATGACACCGGCGCCATGACCCGCATGCTCGACCGCCTCGAAGAGAAGGGCTTTGTCGCGCGTCAACGCAGCCAGACGGATCGGCGCGTGTTGCTCGTGGCGTTGTCCGATAAGGGGCGCGCGCTGGCTGATTGCATGAATCAGGCGGCGATCGAAACCCTCAACCATCACTTGCGCGGTTTCGATGCGCAGGAGGTCGCGGTGCTCAAAAATCTTTTGCGGCGGATGATTGCCAATGCCTGAACGACTTGGGTTTCGTCGCGCGCGGCGCAAACCATCGTCGGTCTGTCTGACGCTGGCCGCTGCTCTGCTGCTCAACGCCTGCGCCGATTTGCCGCCCGGTCAGCACACCACGCCAATGCAGCCCACACGCATCGTGACAGCGTTGCCCGCCGCAGGCAGCGCCGGGCGCGATGCCTGGCCGGCGAGTGATTGGTGGCGCGAGTTTGCCGATCCGCAACTCGATGCCCTGATGGCGCGCGCCCTGACGCAGAGCCCGACGCTGGCTGTCGCGCAGGCGCGTCTGGCCCAGGCCCGGGCCGCCGCGGGTATTTCAAGCGCCGCCAGTGCGCTGCAGGTGAATGCTGATCTGAGTATCAACCATGGGCGGCAGTCCGAGAATTACATGATTCCCAAGCCGCCACTTGGCGTCGGCGGCGAGTTTACCAGCATCGGCCAGGCAGGCATCAGCCTGGGGTTCGATCTGGATTTCTGGGGGCGCAATGCGGCGCTGATCCGCGCGGCGCAGGATCAGGTCGATGCAGCGGAATTCGATCATGCTGGGGCGCGTCTGGCGCTCACGACGAGCATCGCGCGGTTGTATGGCGTGCTCGCCAGTCAATACGAGCAACTCGATATCCTCAGCGCCATGCGCGCACAACGTCAGGCGCTGGTCGAGCTGTCGCGTCAGCGCGCCAGCGCCGGGCTCGATACGCAGATCGAAAGTCGCCAGGCGGAAACCGGCGTGGCGGCGCTGCAGGGGGAAATCGTCCAGCTGCAGACCGCCATGGCGCTCACCCGCCTGCAGCTCGCGACCCTCACGGGGGCGACGCCGGGTGCGGCCGACGATCTGGCGGCCGGCAGCGTTCGACCACGGTTGCAGACGCCGCCGTTCAACCTGCCGGCCAGCCTGCCGCTCGATCTGCTGGCGCGGCGGCCCGAGATCGCCGCCCAGCGCCTGCGCATCGCGGCAGCCGGCGAGGCCATGACGGCCGCCGAAGCCGACTTCTACCCGAACATCAATCTGGCCGCACTGGTCGGTTATCAGGCCATCGGCCTCAACAAGTTGTTCGATGCCGGCAGCGCGACCACCAGTCTCGGGCCGGCGCTGCATCTGCCCATCTACGGCGGCGGCCGTCTGAAGGCGAATTACGCTCTCAGGAGCGCCGATCGCGAGCAGGCCGTCGCGCACTACAACCAGGCTTTGCTGAGTGCCGTGCAGGATGTCGTCGAGCAGGTGACGCGTGCGGCGGCTTATACGCGCGAGGAGGGCGCCGTCAACGCGGCGCTGCAGGCGGCGCGCGAGGCGCTGCGCATCGGCCAACTGCGCTATCGCGAGGGGCTCATGAACCGGCTCGGGCTGCTGGCGCTCGAAGGCCAGCTACTCGCCCAGCAGCGCGTCGTCGCCGATCTCCAGGCGCGTCGCCTGGATCTGCAAATCACCCTGGTTCGCGCGCTGGGCGGTGGTTTTTCCACGCCCGGCGCGGCGCCCAATGTCGCGGAGGAACCATGAGTTCAAATTCCAGCCAAGCCGCCAGTCAATCCGCCAACGCTTCCGCTACGGCAGCATCGGCAGCACCGGCGCCCTACGCGCCGCCCGTGCAGCAGGCGACCACGCCAGCCAGACGGCGGCGCATCATGCTCACCATCGGCAGCGTGTTCCTGCTCGCCGGTCTCGCTGTCGCGCTGTACTGGCTGTTGGTCGGCCGCTATGTCGAGGACACCGACAACGCCTATGTGCAGGGTAATGTCGTGCAGATCACGGCGCAGCTGGCCGGCGCCGTGACGCGCATTCATGTCGATGACACCGATCGCGTCAAGGCCGGCCAGGTCTTGCTGGAGCTCGATCCGGCCGATGCGCGCGTGGCAGTGGCCCAGGCCGGGGCGCAACTGGCGCAGACGGTGCGCGAGGTGCGCACGCTGTATGCCGCGCAGGCCCAGGCCGGGGCAAATCTGGCGCAGCGTCAGGCGGAGCTCGCACGCGCCGAGGACGATCTGCAGCGGCGGCGCAATCTGGCCGGCACGGGGGCGGTTTCGGGCGAGGAATTGCGTCACGCCGAAGCCGCCGTGAGCAGCCAGCGGGCCGCCCTGCAGGTGGCTCGCGAACAGCTGGCCTCCGGTCAGGCGCTGACGTTTGGCGTCGCTGTGCGCGAGCATCCGAATGTGTTGCGCGCCGCCGCGCGTTTGCGCGAGGTGCTGCTGAGTCTGCAGCGCACTGCCCTGATCGCCCCCGTGGCCGGGCAGGTCGCCAGGCGCAGCGTGCAGGTGGGGCAGCGCATCAATGCGGGAGTACCGCTGATGGCCATTGTGCCGCTCGATCAGTTGTGGGTTGATGCGAATTTCAAGGAAAGCCAGTTGCGCCGGATGCAGATCGGCCAACCCGTGGTGCTGACGGCCGACGTGTATGGCAGCGAGGTCAAGTATCACGGCAAGGTCGCCGGATTTGCAGCCGGCACGGGCGGCGCGTTCGCGCTGTTGCCGGCGCAGAACGCCACCGGCAACTGGATCAAGGTCGTGCAGCGTCTGCCGGTGCGTATCGAACTCGATGCGCAGGAACTCGCCGAGCATCCGTTGCGCATCGGTCTGTCGATGCACGTCGAGGTCGATTTGCATGACCAGCAGGGGCTGGCGCTGGGCGCCGCGCCGATGGCTGCCGAACAGGCCGGCAAGGCGCGCTACAGCAGCGAAGCGCCGGTCGACAAGGCGGCGCAGGGACGCATCGACGCCATCATCAGCGCCAATCTGCGCGCCGACTGAGCCTGGCGGCGATGAGCAGCGCAAATTCTGCCGCGCCAGCGCAACCGGGTGCCGCGTCGGCCAGCGCGGCGCCGCAGGATGCCGCGCCGTTGCAGGGGATTGCGCTGGTGATCATGACGATTGCCGCAGCGCTCTCCAATTTCATGGAGATCCTCGACATCACGATCGCCAATGTTTCGGTGCCGACCATCGCCGGTGCGCTGGGCGTGTCGACGAATCAGGGCACCTGGATCATCAGCGCCTATTCGGTGGCGGCGGCCGTGGCGGTGCCGCTGACGGGCGTCATGGCGCGCCGCGTCGGCGAGGTGCGGCTGTTCGTGCTGTCCGTGCTGGCGTTCACGCTGATGTCGGCGTTGGCGGCGTTCTCGCCCAATCTGCCGACGCTGGTGGTCGCCCGCGTGCTGCAGGGCTTTGTTTCGGGGCCCATGGTGCCGTTGTCGCAAACCCTGCTGGTGCGCTGCTACCCGCCCGAACGACGCGGTGCGGCGCTCGGCATCTGGGCCGTTACGGTGATTCTGGCGCCGATCTGTGGGCCATTGCTGGGCGGCTATATCAGCGACAACTATCACTGGTCGTGGATTTTCCTGATCAACATCCCGATGGGGCTGTTCGGTGGCATCGCGATCTGGCTGCTCATGCGCGACCGCGAGTCGCCGATCCTGCGCGTGCCGCTCGATCGGGTCGGGCTGGTGCTGATGGTGGTCGGCGTCGGCTGCCTGCAGCTGTTGCTCGAAATCGGCCGCGATTACGACTGGTTCGCTTCGAGCGCCATGGTTGCGCTGGGCCTCGTGGCGCTGGTGGCGCTGACGTTTTTCGTTGCCTGGTGCCTGACGGCGGTACATCCGCTCGTCGATCTGCATCTGTTCCGCGACATCAATTTTCGTTACGGCGTAATCCTGCTGTCGGTCGGTTTCATGACCTACTTCGGCACGGTGGTGGTGTTCCCGCTCTGGCTGCAGACCGTCATGGGCTACACGCCGGCCCAGTCGGGCATGGCGATTGCGCCCATCGGCATATTTTCGCTGATCCTCGCGCCCATCATCGGCCGCAACATCGGACGGCTGAATTTGCGCCTGGTGATCAGCTTTGCCTTCCTGCTCATGGGTTTCGTCTCGCTGTGGAACAGCCTGATGACGCTCGATGTGGATTTCTGGGGTGTCATCGCGCCGCGCCTGGTGCAGGGTATTGGCATGGCCTGCTTCTTCCTGCCCGTGCAGGCGTTGATGCTGTCGAACATTCCGCCCGACCACATGGCCGCCGCCTCGGGGCTATCGAATTTCCTGCGCACGCTGGGCATCGCCATCGGCACGGCCATCAGCGTCACGGCCTGGGAGCATTTCGCCTCGACGAGCCGGGTCCAGCTGGCCGAAAACATCAGCTTGCACAATCCGCTCAGCAATCAATACGTCGAGCAGTTGCAGGCCGGCGGTCTGGCGAGCGAGCAGGCGTATGCGGCCGTGGACCGGCTGCTGTTCGCCCAGAGCTACATGATCGCTACCAATGACTTCTTCTTTTACTCCGCGCTCTCGTTCTTCATGCTGAGCCTGCTGGTCTGGCTCACGCGTCCCCACAAGGGCGTCACGGGCGGTTTCGGGCATTGAACGCCTGAGTTGCTGGTATTTGTCCTGTTGATTGGGCGTGGCTTGCCTCGACAGACAATTGCGGAGATACTCCAGAATGCAGAGTGGATATGCGGACAGTTGCCGGCAGGGCCGTGCGACGCCAATGTCGAATGGGAATAACAAGGAGATCTGTATGCTGAACCTCGGAGTGCGCATCCTGAACCGTCTCAACATGCCGCAAAAGATGCTGGCGATTGCTGTCATTTTTCTCTTGCCCATCGTGTTTTTGCTGGTCATGTACATGCTCCAGCTGAATGCGCAGATCGCCTTCACCGAGCGTGAGTTGCGCGGTGTGCAGCAGATTGCGCCGGCGCGCCAGATGATCCAGTCGATGCAACTGCATCGCGGTCTATCGCAACAGGCGCTGGTGGGTAATGCTGCTGCGGTTCAGCGCCTGCAGGAGGTGCGTGGCAAGATCAGGGCTGCCATCGACGAGGTCGAGAGTGTCGACCAGCAGGTCGGGAGCGATCTCGGCACGCACGAAGGCTGGATGCGCATCAAAGGCGCATGGCAGGCGCTGGAGGCGCGCGCTGATACGCTGACGCCGGAAAGCAGTTTCAAGGAGCACACGGAAGCCATCGGATTGGTGCGCGACTTCATCATCTCCGTGGCTGACCAGTCGAACATGACCCTCGATCAGGAGATCGAAACCCATTATCTGGTTGAAGCGCTGGCCACCAAGCTCGTGCGCTCGATCGAGGCGACGGGCATCACGCGTGCTGTCACGCTTAAAGTCATCGGCCTCAAGAATCTCGGTATCGAGGAACGCCTGACCTTGAATACCCTGCTGCGTTCGATCGATGAGGCGCAGCTGGATATCGAAGCCGGGCTCGACAAGGCGACGCGCAGTAACGAGCGTTTGCGCAACGAACTTCTGGAACCACGTCAAAAACAGAAGGATGCATTGTCAGCCTACACCAGGTTGCTGCGCGAACAAGTGCTGCAGCCAGCGCTGGTGCAGGCGCAGAGTGATGAGACGCTGAAAATTGCTTCAGCCGCCATTGATGCTGGATATGGCCTTAACGATGCGGCACGCAACGAGTTTTCGCGTCTGGCCAGTGAACGTGTCGCCAGTCTCAAGGCGGCGCGCATTAAATCGATTGCCGCTGTGGTGGTCACCTTGCTGCTGGTGGCCTATCTGTTCCTGAGTTTCCGCAGTAGCCTGCTCGACGCCATCGGGGCGCTGGCGAATGGCGCCAAACGCATGGCGGACGGCAATTTCCTCGAACCCGTGGCGATCGGCTCGCGCGACGAGCTCGGTGATATTGGCGCCGAAATGAATCGCACGCAGAAGCTGCTGCGCGAAAAAATCGAGGCCGAACGTGAAACCGCGAATGCCAATCTGCGCATCCGGATTGCTCTCGACAATGTCAGCACGGGCGTCATGATCGCCAATCCCGAACGCAAGATCATCTATGTGAACAAGGCCGTCGAACGCATCCTCAAAGGCGCCGAGGCCGGCATTCGTTCGCAGTTGCCGAACTTCAATGCCGATCAGTTGCTGGGCGCCGACATCGACAGTTTTCACAAGAACCCGGCGCATCAGGCGCAATTGCTGGCGACTTTCACCAGCACGCACACGGCCAATTTCGAGATCGGCGGCTGCCATTTGCGCGTATCGGCGAGTCCCGTCATCAATGAGCAGGGGATGCGTCTGGGCGCGGTGGCCGAATGGCTGGATCGTACCGGGGAAGTGCGCGTCGAGCGCGAGGTCGCAAATATGGTCGACAGCGCGCAGCGCGGCGATTTCGAACAGCGCCTGAGCCTGGAGGGCAAGGAGGGGTTCTTCCGGCAGGTTTCCGTCGGATTGAATCGTCTGGCCGAAGTGACCTCGGCAGGTTTGCAGGATGTGGCGCGCGTGCTCAAGAGCGTTGCGGCGGGCGATCTGACGCAAACGGTCGCTGCCGATTATGAAGGCATATTCGGTGAGCTCAAGAACGACACGAATGCCACGGTCGAGCGGCTGCGCGAAGTCATCGGGCGCATCCGGACAGCGACCGAGGCCATCAATACGGCTTCGCAGGAGATTGCTGCCGGCAATGCCGATCTGTCGAGTCGCACCGAGCAGCAGGCATCGAGTCTTGAGGAGACCTCATCGAGCATGGAACAGCTCAATGCGACGGTCAAGAACAACAGTGAGAATGCGCGCAAGGCCAACGATCTGGCCAAGGATTCGAATGCCATTGCTTCGCGCGGTGGTGATATCGTCCGGCGCGTGGTGACGACGATGGCGGATATCCAGGACAGCTCGAAGAAGATCGCCGATATCATCGGTGTGATCGACTCGATCGCCTTCCAGACCAATAGTCTGGCGCGGAATGCGGCCGTCGAGGCCGCGCGGGCCGGTGAACAGGGGCGCGGCTTTGCCGTGGTGGCGAGCGAAGTGCGCAACCTCGCGCAACGCAGCGCCACGGCGGCCAAGGAGATCAAGTCGATGATTGACGAATCGGTGGGCCAGGTGGACGACGGCGCCAAACAGGTCGCCGATGCCGGTGCGACCATGGATGACGTCGTGGCGAGCTTCCATGCGGTGGCCGAACTGGTCACCGACATTGCGCATGCCAGCCGCGAGCAGAGTAGCGGGATCGAGCAGGTGACCCAGGCCGTGAGCCAGATGGACGAGATGACGCAGCAGAATGCCGCGCTCGTCGAACAGGCTGCTGCCGCCGCCGAATCCCTGCAGGAGCAGGCGAGCGGGCTGGTGCAGGTAGTCAGCCTGTTCCGTATCGAGGGCGCCGCAACTGTTCCGGCAGCGCCGCAGAAACGCGCAACCGTCGCTGCGCCGGCACGCATCGCCCCGCAGCGCAAGCCGGTTCCTGCCGCCCATGCGGACGACCCGGATGAGGCGTGGGCGGAATTCTGACGCAGTTTCGTCACCACGACGCGGTAGTACTTCCGCCGCCGCATGATCAGGCAGCGCAAGCCCACGGGCTTGCGCTGTGCGTTTCATGCCCTGTGCTGACATCCTGAATTATGGGACGGCGAGCCGTGAAAGCCGGCGAATGCCCGCAGCATCCGTGTAAAATACGCGGTTCCGACCGGGAGGGATTGTGAGTTACGAACTTATCGCCGCAGTGGATCTGGGCTCCAACAGTTTTCGCCTGCAAGTCGGACGCATCGTCGGCAACCAGATCTATCCGCTCGATTCGCTCAAGGAACCGGTGCGGCTGGCGGCCGGCCTGACAGCCGAGCGCATGCTCGACGGTCCTTCGCAGTTGCGTGCGCTCGAAGCGCTGAGCCGTTTCGGCGAGCGGCTGCGCGGTTTTCTGCCTGGCGCCGTGCGTGTCGTGGCGACCAACACCTTCCGCGTGGCCAAGAACGGCCCACAATTCCTGATCCAGGCTGAAGCCGCGCTGGGCTTTCCGATCGAGGTGATCGCCGGACGCGAAGAAGCGCGCCTGATCTATCTGGGCGTCGCCCATACGCTGCCGAACCCGCGCCGCCAGCAGCTGGTCGTGGATATCGGCGGCGGTTCGACCGAGTTCATCATCGGCCAGAATTTCGACCCGCTGCAACTCGAATCGTTGTACATGGGCTGCGTAAGCCACACGCTCAAGTTCTTTCCGGACGGCCGTATCGAAAAGACCGCCTTCAAGGAGGCCGAGCTGGCCGCGCGCAAGGAGTTGCAGACCATCGTCGCGGCGTATCGTGCGACCGGCTGGGATGAGGCGGTTGGTTCCTCGGGCACCGCCAAGGCCATCGTCGACCTGCTCGAACTCAACGCACTGAATGATCCAGGCACTGCAACGGGCGATGGCGTGCCGATGATGACCAGCGGCGGCATCGAGCGTCTCAAGAATCTGCTGCTGCGGGCCGGGAATATTGGCGCGCTGCAGCTCGAAGGCCTGCGTGCCGATCGTGTGCCGGTGCTGCCGGGCGGCCTGGCCATCATGTCGGCGATTTTCAAGGAATTCGCACTCGAGCGCATGGTGTTTTCGGAAGGCGCGCTGCGTCTCGGCGTGCTGTATGACCTGCTCGGGCGCTGCCACCATGACGATCTGCGCGAGGCGACGGTCGGTCATTTCATGCAGCGCTACGAGGCCGACCGCCGCCAGGCCGCGCGCGTGAGCCAGACCGCGCTGGCCGTGCTGCATCGCCTGCGGCCCGAAACCGCCGCCGAGGATTCCGTCGACAGCCAGTTCCTCACCTGGGCGGCGCGTCTGCACGAAATCGGCATCTCGGTGGCGCATTCGAGCTACCACAAGCACAGCGCCTACATCCTTGCCAACGCCGACATGCCGGGGTTCTCGAAAATGGATCAGGCGCGCATCGCGCGCATCGTGCTGGGCCATCGCGGCAAGCTCGAACGCGTGCAGACCCTGGCGCCCGAGCCGCCCGAAGCGCGTGACTGGGTGCTGATTTTCTGCTTGCGCATCGCGGCCCTGTTACACCGGGCGCGCGACGATGCGCAGATATTTCTCAATGATGCGCTGATTCTCGAACATGGCTTCCGCCTGCATGTCGACAGCGCCTGGCTGGCGGCCTCGCCGCTGACGGCCGCGGCGCTCGAAGAGGAAGTGCGGCAATGGAGCGCTCTCGGCATGGAACTCAAGATCCGGCGCGAGAAATCGGCCGGCGCAGCGCCAGCCAAGAGCCCGCAAGGCGCTGATTGATGACCTTTCCGGATTGTCTGGCATGAGCATTTCGGCAGAGCCAACCCTGCGTCTGGTCGAGCGTGACGATGGCGTGCGCGAGGTCGTGCTGGCCGGCAGCTGGACGCTCGACCGGCTGGCGCCGGTGCTCGGCGAGTTGCAGCGCGCCCTGACCGCGCATGGCGGAAGCCGCGATTTGCGCTGGAACTGCGCGGCCATCGAGACCATCGACAGCGCCGGCGCGATGCTGTTGTGGCGCAGCTGGGGCCGAACCCTGCCGGCCAATCTGCATTTGCGCGCCGGGCAACGCCAGAGCTTCGAGCGGATTGCGCAGGCGGATGCGCAGCCACAGCCCAAGCGAGTGCCCGAATCGCCTTTCCTGCCGCTGATGCTGTTCGGCAATCTGCTGCTGGTGTTTTTGCAGCATATGTTCGCCTTCCTGCGCCTGCTGGGGCAACTGCTGCTCGACTTTCTGCACATTCTGGTCCATCCGCGCGAATTGCCCTGGCACGAGATTTCGGCCAACCTGTTCAAGAGCGGCGTGCGTGCAATGCCCGTGACGGCGCTGGTCGGTTTCCTGATCGGCATCGTGATGTCCTATCTCTCGGCGTTGCAGCTGCGCCAGCTTGGCGCCGAGGTCTTCATCGTCAATATTCTCGGCATGGGCCTGATCCGTGAACTCGGCCCGGTGCTGGTCGCGGTGCTGGTCGCCGGCCGTTCGGGTTCGGCCATGACGGCGCAGATCGGGGTGATGCGCGTCACCGAGGAAATCGATGCGCTCGCCGCCATGGGCGTGTCGCTGAGCCTGCGCGTGACCTTTCCCAAGGTTGCCGCACTGTCGCTGGCCATGCCGCTGCTCGTGGTGTGGGCCACGGCGATTGCACTGCTTGGTGGCATGGTTTCGGCGCAGATCCAGCTCGACATCTCGTATGGTTTCTTTTTCGAGACCCTGCCCAAGGTCGTGCCGATCGCCAACATCTGGATCGGCCTGTTCAAGGGCTGGATGTTCGGTGTCCTGGTGGCGCTGGTGGCCTGCCATTTCGGCCTGCGCATCAAGCCGAATACCGAGAGCCTGTCGACCAATACCACCTCGTCGGTGGTCACGGCGATCACCATGGTGATCCTGCTCGATGCCGTGGTCGCGATTGCCACGCGTTCGTTCGGCATGCCGCCCGGGATGTGACGGCGATGAATTCACAAACCACGCCGGTTGTTGTCCCGAATGCCGCCTCTGCCGCTGAGGCCGTGGTCGAGCCGAACGTCATCAGCGTGCGCGATCTGCACACGCGCTTCGGCGACATCTGGGTGCATCGTGGCCTCGATCTGGAGATTCCGCGCGGCCAGGTGGTTGCGCTGGTCGGCGGTTCGGGCAGCGGCAAGACCACATTGCTGCGCCAGATCGTCGGCCTCGCACAACCCAGCCGCGGCGAGATTCGCGTGTTGGGCGAAGGCTTGTTCGAGGGAACACGGGCGCGCCAGCGTGCCTTGCGCCAGCGTTTTGGCGTGCTGTTCCAGCATGGCGCGCTGTTTTCGGCCTTCAATGTGTTCGACAACATCGCGTTTCCGCTGCGCGAACTCAAGCTGCTCGACGAGGCGCTGATTCACGATCTCGTGATGCTCAAGCTGTCGATGGTCGAACTGCTGCCGCATCATGCCTACCTGATGCCCGCCGAGCTTTCCGGCGGCATGGTCAAACGCGTGGCGCTGGCGCGCGCGCTGGCGCTGGAGCCCGAATTGCTGTTGCTCGACGAGCCGACAGCCGGTCTCGATCCCGACCGCGCGGAGAGTTTCGTGCGCCTGATCCGCATGTTGAGCGCCGAACTCGGCCTCACGGTGGTGCTGGTGACGCATGACCTGCCGACGCTCGCGGCATTGTCCGCCCATGTCGCCGTACTGGCCGAGCAGCGTATAGTCGCGTTCGGCAGCATGGACGAGGTCATGGCGGTCGATCATCCCTTCATCCGCAACTTCTTTCACAGCGAGCGCCAGGCGCATGCGCTGGATACCTTACTCTGATCATGGAAAATCGCGCTCACGCCCTCGCGGCAGGTCTCTTCGTTGTTCTTCTAGGCGTCGCCATGGCCTTGTCGGTGTGGTGGTTCGGCGGCACCGGGACGATCAATCGCGATCTGATCCTGGTTTCAAATGGCAGCGTTACGGGCCTCAACCCGCAGGCGCAAGTGCGCTTTCGCGGCATTCGCGCCGGCAAGGTGGTGGACATCGGCATCGATCCCCAGGACCCGCGCAACATCCTCGTGTATGTCAGCGTCGATGCTTCACTGCCGCTGACCAAGTCCACCACGGCGCGCCTGAATTCGCAGGGCGTCACGGGGCTGGCGTATGTGCAGCTCGAAGACAGCGGCAAGAGCCAGGACATGCTGCCGCTCGACGCCGATCCGCTGCCGCGCATCGCGTTGCAGCCGACACTGTTCGATACGCTCGGCGAACGTGCAAGCAGCATCGTCGATCAGATCAGTCTGCTCTCGGTGAATCTGAACCGCGTCATCAACGACCGTAATCTGGGCAATCTGAATCGCACACTGGAGAATGTCGCGGCGGCCTCCGAGGGCCTCAAGGATCTGCCCGAGATCACCGCTGCACTGAAGACCGCGCTGTCGCCAGAAAACATGCAGCATCTGCAGAACACGCTGGCGCATGTCGAGCGCACGGCTGGCGAAGCCGCACCGCTGACCGTCGAATTGCGCAATCTCGTGATTTCGTTGCAAGGCACCAGCAAACGCCTGGATGACGTTCTCGGCCAGACCAGCGGCGAGCTCGCGCATGGCGCCTTGCCGCGCCTGAATGTGCTGCTCAGCGACCTGCACAAGAATTCGAACCAACTGCAGCGCGTGCTCGGTACGCTCGAAGAAAACCCGCAATCGGTGCTGTTCGGCCGTCCGGCCACACGCCCCGGTCCGGGTGAACACGGTTTTGTGCCGAGCGGCAAGTAATGTATCGATCGCACTCATCAGTCCCTCCCTGCCCAGGAATGCCCATGCCCAAGCGGATCCTCCCCCTCATTTCCCTGCTCCTGCTGCTGAGCGCCTGCGCCGGCAATGTGCGTCAGAACGAGCCGGCGCGCTACGATCTCGGCGCCTTGCCCGGCAATGGCGAGGTTATGGCGCTGCCGTTGAGCCGCATCGAAGTCGATGCCCGGCCCTGGTTGATCAGCAATGCCATGCAATACCGTCTGGCCTATGTCGATGGCAGCCGCCGCTACAGCTTTGCCGACAGCCAATGGGTTGCGCCGCCGGCCGAATTGATCGAGCGCTACCTCACGCGCCGCCTGGCCTTCCCGGCGGGCGACGCGGCGGCGGGGCAGGGCTGCCGCCTGCAGCTGGGCATCGATGAAATCGTGCAGGTCTTCAGCAGCGAGACGGCCAGCAGCATGACGCTCGAAGCGCGCGCCACGTTGCTGCCGGCGCGCAACAGCGCCGCCATTGCGCGCCGCGCATTCCAGATCCAGATGGCCGCGCCGACGGCCGATGCCGGCGGCGGCGTGCAGGCCACGCGCGACGCCGTGCAGAAACTCGGCACGGCGCTGAATGGCTGGCTGCAGGAATTGCAGGCCGCCAACCCCGCCGCCATGCAGGAGCGCTGCAAGGGCGTTTGAGCGGGTCCAACGCTGCTTGGCCGGGTTTTTGCAGTAGCATGAAGTCATGCAATCCTTCTGCAGTGCAACCTGAGGGTGGAGTCAGACCATGACCAATCCGTATGATTGCGGCCTCGACAAGAATGCCGCGAACCATGCCGCACTGACGCCGCTGACCTTCCTGGCGCGCTCGGCAGCCATCTATCCCGAGCGTATCGCCGTGATTCACGGCGCGCGTCGCTATTCCTGGGCGCAGGTGTATGCGCGCAGCCGTCGCCTGGGCGGCGCGCTCGCCGCACTGGGTTGCGGCCCCGGCACGACCGTGGCGGTGATGCTCAACAACACGCCCGAGATGTTCGAATGCCATTTCGGCGTGCCCATGAGCGGCGCGGTACTCAACACGCTCAACACGCGTCTCGACGCCGATACCATTGCCTTCATGCTGCAGCACAGCGAGGCGCGCGTGCTGATCGCCGACCGCGAATACGCGCCCACCGTGCGTGCGGCTCTGGCGCAACAGCCCGGCGCGGCGCACAAGATTCATCTCATCGAAGTCGACGACCCCGAGTACGACGGTGCTGAAACCCTGGTCGGCGGGACGAACTACGAAACCTTTCTCGCCGGCGGCAGCGCCGAATTCGCCTGGCAGCCGCCGGCCGACGAATGGGATGCGATTTCGCTGAACTACACCTCGGGCACCACGGGCAATCCCAAGGGCGTGGTGTATCACCATCGTGGCGCATATCTGAATGCGCTATCGAACATCGTCTCCTGGGGCATGCCGCCGCACGCCGTGTATCTGTGGACGCTGCCGATGTTTCACTGCAACGGCTGGTGCTTCCCGTGGACCATGGCCGCGAATGCCGGCGTGAACATCTGCCTGCGCCGCATCGACGCCCAGCGCATCTTCGCGGCCATCCGCCAGCATGGGGTGACGCATTACTGCGGCGCGCCCGTCGTGCATTCGCTGCTCATCAACGCACCGGCCGAATGGCGCCAGGGCATTGAGCATGCCGTGCATGCCCTGAGCGGCGGCGCACCGCCGCCGGCGGCGATCATCGAGGGCATGGAGCGCATCGGCTTCGACATCACCCATGTGTATGGCCTCACCGAAACCTACGGTCCGGCGGCGGTCTGCGCCAAGCACGAAGCCTGGGACGAACTCGACATCGGCCAGCGCACCGAGCGCAATGGCCGGCAGGGCGTGCGCTACCACGCCCAGGAAGCCATGACCGTGATCGACCCGCAGACCATGCAGCCCGTGCCGTGGGACGGCGAAACCATGGGCGAAGTCATGTTCCGCGGCAATCTGACCATGAAGGGCTATCTCAAGAATCCACAAGCCACGGCGGAAGCCTTCGCCGGCGGCTGGTACCACACCGGCGATCTCGGCGTCATGCAGCCCGACGGCTACGTGAAGATCAAGGACCGCTCCAAGGACGTCATCATCTCGGGCGGCGAGAATATTTCCTCCATCGAGGTCGAAGACGTGCTGTATCGCCATCCCGCCGTGCTCGCCGCCGCCGTCGTCGCCGCGCCCGATCCCAAGTGGGGCGAGGCGCCGTGCGCCTTCATCGAATTCAAGCCCGGCCAAAGCGCGAGCGCGGATGAACTGCGCGACTATTGTCGCGCCCACCTGGCGCACTTCAAGGTGCCCGGCCAATACATCTTCACCACGCTGCCGCGCACCGCGACCGGCAAGATCCAGAAATACCTGCTGCGCGCACAGGCCCGGTCGGCCCAGGCGATCGCGTAGGGCCGTGGCCGCCAGCAGGTTAACGGGAGGGCGCCTGCCGGTCGATGAGTTTCGCCTGTTGATGTCAAATGAGTTCCACTTTTGTCGATGACTGGCTTGTGGCCCTTGCTGTTGAAGGCAGTTGTTGTGGAATTTTTTGCAGGTTGAAAATTTCTTGTGAAGCGCTCAGTGCTGGCAAGGGCTGGCGGTGTTTTCGAATCGAGCCGCATATGCCAAAAGATTTCTCATTGCGCTGCGATCCGGCGTAAGTGGCGTTTCCTGATTGGTGTTTTCTGGTTTGACCGATTGATTGTTAATCGCTACGATTCATCTTGAATCGATCCGGCTTCTATCGCCAGATTCTCACCATCATTTATCAAGGGAACAATGACATGGCGCAAACAGGAACCAAGGTGTTGACGGCCCATGTGCCACTGCCGTTGGCAGAAAAGGTCGATCAGATGGCCGCGTGCCTTGAGCGTTCGCGCGGCTGGATCATGAAACAGGCGTTAACCGCCTGGATCGATCAGGAGGAAGCGCGCGCGCGCCTGACGCGCGAAGCCCTGGCCGATGTGGATGCTGGCCGCGTCATCGACCAGCAAGCCGTGCAGGCATGGGCCGACAGTCTCGGCGCCGAGAATCCCTTGCCGGCGCCGTACTGATGCAGCTGAAGTGGGCCAGCAAGGCGCTTTCAGATCTGGTGCGGTTACATGAGTTTCTGGCTCCGGTGAACCCCGTGGCTGCAGCGCGCGCCGTGCAAGCACTGACCAAGGCGCCGACCATGCTGTTGAACAATCCGCGTATCGGCGAACAGCTGTTCGAATTCGAGCCGCGTGAGGTACTGCGGTTACTCGTAGGTCAATATGAAATGCGCTACGAGATTCAGGAATCCACCCTCTATGTCTTGCGGTTGTGGCATACGCGCGAGGAGCGCTGATTGCTAGTTGCCGCGCTGCCGGGCGTAACACCGCAGCGACCTGCATGAACAACAGGTTCTGCGCGGTTGCTTGGTGAGCATGCTGGCCGCTCAATGCCCCGGAAACTCGAACGCATTCGTCAGGTCGCCGACGTGCTTGCGCACGCCGGGCAGGGGTTCGAGGCTGAAGCGGCGGGTGATGAATTTGATGATCGAGGTGGTGTCGTAGGGTGTGGTGTCGATGCTGCTTTTGCGGGCGTAGGGCGAGATGATGATGGCCGGGACGCGTGCGCCGGGGCCCCAGCGGTCGGACCAGCCGGCGCCGCTGGGCGGCGCGACGTGATCCCAGAAACCGCCGTTTTCGTCGTAGGTGACGATGATGGCCATTTTCGGCCACAGTGGGCTGGCCTGCAGCCTGGCGACGATGTCGGCGATGTGGCGCTCGCCGTCGAGGAGGCTGGCGTAGCCCGGGTGTTGATTGTTGCGGCTGTCGGGCTTGTAGAAGGCGACTTGCGGCAGGCTGCCGTTGGCGATGGCGTGCAGGAATTCTTCACCGTCCTTGAGATGCTCGGCGCGCGCCGGCGTGCCGGGGGCGAAACGGGTGAAGTAATTGAAGGGCTGGTGATGCGTCTGCAGGCTGGGCTGTCCGGGAGCGTGGCCGTAGATCACGTTGCGCCGGGCGTCGGCGGGTTGCTGTCCATCGGCCAGTGCGGCGTTCCAGGCGGCGGCGTACCAGGCCCAGCGGATGCCCTTGGCCGAGAGCGTGTCGCCGATGGTGCGCGCGGTTTGCGGCGGCAGCGGATGGCCGGCCGGGTTGGCGAGGCGCCGGTCGCCGCTGGCGGCCGGCAGGATGCCGCTGGGCTGATACGGCGGCTGCACGGTGTTCACGGCGTAGCCGTCGGGCGTGAGTTTGCCGTCGAGCAGCTTGGGCGGGCCTTGCAGTGCGCTGGCCGGCGAATCGGGATGGCGTTTGAGTTTGCCGTCGGCGTCGAGCTGGGCTTTGAGATGTTCGGGCGCATTCGCGAACTGCGGCGTGCAGGCGCAGACCAGCCAGAAGTGATTCAGGAACGAGCCGCCGTAGGCGGCCATGAAGAAATGGTCGGCCAGCACGTATTCGCGCGCGTATTTCCACATCGGCAGCGCCGAGCCGTCGTAATAGCCCATGGTCAGGCCGCCGGCGTCGGACATGGCGGCGTAGCGGTCGAGACGGCCGTCGTTGATTTGTTCGATGTGCTGGTAGTAGCGATGCACCAGGTCGGGCGTTCTGGTTTCCAGGCGCAGATTGAAGGGCTCGGCGTCGAGGCGGAACGGCCGCCCTGGCATTTCAGCAGGGAACTGGCCATCGCGGTCGTTCCAGACTGGCGGCAAGCGCTCCAGCACGCTGCCGTCGTGATCGGTTTGTCGCAACGCCGTGCGGCCTGAGCGCGCGATGCCGTCGGCGCCCGGGAACAGCCCGTACAGATGGTCGAAGCTGCGGTTCTCGGCGTAGATCACGACGATGTGCTCGATTTGTTTCAGCCCGGCGTCGATGCGCGAAAGCTGCGGATTGGCCTTGGCGTTGATGCGCTTGGGCAGTTTCGGCGCGGGTTCGGCAGCGGCGGCCAGAGTTGCGCCGCATAGCAGCGCAGCAGCGCACAGGGTGAGGGTAAAAGGACGCCGGATGGCGGACAGGTGGGACATGGGAACTCCTCGGGGAGCCTGGGTTTCAGTAGATGCCGAGCGCAAGACCGGCGGCCATGGCGGCGCCGAGCTCCTCGCAGCGTACGAGATCCTCGGCCGTGATGCTGGTGCGCACGATGACCGGTTCGGCGATGCGCTTCCAGCCGTAACCCGTGGCGATGCGCTCGATCTGGCGTACCGCTCCGGCGCCGTCGTTGCCGGCCGAAATGAAGCTGGCGTAGGGCAGGCCGACGGTCTTGCCTTCGGCGGGGTAGTAGGTGCGGTCGAAGAAATCCTTCAGCGCGCCGGACATGAAACCGAAATTCTCCGGCGTGCCGAGCAGCAGGCCGTTGCAGGCCAGCAGGTCGTCGATGCGGGTGTCGAAGGCGCGCTGCAGAACAGTTTCGACGCCGCTTTCCGTCTGCGCGCCACGCAGCACGGCGGCGGCCAGCTGGCCGGTGTTGCCGCTCTGCGTGTGGTAGACGATCAGCAGCCGGGGCATGGTGAACTTCAAGCGATCCCGGCTGGATACGTGTCATCCCCGCGCCAGCGGGGATCCATGAACGTACTGGATTCCCGCGGGCGCGGGAATGACAAATTTATTGTTCTGTGCGGCATGGTCACGCTGGCTAAACCCTAAAACTGCTCGTCGTTGCGCAGGTAGCGCCACTTGCCGAGCGGCAGGTCGCCGAGCATGACCTTGCCGATGCGGATGCGCTTGAGGCCGACAACCTTGAGGCCGACGAGTTCGCACATGCGGCGGATCTGGCGTTTCTTGCCTTCGCGCAACACGAAGCGCAGCTGGTCTTCGTTCTGCCAGCTGACCTGGGCGCGCTTGAGCGGCTTGTCGTCGAGACTCAGGCCATGGTTCAGCAGTTCCAGGCCGCGCTCGGAAAGCTTGCCTTCGACGCGCACCAGATATTCCTTGTCGATCCCCGAGTCCTCTCCGATCAGCAGTTTGGCGATACGGCCATCCTGGGTCAGCACCAGCAGCCCAGTCGAGTCGATATCCAGCCGGCCGGCCGGCGCCAGGCCCTTGAGGTGCGCGGGGTTGAAGCGTTGTGGCGCGCGGTCGCGCGAGTCGCGCGAATCGGCGTTGATCAGCGTCACGGCCGGCTTGTAGTTGTGTTCGGCCTGCCCCGAAACGAAGCCGATCGGCTTGTTGAGCAGGATCGTCATGCGCGCCTGCTGGGTGTTCTGCGCCGCCTTGTCGAGGGTGATCTTCTGGTTCGGGAAGGCCTTGGCGCCGAGTTCGGTGATGCGCACACCATCGACATATACCCAGCCGCGCTCGATGTAGTAGTCCGCCTCGCGGCGCGAGCAGAGCCCTTGCGTGGACATCAGTTTGGAAATGCGCACCTGTTCCATGGTATTTTTCGCCGTTTCGGGCAGACGTTGCCGGGTCCGGCATTGTACGCCGCTGCGGCGCGCGCCGCTTAAGAGGGAGACTCGCAGTGGGTTATCAACATGTCGTCGTCACGGCCAAGGGCGGTCCCGAGGTTCTCGAATTACGCACCACCGAGGCGCTTCCCGAGCCGGGGTCGGGCGAGGTGCGCGTCAAGGTGCTGGCGGCCGGCACGGGCTTTACCGATACCGCGATCCGGCGCGGCAATTATCCCGATGTCAAGGACAAGCCACCGTTCACGCTCGGTTACGACTTCGCCGGTGCGATCGACAAGCTCGGGCCGGACGTGACGGGCTGGCAGATCGGCCAGCGCGTCGTCGATATGCCCGTGATCGGCGGCTACAGCCAGTACTGCATCCGTCCGGCCAGCAGCCTCGTGCCCATGCCGCAGGATGTCGATCCCGCGGCGGCGGCGTGCCTGCCGCTGTCCTATCTCACGGCGCAGCAGATGCTGGTGCGCGTGGTGTCGCTCAAACGCGGCGATACGATCTTGATCCAGGGCGCTTCCGGCGCGGTCGGCACCGCGCTGCTCGATCTGGGCCGGCGCATGGGTTTGCGCATGATCGGCACCTGCAGTCCGGCCAAGTTCGATCTCGTCAAAAGCTACGGCGCCGAACCGCTCGACTACCGCGACAGCGATCTCGTTGCGCGCGTGCAGCAACTCAGCCAGGGCGGCGTGGCCGCCGTCTATGATGCGATCGGCGGCCACCGCCAGTGGGAAGCCGCCATGCAATGCCTGCGTCCGGGCGGTTGTCTGGTCGCCTATGGCGCGCAAAAGATTGCCCGTAACGAGGACTCGCTGTTCTCCGTACTGTGGGGGTTCGCCAAGCTCTTTTTGTGGTGGCACTGGGGACCGCACGACGGTCGCAGCGCCACCTTCTACAATATTTCGACCCGCCGGCGCAAGAAACCGGCCGAATTTGCGGCCGATCTGCAGCTACTGCTGGGCTGGCTGACCAAGGGCGAGATTCAGCCGCTGATCGCCGAACGTCGTCCGCTCGCCGATGCGCGCGCCGTGCATGAGGCCATCGACGCCGGTCGGGTGTCGGGCAAGATCATTCTGTTACCTTGGGGATGACCAGGCAGCGAGTGGAATGGTGACTGAGCAAGTTTTCTGCGCCGGTTCTGCTCAGGC
>JBPOIN010000149.1:0-11954 GCA_052034445.1 Pseudomonadota bacterium | reverse complement strand
CTCGACAGTCTCAAGGGATAGGTCACCACGATGGATATTCAAACACTTTATGTAATCGTGCCGTTGGCGCCATTGTTCGGCGCAATTCTGGCAGGTCTGTTCGGCAAGGACATCGGTCGCAATGGTGCCCACACGGTGACCATTCTCGGGGTGCTGATTTCCTTCATTGCTTCCTGCGTAATTTTCCAGGATGTGCGTGCTGGCCATGTGTTCAACGGTGACCTGTATACCTGGATCGAGAGTGGCGGTTTGCGTCTGAGTGTCGGCTTCCTGATCGATCCGCTGACTTCGATGATGATGTTGGTGGTGACCTTCGTGTCGCTGATGGTACATGTCTATACGATTGGGTACATGGCCGAGGATCCGGGCTATCAGCGTTTCTTCAGCTATATCTCGTTGTTCACCTTCTCGATGCTGATGCTTGTGATGTCCAACAACTTCATGCAGTTGTTCTTTGGCTGGGAAGCGGTGGGCCTGGTTTCATACCTGCTGATCGGTTTCTGGTATACGCGTCCGACGGCGATTTACGCCAATCTCAAAGCTTTTCTGGTGAATCGCGTGGGCGACTTCGGCTTTTTGCTTGGCATCGGTTTGATTGCCAAGTATGCCGGTACGCTCGACTATGTCGAAGTGTTTGCGCAGGCGCATAACCTCGTGGGCTGGAATGTCGAACTGATTCCCGGCGCACAATGGGCGCTGATCTCCGTGATTTGTATCTGCCTGTTTATTGGTGCCATGGGAAAATCGGCGCAGTTCCCGCTGCATGTCTGGCTGCCGGACTCGATGGAAGGCCCGACGCCGATTTCGGCACTAATCCATGCAGCGACCATGGTGACTGCAGGTATCTTCATGGTGTCGCGCATGTCGCCGCTGTTCGAACTCTCCGAGGCTGCCTTGTCCTTCGTGCTCGTGATTGGTGCAATCACGGCCTTGTTCATGGGCTTCCTGGGCATCGTGCAAAACGACATCAAGCGCGTCGTGGCGTATTCGACGCTGTCGCAGCTGGGTTACATGACGGTTGCGCTGGGTGTCTCGGCGTATCCGATCGCCGTGTTCCATCTCATGACGCATGCCTTCTTCAAGGCGCTACTATTCTTGGGGGCCGGTTCGGTGATCATGGGGTGTCATCACAACCAGGACATCCGTTATATGGGTGGGTTGTGGAAGCACATGAAGATCACCTGGATTACTTCCCTGATCGGTTCGCTGGCGCTGATCGGCATGCCTTTCCTGTCGGGTTTCTATTCGAAGGATTCGATCATTGAGGCGGTCAAGTTGTCGCATATCCCCGGCTCCGGGTTTGCATACTTCGCCGTCGTTGCTGGCGTGTTTGTCACGGCTTTCTATTCCTTCCGCATGTATTTCTTGGTATTCCACGGCGAAGAGCGCTATGACCAGGCGCCGCATGACGATCATGCTGCGCATCACGACGATCACCATGCAGGCGCTCCGCACGAATCGCCGTGGGTCATATGGTTGCCGCTCGTGCTGCTGGCAATTCCTTCCGTAGTCGTCGGTTACATGACGATCGATCCGATGCTGTTCGGACAGTTCTTCGGCAAGGCCATCTTCATCGCTCCCGAACACCATGGCTTGGCGCACATGAAAGAAGAGTTCCACGGCGCCGCAAGCATGGCATTGCATGGGTTCACGCAATTGCCGTTCTTCCTGGCCTTGGCGGGTGTGGTTGTCGCTTGGTATTTCTATCTGGTGCGACCGGATATTCCGGCAGCGATCAAGAAGACCTGCTGGACTATCCATGGCTTGCTGGAAAACAAGTATTACTTCGACAAGTTCAATGAACTGGTGTTTGCCGGCGGCGCCCGCGCCGCAGGGCGCATCCTGTGGCGCGGTGGCGATCAGGTGCTGATTGACGGTTTGTTGGTCAATGGTTCCGCCAAGGTTGTCGGCTGGATCGCAAGGCTGAGCCGTCTGGTGCAAAGCGGCCATATTTATCACTATGCGTTCATGATGATCTTTGGATTGGCCGTGATGCTGGTTCTGATGTTCAACCCAATTTCGCTGTGGTTTAGCCTGTTCAGCGCTCGATAGGATGAGTGTCCCAATGAGTTCCAATTTGCTCAGCCTTGCCATCTGGGTCCCGATTGCCGGGGCAGCGCTGGTATTGCTCCTCGGCTCCGATCGCAACCCGGGTTTTGCGCGCGTCGCTGCACTGATCTCGGCCGTGCTCGGTTTTCTTGTTACGATTCCGCTGTACACGCGATTCAACGTGTCATCGAGCGGTATGCAGTTCGAGGAAGTCGCACCGTGGATCCAGCAATTCAATATCTATTATCATTTGGGCGTGGATGGCATTTCGATGCTGTTCATCCTGTTGAACAGCTTCATCACGATTTTCGTCGTCCTTGCCGCCTGGAAGGTGATTGAAAACAAGGTGGCGCAGTACATGGCCGCATTCCTGGTCATGTCGGGTCTGATGAATGGCATCTTTTGCGCGCTCGATGCCGCCCTGTTCTATGTGTTCTTCGAGGCATCGCTGATTCCGATGTACATCATCATCGGCGTCTGGGGTGGCCCGAATCGCGTGTATGCAGCCTTCAAGTTCTTCCTTTATACGCTGGCGGGCTCGCTGCTGATGTTGCTGGCACTGATGTACCTTTTCCTGCAATCGGGTAGCTTCAATATTCTCGACTGGCATGCGCTGCCGCTTGGCATGACGGCACAGAATCTGCTGTTCGTCGCCTTCCTGGTGGCGTTTGCTGTCAAGGTGCCGATGTTTCCCGTGCATACCTGGTTGCCCGATGCCCACGTAGAGGCCCCGACGGGTGGCTCGGTGGTGCTGGCGGCCATCATGTTGAAGCTCGGCGCGTATGGCTTCCTGCGGTTTTCGTTGCCGATCCTGCCGGATGCAAGCCATGCGATGGCTGGTTTCATGATTGCCTTGTCGCTGATTGCCGTGATTTATATCGGATTCATTGCCCTGGTGCAGGGCGACATGAAAAAGCTTGTGGCATATTCCTCGATTTCGCACATGGGCTTCGTGACACTGGGGTTCTTTATTTTCAACGAGCTCGGCATCGAGGGGGCGCTGGTGCAGATGATCTCGCATGGCTTTGTCTCGGCCGCGATGTTCCTTTGCATCGGAGTGATGTATGACCGCGTACATAGTCGGCAGATTGCCGATTACGGCGGTGTCGTGAATACCATGCCGAAGTTCGCTGCGTTGTTCCTGCTTTTCGCAATGGCCAATTCCGGTTTGCCGGCGACCTCGGGTTTCGTGGGCGAATTCATGGTGGTGCTTGGTGCCGTCAAGTTCAATTTCTGGACCGGTTTTGCGGCCGCCACGACCTTGATCATCGGCGCGGCTTATACGCTGTGGATGTACAAGCGCGTGGTCTTCGGTGCGGTGACCAATCACCACGTTGCCGAAATGACCGATCTGGATTGCCGTGAATTTTTCATCCTCGGGGTGCTGGCGCTTTGCGTGCTCGGCATGGGCCTATTCCCGTTCCCCTTTACCGACGTGATGCATGCATCGGTTGACCACTTGCTCAAGCATGTGGCGATCAGCAAGCTCTGATTGTCGTGGGCCCGGCTAAAGAGATATGAACATGAACTTCGTCATGCCTGATTTTTACCCCGCCGCAGCGGAGATTTTCCTGCTTGTGATGGCGTGTGTGATTCTGTTGGTCGACCTTGTGCTGCCAGCAACCCAGCGCTGGTTGATCGCTTTCCTGACTCAGGTGACGCTGATCGGCTGCGCAATCTTCACCTTCATGACCGCCGATGGCCAGGTTGTGCTGACTTTCAGCAATATGTTTGTCGATGATTTGCTAAGCGACTTCCTCAAGCTGCTGGTTTATGTCGCAGTCCTGATCATGCTGGTGTATAGCCGCAGCTATCTTGCCGCGCGCAGTCTCGACAAGGCCGAGTATTACCTGCTGGTGCTGTTTGCCACACTGGGCATGATGGTGATGATCTCGGCGAGTCACTTCCTGACCCTGTATCTGGGGCTGGAACTCATGTCCTTGTCGTTGTATGCCTTGGTTGCCCTTGACCGTGATTCGGCCCGTGCTACCGAAGCCGCCATGAAGTATTTTGTGCTGGGAGCTCTGGCATCGGGTCTGTTGCTGTATGGCATGTCGATGATTTATGGTGCGACCGGAACTCTTGAAATCGGCGCAGTTGCGCAGGCAATCTATCAAGGCGTTTCCAACAAGATGATTCTGGTCTTTGGCCTCGTTTTCCTGCTGGCTGGGCTGGCGTTCAAGCTCGGCGTCGTACCCTTCCACATGTGGATTCCCGACGTCTATCATGGAGCCCCGACGCCGATCACGCTGTTCATTGGTTCGGCACCGAAACTGGCAGCATTCGCAATGGCCCTTCGCCTGCTTGTGTATGGCCTGTTCGAACTGGCTGACCAATGGCAATTGATGCTCATGATCATGGCCGTGTTGTCGATCGCCATCGGGAATCTCGCTGCAATTGCGCAAACCAATCTCAAGCGGATGCTGGCCTATTCGGCAATCTCGCACATGGGTTTCATGCTGCTGGGCTTGATGAGTGGTGTTGCGGGGGGGCAGGTTGACCCGAATCGCGCCGTTGCCGCATACAGTTCTGCGATGTATTACAGCATTGCCTATGTGCTCATGTCGCTTGGCACCTTCGGCATGATCCTGCTGCTTTCGCGTGCCGGTCATGAAGCGGAAAATGTCGAAGACTTCAAGGGGCTCAATCAGCGCAGCCCCTGGTTTGCTGCGATGATGGCGATCCTGATGTTCTCGATGGCGGGTGTTCCCTTCTTCATCGGTTTCTGGGCCAAATTCTCGGTATTGCTGACGGTGGTGGCTGCCGGCCAGATGTGGCTTGCCGTGATCGCCGTGATCTTCTCGCTGATTGGCGCCTTCTATTACCTTCGCGTTGTGAAGGTCATGTATGCGGATAAACCCAGCGACGCAGTACCCCTTGAAGGCGGCTTCGACATGCGTGTTCTGCTGTCCCTGAACGGTGTCGCGGTGGCTCTGCTTGGCGTATTCCCGCAGAAACTCATGTTGCTCTGCACCTTTGTCCTGATGAGCTCGCTCTGACATCAGGTGCTGCACTGTCGTCTTAGAGCGCGACCTTCTTCCCGAGCCGCTGCAGTATGGATGACGAACATCTGATTGAGGTTCGCCTGTCCGGAGAAGAAGTCTATAGCGGTTGCCTGCTTAAAGTTCAGTCGGATGTCGTGCGCCTGCCTGACGGCAGCCAGAGCGTGCGGGAGCATATTGTGCATCCGGGTGCCGTCGTGATGCTGGCAGCGCTTGATAACGGCAAGCTGCTTTTTGAACGCCAGTTTCGTTACCCCGTTGGACAGGTCTTTCTCGAACTCCCGGCGGGCAAGATCGATCATGGCGAGCCGCCGCTGGATACGGCACGTCGCGAATTGCGCGAGGAAACCGGCTATCGGGCAAAATCCTGGCGCCACCTGGGAACCATGCATCCCTGCATCGGATACTCAAACGAACGTATCGAAATCTTTCTTGCTCTCGGTCTTTCCTTCATTGGCAGTGCGCTTGAGCAGGGGGAGTTTCTTGAAGTGATCGAGCTGTCGCTTGCCGATGCCATGCTCGCAATTCGTGATGGCGAGATTACGGATGGCAAGACAATTGCCGGCCTGTTGTGGGCAGAGAAAATCTTTTCAGGAGCATGGCAGATTCCTGCCTGATGTCTGGAATCGGTGCGGCAGATCCTGCGTGTTTCAGAGCGCAGCGATCACAAAAAGAAACGGACGCTTCGCGTCCGTTTCTTTTTTCTCGTTCCCAATCAGTGGTCAGTGAGCCTGATCCTGTTTGGTTTCCACCATCTGCAACGGCTCATCGGGAATGATGGCGACCGGACGGGGCTTGCGACCGCGTTGCTGAGGGGGGGCGCTGATCGCCGAGGTTCTGTTCGCATCATGACTGGTTTCGATAAGAATCAGACCGACCTGTTCCAGCGAGGCCGATAGATCAATCTTTGCTGCTGGTTCGACTTGAGCCAGGGGGACCGCAGCGGCGATCTCAACCATCGGTGCTACCGGCTCGACGACAGGATCGGGCCGTGTCTCCCGTTGCGGGGCGACAGACTGCTCGGCAGCAACAACGTTGCTGGTGTGGGTGGCTGCGGTCGCCGCGTTGTGGGGCGCGCCAACTGGCGGCACCGTGCTGCTGGTGGTTACAGGTGTCGGAGTGGCTGCTTCGGCGGCTGTATCAACCGCGGCTCCTACTGCCGTGGCTGCAAAATCATTCGACTCCAAGGTCGCGGCGGTGGAGTCAATTTCCCGGCCCGCCGGATTGCGTTCACCCCGTTCGCCGCCTCGACCACCGCGACGCCCACGGCGTTGGCGCTGACCTTCGCGGGACGGCTGTTGCGTTTCACCGGTTTCCACTTCCAGGTTATTGCTGGTGATGCTTGCATCGGCGGACTGGCTGGCCGGCTCTTGCGGCTTGGGAGTGCGCGGTGCGCGCGGTTCCCTGGGTTCACGCGGTTCGGTGGCCGGCCGATCTTCGCGCTTTTCACCGCGGCTGCGTTGCGGCTTGGCTTGGGGTTCAGCCTTGTTTTCGGTTGCCCCTTGGCTTTCATTGCGCGCTGGCCGCTGGTCATTGCGTTCCGATTTGTCGCGGCCTTGGCGATTGCGACCGCCACGCCGCGAGTCGCCACGCGATTCACGTTGTTCGCGACGCGGCCGCTCGACAGGCTTGGCTTCGATCGGTTCGGGTGTGGCGGGTGTCTTTCCGGCACCAAACCAAGACAGGATCTTGGCAAAGAAGCCGACCCCATCGCTTGTTGTTGCGGGCCCCGTTGCGGTCGATAGGTCAGGCTTGGGCTCGACGATTGGTGCAGGCTGGTCGGGCGTGATGCCCTTGACGGCTGCTTCCGGACGCGCAGGCTTGCCGTCGGTTTGCGCCGAGGGTGGCGTGTAGGATTCTTCAGCCGGACCTTCAACCATCTTGTAGCTCGGCAGCGTGACATCTTCCTGATTTAGCTGGTCGTGACGCAGGCGCACGATCGAATGCTGCGGTGTCTCGAGATGAATGTTGGGGATCAGCACCAGATTGACGCGATGGCGCATTTCGATCTTGGCGATGTCCGTACGTTTCTCGTTGAGCAGGAAGGTGGCGACGTCGACCGGCATCTGGCAGTGCAGAGCGCCGGTGTTTTCCTTCATTGCCTCTTCTTCGAGGATGCGCAGGATGTGCAGCGCCGAGGATTCGGTCGAGCGCGTGTGGCCGGTGCCATTGCAGCGCGGGCAGGGGATGTAGCTGGTTTCGGCGAGCGTCGGGCGCAGGCGTTGGCGCGACAGTTCGAGCAGGCCGAAGCGGCTGATCTTGCCGGTCTGCACGCGGGCGCGGTCGAAGCGCAGAGCGTCGCGCAGGCGATTCTCGACTTCGCGCTGGTTGCGCGTGTTTTCCATGTCGATGAAGTCGATGACGATCAGGCCGCCGAGGTCGCGCAGACGCAGCTGGCGGGCCACTTCGTCGGCGGCTTCGCAGTTGGTCTTGAAGGCGGTTTCCTCGATGTCGGCGCCCTTGGTGGCGCGGCCCGAGTTCACGTCGACCGAGACCAGCGCTTCGGTGTGGTCGATGACGATGGCGCCGCCGGAGGGCAGGGTCACCTGGCGCGAGTAGGCCGATTCGATCTGGTGCTCGATCTGGAAGCGCGAGAACAGCGGCACGTCGTCGTGATAGCGCTTGACGCGCGAGACGGTGCCCGGCATCACGTGCGACATGAACTGCTGTGCCTGCTCGAAGACATCGTCGGTGTCGATGAGGATTTCACCGATTTCGGCGTGGAAATAGTCGCGGATGGCGCGAATCACCAGGCTGGATTCCTGGTAGATCAGGAAGGCGCCGCTTTGCGAGTTGGCTGCGCCCTCAATGGCGTTCCACAATTGCAGCAGGTAGTTGAGGTCCCACTGCAGTTCTTCATACGTACGGCCGATGCCGGCGGTGCGCGCGATCAGGCTGGCGCCTTGGGGCACTTCCAGGCGATCCATGATGTCGCGCAGTTCCTGGCGGTCCTCGCCCTCGACGCGGCGCGAGACGCCGCCGCCGCGCGGGTTGTTGGGCATCAGCACCAAGTAGCGGCCGGCCAGCGAGATGAAGGTGGTGAGCGCCGCACCCTTGTTGCCGCGTTCGTCCTTGTCGACCTGGACGATGATTTCCTGGCCGACCTGCAGGGCGTCCTGGATGCGCGCCTTGCCGGGGTCGATATCGGACTTGAAGTAGGCGCGCGAGACTTCCTTGAACGGCAGGAAGCCGTGACGGTCGGCACCGTAATCGACGAAGGCCGCTTCCAGGCTGGGCTCCAGGCGGGTAATGACGGCCTTGTAGATGTTGCTCTTGCGTTGTTCCTTGGTGGCTGATTCGATGTCGAGATCAATCAGTTTCTGACCATCGACAATCGCAACGCGGAGTTCCTCGGCCTGCGTTGCATTGAAAAGCATGCGTTTCATGTTCTCTCCCGCGCGCACGGCACGGGCAAAACCAATTCGACATTGAACGACACAGCCCACCTGGCTCCGCGTTATGCGGAATCAGGTGAATTGTTTCAGAATTGCGGGATCAAGGGCATGTGGTGTCTGTTGCCTCAGGCAATCATGTTTGTCGAATTCGTTTTACAGCTGCTGCCAGATCGCGCCATTCCGTCGGCGTGATCTGGTAGTCGGGCATTCATGCGGTGCTCGGTGCGCGCAAATAACAGTTAAAAATATCATCGCTGCTTCTGGTGAGCGAAATAACCTTGGGGTTTGCTGGGCGATGGGCGATAATCTCGCACCAGTTTCAACGCACCATCAATCATTTCTGATTTCCTGATGCGGTGGTTGGGGGTGGGTGTTGGTGCCCGACATGCTGGGTACGATAAAAACACCGCTTCAACGCCATTGTCACCACTGACCACTGATGTCACTGACACAACATCGCTCACTGTCGGATACGAACATATGCTTGGGCCGAATCGAACTGCCAATAATCCCGGCGGAAGCAGGTTCCGACAACGTCTCCGGCGCGCCGTCAACGCCTCTTCGGGTCGCTGAGCACGCTTGCCGAGGGACGGCAAACCATGGTGCAGTATATTGCAAATGAAGGACTTAAGCAAAGTTTCTGCAACTTCTCTGGAAATCGGCGACGAAGCTGCCGGGCAGCGTATCGACAATTTTTTATTGCGTGTCTGCAAGGGCGTACCGAAGAGCCATGTGTATCGGATTTTGCGCAGCGGCGAAGTGCGCGTTAACAAGGGACGGATCGGCCCGGAATACCGGCTGCAGATTGGCGACCAGGTGCGCGTGCCGCCGATCCGCATCGCGGCGAAGCCCGAAACACCGCCTGCGTCAGCTGTGCCGGCCCGCGAATTCGAGATTACTTATGAGGACGAAGCGCTGTTGGTGCTCGACAAGCCGGCTGGGGTGGCCGTGCATGGTGGTAGTGGGGTCAGCTTCGGCGTGATCGAGCAGTTGCGTCGGCAGCGTCCCGAAGCGCGCCTGCTGGAACTTGCTCATCGTCTCGATCGCGAAACTTCCGGCTTGCTGATTGTCGCCAAGAAACGCTCGGCACTGGCGAAGTTGCATGATGCCTTTCGCCACGGCAGCATCAACAAGCGCTACCTGGCGCTGGTCAAAGGGCGCTGGCTGAATCCGCAGCAGCACGTCAAGCTGCCGTTGCTGAAATACCTGACGGGCGACGACGAGCGTCGAGTTACCGTGTCGCCTGAGGGCAAGGAGGCGCACAGCATCGTTCGTCTTGTGGCGCGCTGGAAAAACTACAGTTTGGTGGAGGTGGAGCTCAAGACCGGGCGCACACACCAGATTCGCGTGCATTTGGCCCATTTGGGCTTTCCATTGCTCGGCGATGACAAATATGGCGACTTTGTGCTCAACCGGGAATTGCATAAGCTCGGCTTGAAGCGCATGTTCCTGCATGCGGCGAAGCTGGGTTTTCATCATCCGCTGCTGGGTGCTGAAGCACCAAAGATAACCTTGGAGGCCGCGTTGCCCGGGGAATTGCGCGACTTTCTCGCGTATCTGGATCGTCACGAAAAGAGGGAATATGGCGCAACGCTTTGAACTTGTGGTGTTCGATTGGGATGGGACCCTGATGGATTCTGCCGCGGCGATTGTACAAGCGATCCAGGCTGCTTGCGCCGATCTGGATGTCCCTCCGCCCAGTGAGGCACGTGCGCGCCATGTGATTGGTTTGGGGCTGCAGGATGCCTTGCGGCAGGCAGTTCCCGAGCTTGATCCGGTGCGCTACGCGGAAGTCGCGGAACGTTACCGTTTTCATTATTTGTCGCGCGATCATGAGCTATTGCTGTTTGACGGCGCGTTTGAACTGATCCGCGCACTCAGAGAAGCTGATTTCATGCTCGCTGTGGCAACGGGAAAGAGTCGGCGGGGTCTGGATCGTGCGCTTGAGGTCAGCGGTCTGCGTGAGTATTTCCATGCGACGCGTTGTGCCGACGAATGCCATTCCAAGCCGCATCCACAGATGTTGCATGAACTGATGGATGAATTTGCCGTGGGGGTTGAGCGCACCCTCATGATCGGCGATACCACGCATGATCTGCTGATGGCACGCAATGCCCATGTGGCAGCGCTCGCCGTGGCTTATGGCGCACATGAGCGCAGCGTACTGGAGACCGAAGCGCCGCTGTTGTGTGTGGATAGTGTGGCTGAAATGCATGCATGGCTAATGCAACACGCCTGATTTGCGCGAGTGCCGCGCTTGTCGATGGCGGTGATGGCGTGCGTTTCGACGCTGAGCGCAATGGCGTTTCAGAGCCGGCATTTGCTGTGCGCTTTGGTGGCGTGGTGTATGCCTATTTCAATCGCTGTGCGCATGTGTCGGTTGAACTCGACTGGCAGCAAGGCCGGTTTTTTGATCATTCCGGTTTATACTTGATATGCGCTACTCATGGCGCTCTTTATGCTCCGGACAGCGGTCGATGTCGTGGCGGTCGCTGCAATGGCAAGGGGCTGGTGCCCGTCGCCGTAGTTGAGCGCGATGGCCATATTTACCTGGAAGAATGATTGCAATGGATGTGCCGCAGAACGACCCGCATTGGGAACGCAAGCTTCTTGAAAAAATTGCCACTGAAGGTTTGACCGAGCAGCGCCGACATCGGCGCTGGAGCATCTTTTTCAAGCTGCTCGGCTTTTTGTATCTCGGTATCGTTCTGGCGTTTGTCGTCGACTGGGGTGAGTCTTCGGAGAAATTCGTTGATGGCAAGAAACATACCGCGTTGGTGCAGTTGAATGGCGTAATTCAGGCCAAGGGCGAGGCGAGCGCCGAGCATGTCACCGGGGCGCTGCAAGCGGCCTTTGAAGACAAGGGCACGCAAGGGGTGATCCTGCGCATCAACAGCCCGGGTGGTAGCCCCGTGCAATCGGGCATCATCAATGACGAGATTCGCCGCTTGCGTGGCCTGCATCCGAATGTTCCGCTGTATGTCGTGGTTGAGGACATTTGTGCCTCGGGCGGGTATTACGTGGCGGTTGCAGCCGACAAGATTTTTGTCGATAAGGCCAGTATCGTTGGTTCCATCGGCGTATTGATGGATGGCTTCGGGTTTACCGGGACACTCGATAAGCTCGGTATCGAGCGACGCTTGCTGACTGCCGGCGAGAACAAGGGGTTTCTGGATCCCTTTTCGCCGCTGGCTGCCGGGCAGAAGGAGCATGCCCAGCAGATGCTTGGGGAGATTCACCAGCAGTTTGTCGATGTGGTGCGCAAAGGGCGCGGGAAGCGCCTCAAGGAGAATGCGGAAATGTTCAGCGGCCTGATGTGGACCGGGGCAAAAAGCATCGAACTCGGTCTCGCTGATGGCTTTGGTAGCGTCGAGTCGGTGGCGCGCGATGTTGTCAAGGCCGAAGATATTCGCGACTATACGGTCAAACAGAATATCGCCGAACGCTTCGCCAAGCAGTTTGGTGCTGATATGGCCGAGGGGGCCGTGTCGGCCGTTGGGCGTCTAAA
>JBPOIN010000192.1:0-19319 GCA_052034445.1 Pseudomonadota bacterium | reverse complement strand
GCGCAACCGGTGGCGCCGTCGCAGTCGTAGTCGGCGACGATCAGCAGACGCTGGCCGGCAACGATCGCATCGGCCAGCAGCTGGGCGGCGGCTTCGGCGCCGCCCAGCTGCGTCGGCGGCAGCAGGGATGTGAGATGGGTGTCGAGTTCGCTGGCCTGCTGAATTCCGCGTGCGGCGTACAGGCGCGCCAGAAGTGGCGGCACGCCCTGCTGTTCGAGCATCAGGCTGCTCTTGATCGGCAGGCGTCGGGTGACGATATGGGTCATGGTTCAGGGAGCTGGTTGACGATTGGGGCTGTTGGCTAGGGCAAACTCGTGAAACGCGCGCGGCCGGCGCCAGAATTTGAGGCGGTCACTGCGCTGCAGCGTCAGATCGAGGCGCGCCTGTTCGCCCAGCGCTGTGAGATGCAGGCTGTGAATGCGTCCGGAAGCCAGCGCCGCAGGCAGCGGCTGCAGCCACGCCTGATCGATGCGCTGCAGCGCCATGCGCCAGGACATGGCGTGGCGTTGCTGCGTCGGGATGATCAGGTCGTCGAGCAGCAGCAGCGGCGCGGCGGTTTTGCTGGCAAGCAGTTCCTGCAGGCTGGCGCCGGGCGCTGGCGCGGGCAACTGGCCCCACTGCGCAAGGCCCGGCAGCAGCGACTGCCGGCCGATGAGTTGCGTGAAACCATGGCTGCGGGAGTGAGCGCGGGAGCTGGGCGTGGGCAGGCGGCCGGCGCCCCAGAAGCAGAGCGAGTTCAGCGCCGGCTTGCCTTGCTGTTCGCGCGCGGCATTCAGCGGCAGGTTGTGCAGGATGATCTGTGCTTCATTGCCCAGGCGGCGCCACTGTGTGGCATCTGCCCCTTGTGGCAGCAGATCGCTGGCGTCGCGCATGGCGCTTGGCGGCGGGGTGTCGAAGTCAGGCTGCGCGTGGAGCTGCAGATAGCCATGGCCGGGTCGGCCGGCTTGGAAGGCGCCGAGATCGCTGAACAGCGGCGTCAGCGCCGCAGCGATCTGCTGCATTTCGGCGTCGGTGATGTCGAGTCCTTCAGTGACCAGCGCCACGCGGTTGCGTTCGATGCGCAGGCTGGCGGGATCAGCGCACATCCAGATGGCGTCCTGCCACGCGGCGTCCGGCGGCGCTTCGCCCAGACGGCGCAGGGCGGCCAGTGGGGCCGGTTCGGCGTCGATGCCGAGGGTTTGGCACAGGCAGGTTTCGAGGCTTTGCGGTGCCTCCCAGCGGCTGCGCGCGCGGCCGACCAGCCAGGCGAGGCCGGGCAGTTCGAGGTCGTAGAGGGTGTCGCGAAGGATCTGCTGCGGCCAGAGCAGGCCGGGAAGTATCAGGTGGAGCTGCATCCGGGCATGTTAACGCACATGCTGCCAATCGTCACCAACGGGATGATGAAACGAGGTTTTTAGAGCGTTCCACCCTTTACCCCAGCCCCTCGCCGGCCAGCAGGCGAGTGGAGTTTGTAGGCGATCGCACGGGAATGTTCATTGAACCCGACGCCAAATTTGTGGTTTCACGTTAACATAGCAAGATGAATTATGAACTCTGGATCGGCCTGCGCTACACGCGCGCCAGGAAGCGCGACGCCGAGGGCGGCGGCAATCGTTTCATCTCCTTCATCTCCCTGATTTCGACGCTCGGCATCGGCCTCGGTGTGGCGGCGCTGATCGTCGTGCTGTCGGTCATGAACGGTTTTCAGAAGGAATTGCGCACGCGCATTCTGGGCGTGGCTTCGCACATCCAGATCAGCGGCTCGCCGCAACAGGGCGGCGAGTTGCGCGACTGGGCCGTGGTGGTGCAACAGGCCGCGCAGCATCCGCTGGTCCGGGCGGCGGCGCCGTATGTGCAGGAGCAGGGCATGCTGTCCTACGAGCAACAGGTGCGCGGTGCGATGGTGCGCGGCATTCTGCCGGATGCCGAGGACAAGGTCGCCGATTTCGAGAAGCACATGCGTCTCGGCCATCTAACGTCATTGCAGGCGGGCGAGTTCGGCATCATCCTGGGCAGCGAGCTGGCGCGCGCCTTGCAGGTCACGACAGGCGACAAGGTGACGCTGATTGCGCCGCAAGGCATGGTGACGCCGGCGGCGCTGCTGCCGCGCCTCAAACAGTTCCGCGTGGTAGGCATCTTCGAAGCCGGCATGTATGAATACGATGCGAGCCTGGCGCTGGTGCATCTGGCCGATGCGCAGAAGCTGTACCGCATGGACGCGCGCGTTTCGGGTGTGCGCCTCAAGCTCGACGACCTGTTCGCAGCACCGCGCGTTGGCCGCGAGTTGCTGCGCTTTCTCGATGGCGATGCGTTCGTCACGGACTGGACGCGCAGCCATGCAAATTTCTTCCGCGCCGTGGCGATCGAGAAGAACATGATGTTTCTGATTCTCATGCTGATCGTCGCCGTGGCGGCCTTCAATATTGTGTCCACGCTGGTCATGGCGGTGGCCGACAAGCAGGCCGACATCGCGATCCTGCGCACGCTGGGGGCGAGCCCGCGCAGCATCATGCAGATTTTCATCGTCCAGGGGGCCTTGATCGGCGTGCTGGGCATGCTGCTCGGCGTGGCCGGCGGTGTGGCGCTGGCGCTGAATATCGATGTGGTGGTGCCGGCGCTCGAACGGCTGCTGGGCATGCAGTTTCTCGCCAAGGATGTGTATTACATTTCCGAGTTGCCTTCGGATCTGCAATGGGCCGATGTCGGCATCATCGCCAGCGTGTCATTCACCCTGACGCTGCTCGCCACGCTGTACCCGAGCTGGCGCGCTTCGAAGGTGAATCCGGCGGAGGCCTTGCGCTATGAGTGAGATCGTCATGGATGCGAGTTCGGTGATTGCCTGCCAGGGGTTGGGCAAGACTTTCCGCCAGGGGGGGGGCGAGGTGCAGGTGCTCAAGCAGGTCGATCTGGCGGTAGGGCGCGCCGAGCGCATCGCAATCATCGGCGCCAGCGGTTCGGGCAAGAGCACGCTGCTGCATCTGCTCGGTGGACTCGACCGGCCGACGACGGGGCGCGTGAGCGTGCTCGGGCGCGAGCTGACTTCACTGTCGGAGGCCGAATGCGGGCATCTGCGCAACACCCACCTGGGTTTCGTGTATCAGTTTCATCACCTGCTGCCGGAGTTTTCGGCGCTCGAAAATGTCGCCATGCCGTTGCTGATCCGGCGCCTGCCGCGCGCCGAGGCTTTGGCGCAGGCCGCGGCGATGCTCGGCGAAGTCGGTCTCGATCATCGCTTGTCGCATCGACCCGGTGCGTTGTCGGGCGGCGAACGTCAGCGCGCCGCGATCGCCCGCGCGCTGGTGACAAAACCGGCCTGCGTGCTGGCCGACGAGCCGACCGGGAATCTTGACCGACACACGGCCGAGAGCGTGTTCGAACTCATGCTGGCCTTGAATGTGAGCCATGGTACGAGCTTTGTCGTGGTGACCCACGACCTGCAACTTGCCGCGCGCGCCCAGCGCATCCTGCGGCTTGATGACGGCGTCTTGCGCGCCACAGAGTAACGTCCCTGCTTTTTATGCCTGCTGTTCAGGCAAACAGCGTCGGGAATTTGCCTTTATTAAAAGCGACATTGCAGCTATAATTTCCGATATAGTGGCTGTAATGTCGGTGTAATTTGATCGTCACATAAGAAGTCAAACACTCATTGACTCCACAAAGGGGCTGTTGATGCATATCTTTTTCTCTCCTGCTGTCACGCTCATGAATCGCTTGCGCTATCCGGCAAAATTTCTGTTGTTGGGATTTTTTGCGCTGCTGGCGATTGGCTTGCTGCTGACTTCGCTGGCCAGCAATTTGTTCGCAACCCTGCAACTGACACACCGGGAACAGGCTGCCGTCGAGTTGTTGCGTCCATTGATGAAACAAGTGCAATTGACGCAGCAGCATCGCGGTTTGTCCGCGGGATTTTTGGGCGGCAATACAGCCATGAAGGATAAGCTGCAGGCCAAGCAGGCGGAGGTTGAGGCTGCGAGCATGGCCACAAGCGCGGTGCAGGATCGCATTGGCGCGCAATTCCAGACCGCCGAAGAGTGGAGCCGGATTCGCCAGGATTGGGACAAATTGCGTACCCAGGGGCTGAGCTTGAGTGTGCCGGAATCCCTTGCATCCCATGGTGCATTGGTCGAACGCATGCTGCAATTCCAGATTCAGGTGGCCGATGCTGGCGGCTTGAACGGCGATCCGGATATCGATACGTTTTATCTGATCGATACGCTGACGCTCCGGCTTCCGGAGATGCTCGAACGACTTGGCAAAGTCCGTGCAAAGGGGACCGGCACGCTGACCAGCAAGGATCTGAGTGCTGACGACAAGACCGAGTTCTCAGTGCATTTGGTCATGCTGCAACGCACATTAGCCAATCTGAGTCGCAATCTTGGCAAGGTTGGACAGGTTCGTCCGGAACTTGCCGACCGGCTCAACGGCTTTGCAAACAATCAGAATACGGTCACCGCTGATGTTGTGAAGATGGTCAATGAGCAGATCCTCAGCGGCGCCTATGGAGTCGAACCTCAGGTCTTTTTCGACAATGCCACAGCAGCAATCAATACCGGTTATACACAGCTGTATGACACTTTGTATCCGGCGCTCGACGGCCAGTTACAAAATCGCGTGACACGACTGAAAGCCCAGATGGCATGGCAGATCGGTCTGTCAGCCACAGTCTGTTTATTGCTGGCTTATTTGATGATCGGGGTTTATCTATCGATCAATGCGACCGTGCAGAAACTTTCGAATTCGACGCGCGTCATGGCAGACGGCGATCTTACGGTGCGGATTGCGCTCGACAGTCAGGATGAGCTTTCAATGGTTGGCGATAGTTTCAACCAGATGGCCGGACACTTCAATGAACTTTTGCGCAAGGTGCAGCAAACCAGTTCGCAGGTTTCTATGGCGGCCACTCATCTGGCGCAATCGTCGGCCAAGGTTTCTGCCAGCAGCGAGGAGCAGAGTTCCGCCGCTACTGGTATGGCGGCGGCGGTCGAGCAAATGACTGTCAGCATCGATCAGATCAGTGAGAATACCAAATTGGCGCAACAAACTTCGGCGCAATCCGGAGCCCTTTCGGTGGAAAGTGCGCAGATTGTCGAAAATGCAATGCATGAAATGGAACGCATTGCCGAAACCGTGAATCAATCGGCGCAGATCATTGAAGAGCTTGGTCGCCATTCCACCAACATTTCGACGGCCACTGGAGTCATCAAGGATATTGCCGATCAGACCAATCTGCTGGCTCTGAATGCCGCCATCGAAGCCGCGCGCGCAGGTGAGCAAGGGCGCGGTTTTGCCGTGGTGGCCGATGAAGTGCGCAAGCTGGCGGAGCGCACATCGAATTCGACTCAGGAAATCAGCAATATGGTGCAGGCCATCCAGAACGGCACCGAGAATGCTGTGAGTAGCATGAAAAATGGGGTCGAGCGTGTTGCGCAGGGGGTGGTGATGTCGCGCGAGGCCGGTGCGGCCATTGGCAAGGTGCAGCAAGGGGCCGGAACAGTGGTTGACTCGGTGCGCGATATTTCACTCTCGTTGCACGAACAGGCCAGTGCCAGCAATGACATCGCACGCAATATCGAACGTATCGCGCAAATGGCCGAGGCTAATAATTCGGCCGTGTCTTCGGTGGCTGAGACGGCGCAGCAGATGGAGCGCTTGGCCAATGACTTGAGCGATGAGATTCGTCGCTTCAAGGTCAATTAAGCCGCGGAGCGGGTACGGCTGAACACGCGGCACAGAGCACGCCTGAAAGGTGTTTATTCCTCGCGTTCGAGGTTGCCACCGCCGGAGGATAGAACCGCATCGAGTTCCAGCCGGCCATGTGGTGTCGCCATGGCGATCAGTGTGTATCCGGGTTGCAGCATGAAATCCATGGGCGGATTGAATGTCCATGTTTCGTGCGTGCGCACGGCGAGCATCACGTAATCGCTGCTGCGCAATTCCATTGTTCCCAGTGCGCGCGGTTCGAACGTGGCCGGAATCGCGATTTCCTCGACGCGAAGTTTCTTTTCTGAACACAGCATCTCGTCGAGAAACGATACGACATGTGGGCGGATCATGGCCGAGGCAATGCGCATGCCACCGGTAAAGTCGGGCGATACGATGGCGTCGGCGCCGGCTTTGCGCATTTTTTCCACGTTGCGCATTTCATGACAGCGCGCCACGATGCGGATCTGCGGGTTGATTTGACGCGCGGTCAGGCTAATCATGAGGTTCCGGCTGTCGTCGCCGGTGACGGCGAATACGCCACGCGCTTCGGCAATATTGGCGCTGATCAAGGTGTCGTCGTCGCTGGCGTCGCCATGAATGAACAGGAGTCCGGGCTTTTTGTCGTGCAAGGTTTCGAGCGCTTCGAGATTCTCGTCGATCGTGACGTAGTGCCGGTTGGTCGTATCCAGTTCTGCACCCACGTTGCGGCCCACGCGCCCCGATCCGCAGACGATATAGTGGCCGCGCAATTTCTTGATGGTTTTTTCCATGCGTCTTCTCCGTAGGGTGCTGTCAAGATCGGATTCAAGCACGAAGGCTGTGACTGCCGACAAAAAGTAGGTCATCAACCCAATGCCGGAAAAAGCGATGACCATCGTGAAGATCTGCCCGGCTTCGTTGTGATGCAGGTCGATGATCTGCTCGTAACCGATGGTCGTGACCGTGATGAAGGTCATGAACAGGGCGTCGAGATAACTGTAGCGGTCGCCGCCGATATAGCGGTAGCCGAGGGTGCCGATCACCAGAATGCCAGCGAAACCTGCCAGAGACCAGACGAAGCTGGTAACGATGCGTCGGCTGAAGCGATCGGAAAAAGGTTCCAGAAACATGCAAGAGCTTTGGGATTGGCTGACGAGGCGGTCTGACGTACGTTTGGAGCGCGCCGCGCATGTTGCGTCAGCGTGCCCCATGGTTGTGCGGCAAGCACTGATTTTAACGGAATCGGGCGTTCTTCTGCTTTAATTCGCTGATGCGTTTGTCAACACTCTGTTTTGCAGCGGGTGTTTTTTGCCTGCAACAGTTCGAATTTTTGCCCGAATCTGACCTGCTGTTCGCGTCAGCCATGTTGGGTTGCCTCCTGTTGCTGCTGCCATTACTGCATTCAAGATTGCGCATTGCTGCGCCGATCGGCGCCTTCCTGCTCGGCTTGGCCTGGGCTGGCGGCATGGCGCAGCACCGGCTTGCCGACTCCATCGCGGAAGCCGACGAGGGGCGCGATATCCGCATCGTCGGGCAGGTTCTCGAAATGCCGCAGCGCTTCGAGAACGGCATCCGTTTTGCGTTTCATGTCGAACAGGCCGAAGCCGTCGTACCGCAGAAAATTTCGCTGGCCTGGTACCGCGGCTGGCGCCGCCATGTCGATGAGCGGGTCGAAGATGAGTTTCATGCGGCGCCGCAGGTGCATGCCGGCGAGCGCTGGCAGCTTACCGTGAGACTCAAGCGTCCGCATGGCAATCTGAACCCCGAGGGGTTCGATTTCGAAGCCTGGCTGCTTGAAAACAATCTGCGCGCCACGGGTTATGTGCGGCCGGCCGAAGACAATCGGCGTCTCGCTGCATTGGTCGTGACGCCGAAATCGTTGATCGAACATTTTCGTGAAGATATCCGCGCACGATTCGAGCGTCAGCTGCCCGAGTCTGCTTATGTTGGAATCCTGACAGCCCTGGCGGTTGGCGATCAGCACAGCATCGACAATGCCCAGTGGCAGTTATTCAGCCGAACGGGCATCACGCACTTGATGTCGATATCGGGCCTGCACGTGACAATGTTTGCGAGTCTGGCCTACCTGATCGTCAGCGGAGCCTGGCGGCGCAGCGCACGCCTGATGCTGTTCATGCCCGCCCAACGCGCGGCAGTGATCGGCGGCTTTCTGGCGGCGCTCGGATATTGCCTGATCGCCGGGTTTGCGGTGCCTGCACAGCGCACGCTGTACATGCTGGGTGTGGTGGCATTTGCACTATGGAGGCAACGCAGTGTCGCCGCGAGCCATGTGCTGGCGCTGGCCTTGTTGCTGGTGTTGCTGTTCGATCCCTGGGCGGTCCTGGCGCCGGGATTCTGGCTGTCTTTCGGCGCCGTCGGCATTTTGTTCTATATCGGCAGTGCGCGGCTTGGCGCCCATCACTGGCTGCTGGAGTGGGGACGGGCGCAATGGGCCGTGACGCTGGGCATGATTCCGTTGTTGTTGCTGCTGTTTCAGCAGTTCTCTCTGGTCTCGCCATTGGCGAATGCGGTCGCGATTCCTGTCGTGAGTTTTCTGGTGACCCCGCTGGTTCTCGCGGCTGCGCTGCTGCCGCCGTTGGGATTTCTTCTTGAACCGGCACACTGGCTGACATCCTGGCTCATGGATTTCATTGGCTGGCTGGCGAGTTGGCCTTGGGCGATCTGGCAGCAGCATGCGCCGCCCACCTGGGCCTGGTTGTCAGGCTTGCTGGGCTGTTTGTGGTTGCTGCTGCCGCGTGGCATGCCGGCGCGCTGGCTGGGATTGCTGGCCTTGTTGCCGATGCTGGCGCTTCCGCCCGTGCGGCCAGCGCCGGGCGCCGCAATCGTCAGGGTGCTCGATGTCGGTCAGGGACTGGCGATCCATGTCCAGACTGCGGGTCACGATCTGCTGTACGACACGGGGCCGATGTTTTCACCCGCGGCCAACAGCGGTAATCGCATCATCCTGCCGTATTTGCGCGCCCAGGGGGTCGAGCGACTCGATGGTATGGTCGTGACGCATCAGGACACGGATCATTCCGGCGGCGCCGAGGCCGTACTCGACGGGGTCACGGTTGGCTGGTTCATGAATTCCCTGCCGCATGCGCACCGGCTTTCGGCCATGCCGGTACCGGCGCTACGCTGCGCCGAAGGGCAGGCGTGGGAATGGGACGGTGTGCATTTTGAGCTGCTGCATCCGCTGCAGCCACAGTATCTGGAGGCGCCGCGAAAATCCAACGACATGAGCTGCGTGCTCAGGATCAGCACGCCGCAGGGCAGTGTGTTGCTGACATCGGATATCGAGGCGCTCTCCGAACGTGCGCTGCTGGAGCGCTACGCCGGTCCGCGGCGCGCCATGCTGCGGGCGGATGTAATGATTGCGCCACACCACGGCAGCCGGACCTCGTCGACGGCCGAATTCATCGCTGCGGTGGGAGCGCGCACGGTGGTATTCCCGGTCGGTTACCGGAATCATTTCGGCCATCCGCGCGCCGACGTGGTTCAGCGCTACCGGAACAGCGGGGCGCAGTTGTATCGCACGGATCGGGACGGTGCGATCAGTTTGATGTTTGAGCCTGCCGGCTTGGAGATTCTCACGGAAAGGAGTCAGCGGCGTCGTTACTGGCATGGCCGATGAGCTAGACTATGACCTGCACAAGCGAGGGAGCCGTCATGCGTCAAAAAATCGTTCAATGCGCCAGTCCTGCGGGTTTGCATCGCATGGCCTATACCGAATGGGGCGATCCGCTGAACCCGCGCGTGCTGGTCTGTGTGCATGGGTTGACGCGCTGCAGTCGCGATTTCGACTTTCTTGCCGATGCGCTGGCGGATGAGTATCGCGTGGTCTGCCCCGATGTGGTTGGGCGCGGTCAGAGCGAGTGGCTCAGAAACAAGTCATTGTATGGCGTGGTGCAGTATGTGGCCGACATGGTGACGCTGATCGCCCGACTTGATGTCGAACATGTGCGATGGCTCGGTACTTCGATGGGCGGTCTAATCGGCATGGCGCTGGCGGCGCAGGAGGATTCGCCGGTCAGTTGCCTGATCCTGAACGATGTCGGCCCCGTCGTGACGGCCGAGTCGATTCGGCGCATCGGTGAATATGTCGGCCGCGATCCGCGTTTCGACACCATTGAACAGGCCGAGCAGTTCGTGCGCACCGTGAGCTACACTTTCGGCCGACTGACCGATGCCCAGTGGCGTCATCTGACCGAACATGTGGTGCGCACGGCGGCGGATGGCAAGATCGAGTTTCGTTATGACCCGGGAATCGCCGAGCCGTTCCGCCAGGATGCCGGCAGCGGTCAGGATGTCGAGTTGTGGCCACTGTATGAGGCGGTGCGTTGCCCAACCCTGGTGATTCGCGGCGCCGACTCGGATTTGTTGCGCACCGACACGGTGAATCAGATGGCGCAGCGTGGCCCACACGCCAGCAGTGTCGAAATCCCCGCTGTCGGCCATGCCCCGATGTTGCTCGATGCTGCGCAGGTGGCCATCGTGCGCGATTTCCTGCACCAACACTGAGGACCACGGCGCGCTCAGCGCCAAACTAAGCGATCCAGGTGGTCTGGCAGAGCGCAAGAAATTCTTCGATGCCGGCCGTGCGGAACTTTTGCCGGTGCAGGACGATGTGAAACTTGCGACGCAAATCGAGACCGGAGATCGGTAGTTCGACGAGGCTGCCGCGCTGAAAAGCGTCGCGCAGCGCGAGGCGCGATACGCAGCCGATGCCAAGACAGGATTCCACGGCGCGCTTGATTCCTTCGGTATGTTCAAGTTCAAGGCGGATATCCAGGCGCGGCAAGACAGCGCTGAGGGCCTTCTCGAAGGTCTGGCGCGTGCCCGAGCCTTGTTCGCGCACGATCCATGGCGCATCAAGCAGATCATCCAGTGAAAGATTTCGGCGCCCGGCAAGCGGGTGAGCGGGGGCCGCGAATATGGCCAGTTCATCGTCCATCCAGGGCGTGACTTCGAGATCCGGATGCTGCACATCGCCTTCCACGAGACCGAAGTCGAGTTCGAAATTGACCACGTCGCGAATGATGGCCACGGTGTTGCGGACTTCGAGATGAATCCTGCAACCGGGATGCTGACGCATGAATTCGCCGACCAGTAGCGGCGCGAGGTAATTGCCGATGGTCAGCGTGGCGCCGATGCGCAGCGGGCCGAGGCCGGATTCGCCCTTGAGCAGGGCCTCGATTTCACGCCCACGATCGAGGAAATCCATGGCGCGCGGCAATAATTGTGTGCCATGTTCATTGAGCTTCAGACGCTTGCCGTGGCGATCGAACAGTTGCGTGTCGAATTGGCGTTCGAGTTCGTTGAGCGCCATGCTGACGGCGGATTGCGACATCGCCAGCTGCTCCGCGGCGCGCGAAACATTTTCGTGGCGCCCCACGGCGACAAATACTTCGAGCTGGCGCAGGCTGAATCGGAATCCGCTCATGAGACTTCGTTATCAATTTTTTAGATATTTAATATTAAAACAATTTGTTTTGTAAATATAGTTTGAATGCCTAGAATTCGTCCGGTCATCACGCACTGGAGCCATCGACATGTCAACTCTGAATCATGAGCAGGTCATCAGCACGCATCACTGGAACGATACTTTGTTCAGTTTCCGGACAACCCGCGATCCGGGTTTGCGCTTCGAAAGCGGTCAGTTCGTCATGATCGGCCTGGAGGTCGATGGGCGTCCGTTGCTGCGGGCGTACAGCATTGCAAGCCCACATTACGAGGATCATCTGGAGTTTTTCAGCATCAAGGTGCCGGATGGTCCGCTGACTTCGCGTCTACAGCATCTCAAGGTCGGCGACCAGATGCTGGTCAGCCGCAAGCCGACCGGCACGCTCGTGACGCACGATCTGCGCCCCGGCAAGAATCTGTACCTGTTGGGCACCGGCACCGGTCTGGCGCCGTTCATGAGCCTGATTCAGGATCCCGATACCTATGCGCGTTTCGAGAAGGTGGTTCTGGTGCATGGCGTGCGTACCGTGAGCGAGCTGGCCTACAGCGATTTCATCGAAAATTGCTTGCCAAACAACGAATTCTTCGGCGAGATGGTGCGCGAGAAGCTGATCTACTATCCGACTGTGACGCGTGAGCCGTTCCGCAATCAGGGGCGACTGACCGCCTTGTTCGAAAGCGGCAAGCTGTGCGCCGATATCGGCCTGCCGGATCTGAATCCGCAAACCGACCGCGTGATGCTGTGCGGCAGCCCGGCCATGCTCGCCGATACCTGCGATCTGCTTGACCGGCGCGGATTTGAAGTCTCGGCGCGCATCGGCGTGCCCGGCGATTATGTGATCGAGCGGGCGTTTGTGGAAAAATAAGCTAACTCACGGTTTATTCAGGGATCATTAAAGGCTGTCGGGATTCGTTTGACACGCTTCACCTTGCTTGACAGGGTGAATGCTGCAGTGCAAAATCCGCCCAAATTTTGCTTGTGCCGGGAGTGGTCGCTGCGCGATTCCTGGCTGTCAGACAGGAGTAGTGGATGTCAGCAGCCCCCGACTCCTTTGCCCAAACGATGCAGGCCATGTTGAGTGCCGGCCAGGCCTGGACACAGAATCTGAACCAGTGGCTGGCGGCGCAACAGGCTGCGGCGGCGCAGAAGTCGCCCCCTGCAGGACAGGCAGGCAATTCTCCCGATCCGCAACCGCCTGGCGAAGAACCGGATGCGTCGAGGGAATCGCAGGATGAACTCGCACGTTTGCAGCAGGAATGCCTGGCGCGCCACACCCAGCTCTGGCAAGCATTGCTGGCCCGCCAGCCGGGCCAGACCGCCGCTGCCCCTGTGATGGCCCCCGAACCCGGGGATCGACGGTTTACAGCTGCCGAGTGGTCACAAAGTCCGGTGTATGACTATTTGCGTCAGGCGTATCTGATCAATGCCGATTTTCTCGGCAAGGTTGCCGAGGCTTTGCCGGCTCCTGATGATCTGAGCAGGATGCGTCTGCGTTTCGTGACGCGGCAATACATCGATGCCCTGGCGCCATCGAATTTTGCCGCGACCAATCCGGAGTTCATTCAGCGCGCCTTGGATACCAAGGGTCAGAGCATTACGCTCGGAATTCAGAATCTGATCGCCGATATCGAGAAGGGGCGCATCTCGATGACCGACGAGTCGGCCTTCGAAGTGGGACGGAATCTGGCCATCACGCCTGGTCAGGTAGTGTTTGAAAACGAACTGATTCAGTTGATCCAGTATGCGCCGCTGACCGAGAAGGTCGCGACACGGCCTCTGGTCATCGTGCCACCCTGCATCAACAAGTTTTATATCCTCGATTTGCAGCCCGATAATTCGTTCGTGCGTTACGCCATCGAACAGGGGAATACGGTCTTCATGGTGTCCTGGCGCAATCCGCCGGAATCGCTGGGCCATCTGCGCTGGGATGACTACCTCGAAATGGGAGCGCTGACGGCGCTCAAGGTGGCGCAGGAAATCACCGGGGTGAAGCAGGTCAATGCGCTGGGATTCTGCGTCGGCGGCACGATCCTGTCGTCGGCGCTGGCCGTGGCGCGTGCGCGGGGCGAGAATCCGGTCGCCAGCCTGACGCTGCTGACGACCTTGCTGGATTTCTCGGAGGCCGGCGAGCTGGGTTGTTTCATCGACGAGGCGGGCGTTTCACAGCGCGAGAAAACCATTGGCAAGGGCGGGCTCATGCCGGGCAAGGAACTGGCGCATGTGTTTTCGAGCCTGCGGGCGAATGACCTGATCTGGCAGTATGTGGTCGGCAATTACCTTAAGGGCGACAAGCCGGCGGCGTTCGATCTGCTCTACTGGAACGGCGACAGCACCAATCTCCCGGGGCCGTTTGCGGCCTGGTATCTGCGCAATCTGTATCTGGAGAACCGCCTGCGCATTCCGGGGGCTTTGCAGATGTGCGGCGTTCCGGTTGATCTGGGGCGCGTCGATATGCCGGCTTTTGTGTATGCCTCGCGTGAGGATCACATCGTGCCCTGGCAGTCGGCGTATGCCTCGCACGGCCTGCTGGGCGGTAAAACCACGTTTGTGATGGGCGCCAGCGGGCATATTGCCGGGGTGATCAATTCGCCGGTCAAGAACCGCCGCAGTTACTGGGTGAATGCCCGTGCAAGCGCGGCCGCGCAGGATGCCGACGGCTGGCTGGCAGCGGCGCAGGAGCAGCCCGGAAGCTGGTGGCCGTATTGGACCAACTGGCTGGCCGGTCATGGCGGAAAGCAGCGCCCTGCACGAATTCAGTTGGGAAATTCAAAGTACCGCCCAAAAGAAGCCGCTCCTGGGCGCTACGTGAAGGAAAAACTAAGTTAAAGTTCGGACGGGTCACGCTGCGATGACATTCCGATGGGAGGCACCGTGACTGTTATTAATCCCGAGCAACAAGTTAGAGGAGATTCGCAATGCAAAGAGTGGCTCTGGTAACTGGCGGTATGGGCGGTTTGGGAGAGGCGATCTGCATCAAGCTCGCCGCGCTGGGCTACAAGGTCGTCACGACCTACAGCCCGAGCAATACCAAGGCGCAGGACTGGCTGCGCAGCATGAACGACATGGGCTATGGCTTCAAGGCCTATCCCTGCGACGTCAGCGATTTCGATTCCTGCAAGATCTGCATCGAGCAGATTGCGCAGGATATCGGTGCAGTCGATGTGCTCGTCAATAATGCCGGCATTACGCGCGACATGACGTTCAAGAAAATGACCAAGGCCGATTGGGATGCCGTGATCCATACCAATCTGGATTCGGTGTTCAATATGACCAAGCAGGTTATGGATGGCATGCTCGACCGCAACTGGGGACGCGTGATCAACATTTCCTCGGTGAACGGTCAGAAAGGCGCTTTCGGGCAAACCAACTATGCCGCGGCCAAGGCAGGAATGCATGGGTTTACCAAGTCGCTGGCGCTGGAAGTGGCCAAAAAAGGCGTGACGGTGAATACGATTTCTCCGGGTTATATCGGCACCAAGATGGTCATGGCGATTCCGCCGGATGTGCTCGAAACAAAGATTCTGCCGCAGATTCCTACCGCCCGCCTAGGCAAGCCGGAAGAAGTCGCGGGCTTGGTGGCTTATCTCGCCTCCGAGGAGGCCGCATTCGTGAATGGCGCGAATATTTCGATCAACGGAGGCCAGCATATGTCCTGATGGCTTCCGCGTACTGATTTTCAGCATCCGCCCCCGTGTCAGCTCGGGGGCGGAATGATTGCTGCAAGGTTTTGTTTTGGTTTTGTTTTGGTTTTTTTGTTGTGATAGAAAGAAGTGTAAAGATGTCTAAAAAAGTTGCTTTGGTTACGGGTGGTATGGGTGGTTTGGGTACGGCGATCTGCAAGGCGCTGGCGGATGAAGGTTATACCGTTGTCGCCAATTGCCTGCCGAATTTTCCGCACAAGGACGAATGGCTGGCCAAGTGCAAGGCTCAGGGCTTTGAGTTTCATGCCGCTGAAGGCGATGTGGCGGATTACGAGTCCTGTGCCGCGATGGTGCACAAGATCGAAGCCGAGATTGGCCCGGTCGATGTGCTCGTGAATAACGCCGGCATCACACGTGACGGCATGTTCCGCAAGATGGACAAGCAGCAGTGGGATGCAGTGCTATCGACCAACCTCGACAGCGTGTTCAATGTGACCCATCAGGTTCTGCCGGGAATGGCCGAGCGTGGCTGGGGCCGCGTCATCAACATGTCGTCGGTTAACGGCATCAAGGGCCAGTTCGGTCAGGCCAACTACTCGGCAGCCAAGGCCGGCATCATCGGCTTTACCAAATCCATCGCCCAGGAAGTGGCGAAAAAAGGTGTGACCGTGAATGCGATTGCACCGGGATACATCGGCACCGAAATGGTCATGGCCATCAAGGAAGAGGCGCGCGAGCAGATTACCGCCACCATCCCCATGGGGCGTCTGGGCAAACCTGAAGAAATCGGCCATCTGGTGCGTTATCTGTCTTCGGACCTGGCGGGTTTCATGACCGGGGCGACGCTGAACATCAACGGTGGCTTGCACATGTGTTGATGTCTCACGCTTCAGGCATGCCTTTCCGCGCCGGCGGGAGGCTTGCCTGGAGTTTCCGATGCCAGAAAACCTTCAAGGAGTGAGGTAATGGCCGAAGCCTTACGTCTCATCAAGAAATACCCGAATCGGCGCCTGTATGACACCCATACGAGCACGTATATCACGTTGGCGGATGTCAAGACACTGGTGCTGCAGCATGCAGATTTTCGCGTTGTCGATGTCAAATCCGGCGAAGATTTGACCAGAAGCGTACTGCTGCAAATCATTCTGGAAGAAGAGGCGGGCGGGGCACCGATGTTTACCAACGATCTGCTTGCGCAGATGATCCGCTTTTATGGCAATGCCATGCAGGGCATGATGGGCAAGTATCTGGAGGGCAACATCCGCTCCTTTACCGAGATGCAAGCCAAACTCAAGGAACAGTCGCGTGCGCTGTATGGCGACAATCCGGCACTCAGCAATGACCTGTGGGCGCAATTCATGAGTTTTCAGGGCCCCGTCATGCAGAACATGATGGGGGCTTACATGGAGCAGAGCCAGAAGATGTTCCAGCAGATGCAGGAACAGATGCAGGGCCAGACGCGTAACCTGTTTGCCGGTTTTCAATTTCCGAATTTCACCCCGCCGGCAAGCGAAGAGCCCCCCGCCGAAAAGAAGTAACTTTCGGCCAAATGCCATTGACTGGCACGGAGTACCTGATCGAATGTCACGTAATCAAAAGGCCGCTGACAAAGCCCCGACTGTGGGGTTTGTCTCGCTTGGCTGTCCGAAAGCAACCGTCGATTCCGAATTGATCCTCACGCAATTGCGTGCCGAGGGTTATTCGATCTCGAGTTCCTATCAGGGTGCGGACCTGGTGGTCGTCAATACCTGTGGCTTCATCGACGCAGCCGTCGAGGAATCGCTGGATGCGATTGGCGAGGCGCTGGCGGAAAATGGCAAGGTCATCGTGACCGGTTGCCTGGGCGCCAAGGACGATGTGGTGCGCGCAGCGCATCCGCAGGTTCTCGCCGTCACCGGCCCGCATGCGACGCAGGAGGTCATGACGGCCGTGCACGCGCATTTGCCGCCGCTTGCGCCGCCTGTCGATCGGCCTTTCTCCAGCCTGGTGCCTCCGCATGGCATCAAACTGACGCCGCAGCATTATGCCTACCTGAAGATTTCCGAAGGCTGCAATCATCATTGCACCTTCTGCATCATTCCGAGCCTGCGCGGCGGACTCGTGAGCCGGCCGGTTGGCGATGTGTTGCGTGAGGCAGAAAATCTCGCACGGGCAGGGGTCAAGGAGCTGTTGATCATTTCGCAGGACACCAGTGCGTATGGCGTCGACGTCAAATACCGCACCGGCTTTCATGGTGGCCGGCCGGTCAAGACCCGGCTGTTTGAATTGTGTGAAGTACTCGGCGAACTCGGCATCTGGGTGCGCCTGCATTATGTCTATCCGTACCCGAGTGTGGATCACCTGATTCCGCTGATGGCTGAAGGAAAAATTCTGCCGTATCTGGATGTGCCGTTCCAGCATGCGAGCCCGCGCATTCTGAAACTCATGAAACGTCCGGCCAGCAGTGAAAACAATCTCGAACGCATCAAGGCCTGGCGCGCCATTTGTCCGGACATCACGATCCGCAGCACTTTCATCACGGGTTTCCCCGGCGAGACCGATGCCGAATTCGAAGAGTTGCTGAACTTCCTCGAAGAGGCGCAACTTGATCGCGTCGGTGCATTTGCCTATTCGCCGGTTGAAGGCGCCGCAGCGAATGCATTGCCGGGCGCCTTGCCCGAGGAAGTCCGCGAAGACCGGCGCATTCAACTCATGGAATTCCAGGAAGATATCAGCACCCGCCGTCTTGAAACCAGGATCGACCGCCGGATTCAGGTGCTCGTCGATGAGGTCGATGAGGAGGGCGCCATCGCGCGCAGCCAGGGCGATGCGCCGGATATCGACGGGCTCGTGTATGTCACGGACGGTCAGGATCTGGCAGTCGGCGAATATGCCGAGGTGGTTGTGACCGATTGCGATGTCCATGACTTGTACGCCCGGCTGGCTTGAGTTAAATGTCCGTCGCGGTACTGCTTGAGCAACTTGCGGACATTGTCGGTTCTGCATATCTGCTAACCGAAGCCCGGGAGACCGCTCCGTATCTTACCGATTGGCGCGGTCGCTACACGGGGCAGGCGCTCTGTGTGGTGAAGCCGGCGAATACGGAGCAAGCGGCACGGGTGGTTGCGGCGTGCAGCGCAGCCGGCGTAGCCATCGTGGGGCAGGGGGGCAACACCGGATTGGTTGGCGGCGGGACTCCGGCTGGTTACCCCGGCGGTGAAGTTGTGGTCAGTCTGCGCCGCATGAACCGGATTCGCGCGATCGACCTCGACAATAACACCATGACCGTGGATGCTGGTTGTGTCCTGCAACAAGTTCAGGAAGCGGCGGTCGCGGCCGAACGGCTGTTTCCCTTGTCGTTGGCAGCCGAGGGCTCAGCGACCATTGGCGGCAATTTGTCCACGAATGCCGGCGGCGTGCAGGTGCTGCGCTACGGCAATATGCGCGATCTGACTCTTGGACTGGAAGTGGTGCTAGCTGATGGCCGGATCTGGAATGGTCTGCGCGGATTGCGCAAGGACAACACCGGGTACGACCTCAAACAATTATTCATTGGCGCCGAAGGCACGCTGGGCCTGATTACCGCAGCGGTGATCAAGCTGTTTCCGTTGCCCAGACAGAAGGCAACCGCCTGGATTGCCGTACGCAATCCTGAGGCGGCCCTGGGCTTGTTGAATGCCATGCGTCAGACCAACGGAGAGCAGCTGAATGCCTTCGAGCTGATCAATCGAACAGCTCTGGAGTTGGTTCTCAAACATGTTCCGGGAATGCGCAATCCTCTCAGTGATGTGCATGCGTGGCAGATATTGATCGAAGTATGCGAAACATCAACTGCGCATACCGCAACGACTGACTTGAAACGCTGTTTGGAAAGCGTCCTGGGCGCACAAAATGAAGCCGGCTTATTGGATGCTGTCGTAGCGCAAACGCAAACCCAGGCCGAGATGCTGTGGAAATTGCGCGAGAATATCTCGGAGGCACAACGCATTGACGGGATCAGTATCAAGCACGACGTTTCCCTGCCAATTTCAAAAATATCTGAATTCATCCTGCGCGCAGAGCTGGAATTGCAGAAGGCCTTCCCCGGACTGCGCACGGTCTGCTTCGGCCACCTCGGCGATGGCAACTTGCACTTCAATCTGTCAAAGGCCGCCCTGCATGAGAACTCAAGTTTCATCGCTGCGACGGAAGCCGTGAATCAAATAGTTCATGATCTGGTCCATGATCTGTCCGGAAGCATCTCAGCAGAACACGGTTTGGGCCAGTTGAAGCGCACGGAAATTCTGCGCTACAAGAGCTCGGTCGAAATCGAACTCATGGCTGCGATCAAGAATGCCATTGATCCAAAAGGATTAATGAACCCCGGAAAAGTAATTTGAGCATTTTCGGGGGAGTTCAGCAAAAAAGCCTTTACAGAAGCAAAACTCGCGTCTATAATCTTGCTTCTCTTGTGGGGGTATAGCTCAGCTGGGAGAGCGCTTGCATGGCATGCAAGAGGTCCGCGGTTCGATCCCGCGTACCTCCACCAAACGATAAGTCCCTATCGTCTAGAGGCCTAGGACAATACCCTT
>JBPOIN010000012.1:0-18991 GCA_052034445.1 Pseudomonadota bacterium | reverse complement strand
GATCTTTTCACCGCCTATTTGGCGACAATCACTGCCTGTTCGCTTCCTTTTCCTCGTCGCTGCGTTTGTTCGTCAGCAACGAGAGGGCCGAATTATACCTACGCTTTTTAACCCGTCAACACTTTTTTCAAGAAAATTTCATTTTTGTGCAGTTTCCGCACTTAAGCCAAGGATTGCGTTATTGTTTCTCAACTGAAGATAATCTCCCTCAACGCCGGAATTCATCACATGCTGCCTTACCACCTAGCGCGTTCCTTGCTGTTTTCACTCGATGCCGAAACCGCACACGAACTGACCATCGCCGGTTTACATCGTTTTGGCTGTCTGCTGCCCTCCCCGCCCCTACCGCCTTCCGCCACAACGAGTGTGATGGGCCTGGACTTCCCGAACCGCGTCGGTCTGGCCGCCGGTCTCGACAAGATTGGCGAAGCCATCGACGGCTTGGCTAAATTGGGCTTCGGTTTTGTCGAAATCGGCACAATCACACCGAAACCGCAACCCGGAAATCCAAAACCGCGCCTGTTTCGCTTGCCGGAAAAGCAGGCCATCATCAATCGCATGGGTTTCAACAATCACGGAGTGGATGCGCTACTGGCGAATGTCAGAGCCGCCAGATTTCGCGGTATTCTGGGCATCAATATTGGCAAGAATGCGATAACCCCGATCGAAAATGCCGCCGACGACTACCTGGCCTGTCTCGACAAGGTGTATCCGCTGGCCAGCTATATCACGGTCAATATCTCTTCGCCGAATACCAAGAATTTGCGTCAACTACAGAGCGAAAGCGAACTTGATCATTTGCTGAGCCTTCTCAAACAGCGCCAGTGCGGGCTTGCTGATCAGCACGGACGTTATGTGCCGCTGGCCCTCAAAATTGCGCCGGATCTCGACGACGCACAAATTGACAACATCGCCAGCGCGCTACGCCGTCACGAAATTGACGCCGTAATTGCCACCAACACCACGCTCGATCGATCTGGCGTGGAAGGACTGCGCCACGCCGGGGAAACCGGCGGTTTATCGGGCGCCCCGCTGTTCGACAAATCCACGGCGGTCGTCGCGGCACTGGCCAAGGCTCTGGCGAATGAACTGCCCATCATCGCAGCTGGCGGCATCGTCGACGGCGCCAAAGCCAGGGCCAAGCTGGATGCTGGCGCTAAACTCGTGCAAATCTACAGCGGTCTTGTGTATCGCGGCCCGGACTTGATCAGCGAGTGCATCGCTGCGACCCAATAATCGACAGTCTGACCAAACCAATGCAACCATAAGGAGCCCCATCATGATCATCGGCTGCCCGAAGGAAATCAAAAATCACGAATACCGCGTTGGCCTCACGCCTGCTGGCGCCTATGCTCTCACACAGGCCGGTCACGAAGTCCTGATCGAAACCCAGGCCGGCGCGAAGGTCGGTTTCGCGGACGCGGCTTACATCGCCGCTGGCGCCAAAATCGCAGCCACGGCAGCCGCGGTCTATCAAGCCGAGATGATCATCAAGGTCAAGGAACTTCAAGCCAGTGAACTTTCGCTGACCAGACCCGACCAGATTTTGTATTGCTACCAGCACTTGGCTCCCGCCCCTGATCTGCTGCAACACATGCTGGATTGCAAGGTCTCCTGCGTTGCTTTCGAAACAGTCACCGATGCACATGGCGATCTACCGCTGCTGGCCCCGATGTCCCGGATTGCCGGACGCCTCGCGCCACAGGTGGGCGCATGGGCGCTGCAGATGGCGAATGGCGGCAGTGGCGTACTGCTGGGCGGCGTCCCGGGGGTCCCGGCCGCCAAGGTTGCCATCATCGGCGCCGGCAGTGTCGGCGCAAATGCGACCCAGATTGCTGTCGGCATGGGCGCCGATGTCACGGTACTCGACAAGAATGTCGCGCGGCTCGAACAACTCGATGCGCTGTATCGTGGCCGCATCAAGACCAGTGTCAGTGACGCATCAACACTCGAAACAGCGATTCGCGATGCCGATCTCGTCATCGGCGCCGTGCTGATTCCTGGCAAGCTGTCGCCACGCTTGGTCTCGCGCAGCCTGCTCAAACAGATGCGCCCAGGCAGCGTGATCGTCGATGTAGGCATCGATCAGGGCGGCATCAGCGAAGCCTCGACCCCCACCTCGCACACCGATCCGCTATTCACGGCCGAAGGCGTGGTGCATTACTGCGTGCCCAACATGCCGGCCGCCGTCGCCCGCACTGCCACGCTGGCGCTAGCCCAAGCCACGCTACCGCAAGCGTTGGCACTCGCGAATGCGGGTCTGAAACAAGCGCTGGAAAACGATCCGGGACTCAGGGATGGCCTGCAAATTCACCGGGGAACAGTCACTCACGCCGGCCTGGCACAGGATGTCGGACGGCCGTATGCACCGCCGCAACTCTAGGGCGGGTTCTCAATCAGGAAGAACCTCTGCCTACCGACCCAAGGTTTTGAGCAACAAGGCTAGCTGCAGACGATCGCGGACTTTGAGTTGCTCAAAAACAGCGGTGAGATGTGCCTTGACTGTTCGCTCGGCAAGATCCAGCTTGCGCGCAATTTCCTTGTTACTTTCACCATTCGCCACGCACAACGCCACCTCGCGCTCACGTTCCGAGAGCATCTGCAACTGCGGATGCTGGCGTTGCGCATCGTTCGCCCCGACCACTTGGGCAATCGAGGAAACCAGACGACGCAACAAGGCTTCACCGACCCACAATCCATGGCTTCTGACAACCGATGCCACTTCGCGCAAAACATCCGGACTCGCATACGCATTGCAGTAACCCGAAGCGCCGAGCGACAGCGCCTCAAGCCCCCGTTCCTCGCTCGGCTGATCGTCCATCACGACAATGAACCAGCGACGCCCCGGCGCCCACTTCAGGTCCAATGCACTCGGCAGCATATTGTGCAACCACAGAATGGCGCCAGGACCAGGCTCTCTGGCAGGCGCCTGATCAACAAACCCAGCCCCCGGGAACGCTTCTTTCCAGCGACACGGATAAAAAGAACTCTGACTGATGAAAATATCGACATCCATGCAATTCTCCTCATCTTTCGGTCAGGGCGTGTTGCTTGGCCTTGAGAACCGGTTTAAGCAAATAACTCAGGATTGATTTCTTTCCGGTCAGAATACTCACCTCGGCCACCATGCCGGGGATGATCGGCAGATTCTCACCCAAACTGGACTTGAGGGTCCTGACACGCACCAGGTAAAAGGCATTTCCCTTTTCATCGATCACCGAATCGGCACCGATATGTTCCAGCGCCCCCTCGAGACCGCCGTAAATTGAAAAGTCATACGCCGTAAATTTGACGAACGCCTTCTGCCCCGGATGCAGAAAGGCAATATCGCGCGGCGAGACGCGCGCCTCAAGCAGCAACGCATCCTCGAGCGGCACGATTTCAAGTATGTCACGGCCCGGCTGAACCACACCGCCAACAGTATTTACCAGCAGGCGCTTCACCGTACCATGCACGGGAGACTTGAGAACCGCCTGCTTGACGCGATCGGAAAGTGCCACGTTGCCTTCGTTGAGACTTTTGAGCTTGCCCTGGGTGTCTGCAAGCTCGGTACGCGCCTGATTGCGAAAGTCCAGTTCCACCCCTTCAATTTTCCGCAAGGCTTCGGAAATCGCCGACTGAATTCGCGTGAGCTGGGCGCTGGCCTGATCGCGCTCCCCCCTGAAACGCGAAACATCGCGTTCCAGACGCAACAAATCGACATCCGATACGGCTCCCGACTGCAGTAGCGGCCGCGTCAAGTTCAATTCTTTCGAGGTCAACTCAAAGCTCTGCGACGCCTGCTCGCGCCGCGCCCGCACCTCTTCGAGCTCATGACTGCGTTGCGCCAACTGCTGCCGCGCGATGCCGATCTGAGCTTCGAGTTCGGCCTTGCGATTCATATACAACGCCCGCTCCTGCTCGACCAGTGCCGGCTCTTCCTTGACGAGCTCAGAAGGGGGATCGAACGGCATACCCTCGGCAATCGCACGCAGACGCGCAGCTTTGGCTTGCAGGGCAAGATAGGTCGCACGACTCCCCTTGAGGTCGGAAATGAATCGCGTCTCGTCGATCTTGATCAGCGGCTGCCCCTCCTTGACCGTGTCACCCTCCTTGACGAGAATTTCCCCGACGATGCCGCCGTCCAGACTCTGAATCACCTGAACCTGACGCGCAGGAATCACCCGTCCCTCGCCCCTGGTCAACTCATCGACTTGCGCAAGCATCGCCCAAAGGAAAAAAACCGCCACAGCCCCTAGCAAAATCCAGATGCCGCGCCGCATCTGCAAAGGGTCCTGGGCAACTGAAGCCGCATCGGCATCGACAATGAAATCCTGAATCCGATCGTCATCGACTTGCTGCGTCGTCATCGTGAATGGGTTCAGACTCTCGCCGGTGCGCGCAAACGGGTTCAGCTGCTGAAGGCGCAGGTGCGCCAAAACTCCATGAGGCTTCTGCTCCAAGCCGAGCCTCTTCGAAACTTCAGAATTATCTTGTGTCATGGCTAGCCCCCCCTTCCTACCTTGCCGGACTGCAGGGCAGCGACCACCATTTCCTTCGGTCCATCTGCGACAATCGAGCCACGATCAACAACGATCAACCGATCCACCAGATCCATGAGGGAGTTCCGATGCGTGATCAACACCATCGTCCGATGGCGCGCGAAATCGGCGAGCCGGTGCTTGAGCGCCTCTTCGGTCGCAAAGTCCATCGAACTCGTCGGCTCATCAAGCAACAGGATCGGCGGTTCATGCAAAACTGCGCGCGCCACGGCAACCGACTGCCGCTGCCCCCCCGAGAGCGATTCGCCGCGCTCGCCGATCAACATGTCGAAACCTTTCGAATGATTGCCGACCAAGTCATTCAAGCCGGCCATTTCTGCCGCCTGCAGAATTGCCACATCCTCGACGTAGGGCGTGCCGATCGTCATGTTCTCGCGCAAGGTGCCATAGAACAGCATCGCATCCTGCGGCACATAACCAATCGATTTGCGCAACTCCGCCGGATCGAGCTGACGGATATCGACGCCATCGATCTTGATGCTGCCCTCCTGCGGCTGATACAAACCAAGAATCAGGCGATTGATCGTCGACTTGCCCGAGCCGACCTTACCAATGATGCCGACATGCTCGCCAGCCTTGATGCGGAATGAAACCTCGTGCAAAACCTCCGCCTGCTCGCCCGGATAGGAAAATTTCACGCGATTGAATTCGATTTCGCCGCGCAAGCGTTCGCGCCGGACAAATGCAGCATTTTCAGGCCGTTCGACGGGTTCGCTGACCACCTTGTCGAGCGCTGACAATGCCATCGCGGCATTCTGATATTGCGTCAGCAAACCGGCAATCTGACTCAGCGGCGCCAGCGCGCGCGAGGAAAGCATCGTACAGGCAATCAAGCCCCCCATCGTCAGCTGATGATCGGTAATCAGATACACCCCGATAATGATCATGCTCACCGTCACCACCTGCTGAATCGCCGAATTGCCATTGATGACCGACGAAGACATGTAGCGCAACTCCGCGCTAATGCGCGCCAGAAATGCCACTGAACGCTCCCACTTGCGCTGCATCGTTCCTTCAGCACACTGGGTCTTGATCGCCTCAAGACCCACCAGGCTCTCGATCAACGTGGCGTTGCGGGTCGCCGTCGCCCGGTAGGTAGTTTCTGTAAGCTCCTGCATTTTCGGTTGAATCGCCAGCGCATAGATGATCAAGGCCATGATGCCAACCACCAGCGGAATCGCCAGCGCCCAGCCCAGCCAAATGATCAAACCTAGAAAAATCAGGGCAAACGGCAAATCGATGAACGCTGTCATGGTCGCCGAGGTAATGAAATCCCGCACCGCTTCAAACGCCCGCAGATTCGCCGCAAACGAACCCGCCGAAGCCGGCTTGTTTTCCATGCGCATGCCCAGCACGCGCTCCATGATCAGGCTTGAAAGCTCGAGATCCACGCGCTTGCTTGCCACATCAAGGATATAGCTGCGCAACATGCGCAAGGCAAAATCCCCACCGGCAATCATGACGACGCCAAACGCCAGCGACCACAGTGTCTCGAAAGCACCGTTCGGCACCACGCGGTCATACACATTCAACGTAAATAGGGGTAACGCCACCGAGCCCAGGTTAACCAGGAAAGCGGCTACCAGGACATCGCGGTACAAGCGCCAGTTGTCGGCAATCGCCCCCCAGAACCAGTGACGCCGTAACACCTTGCGGATTTCCGGCGCCCGGCTGTCAAACCGGAAACGCGGCCGGCAGAAGATCGTATAGCCCGAATACAAAGCCTCGAGTTCGGCACGCTGGACCTGCGCCTCGCCCTGTCCAGCCTCGGAAAAAACGATGCGCGCGATACTGCGATCCTCGTTCCAGCCGAGCAGAATGCAGGAGTCGTTGTTTTTGAGCAGCAGGATGGCCGGCAACAATTCATCGCGCACCGCCGCCAGTGGGCGACGCGAGATGCGCGCCGCCATTCCAGCACGCGCTGCGGCGCGCCGGAAAATCCCCGGCGTCAAACGTCCATCTTCAAGTGGCAGCCCTGCGACAAAGGCCTCGGATGACAATCCCCGGCCATGAAAACGTGCAATTTCGATCAATGAAGACAGCAACGGATCATGCCGCCTGGAGGCATCGCTGGGCGATTTAAAATCGGAAGCAGTCATTTGCCAACATACTCGTACAAGGACAAAAATATATGCTAACCGCTATAAATTCCGGAGTCCAACATATTCGCCAAGATTGAGTCTTTGCTGTTTCAAATTCAAACGGTGTTCGAAGTTCGATTCAAGCGAATTTTTTGTGTCAAGCAGATTTTTTGTGGCCATGCAACATCGCTGCGCGCGAAAATGAAACACGGAAATGAAATAATAGCCGTGTAAAAAATCAGCACCATTATCAGAATAAGGAAAAGCATCATGGCGGCTAACGACAATGAAGATGGATTCATCGAGAACCGCACTTATGACGAGATCCGGATTGGCGAAACCGCCTCGCTGAAACGCACCCTGCGCCCCGAAGACATCCAGCTGTACGCCCTGATGTCCGGGGACGTCAATCCGACCCATGTCGACCCGGAGTATGCCGGCTCATCGATGTTCCGCGAGGTGATTGCGCACGGCATGTGGAGCGGCTCACTGATCTCGACGGTATTGGGTACCCAGCTCCCCGGGCCGGGTACGCTCTACATCGACCAGACGCTGCATTTTGCCCGCACTGTCGCAGTCGGCGACACCATCACCATCACACTGACCTGCCAGAAAAAATTCGATCACAACCAGCACATCATTTTCGATTGCCACTGCGTCAACCAGCATGGTCTGCAAGTCATCAGCGGCACCGCCGAAGTTCAGGCGCCACGTGAAAAGATCAAGCGTCCGCGCGTAACCATGCCGACGTTCACGCTCAATGACAAAAAAGCGCGTTACGACCATCTGCTCGGCATCACCAAAGGCCTTGCCGCAATTCCGATGGCTGTGGTGCACCCTTGTGACCTCGAATCGCTCAAGGGCGCACTCATGGCTCGCGATGCCGGCCTCATCACGCCGACCCTGGTCGGCCCCGAGGACAAGATTCGTGCAATTGCCGCACAGCTGGATGCCTCGCTGCATGACTGCACCCTCATCAACACCCCGCACAGTCACGGTTCGGCCGAAATGGCCGTCAGTCTGGCGCGCGAAGGCAAAGTGGCGGCGCTCATGAAAGGTTCGCTACATACCGACGAACTCATGGCGGCCGTGGTCGATAAAACCAACGGACTGCGCACCGCGCGCCGCATCAGTCACGTATTCATGATGGACGTGCCAACCTACCCCCGGCCGCTCATGATCACCGACGCAGCAATCAACGTCGAACCGACGCTCGAAGACAAGGTCGATATCGTCCAGAACGCCATTGACCTCGCGCACATGCTCAACATCCAGGAACCCAAGGTGGCGATACTCGCCGCTGTCGAAACCGTGAATCCCAAGATGCGTGCCACGCTCGATGCCGCCTCACTCTGCAAGATGGCGGATCGCGGTCAGATCAAGGGCGGCCTGATCGACGGTCCGCTAGCCTTCGACAACGCCGTATCGATCCTGGCCGCCAAAACCAAGGGAATTCATTCCCCGGTAGCCGGCCAGGCCGACATCCTCGTGGTTCCCGATATCGAATCCGGCAACATGCTCGCCAAGCAACTCGAATACCTAGCCGACGCACTCTCGGCCGGCATCGTGCTGGGTACGCGCGTGCCCATCGTCCTCACCAGCCGTGCCGACTCGGCCGAAACGCGCACAGCCTCATGCGCCATCGCCGTGGTCATGGCGCATGCGAAAAACAAATAACCCGGCCCCCCCTTGCCCCATGACAGACGCCATCCTGGTTCTCAACGCCGGCTCGTCCTCGATCAAATTCGCGCTGTTCGCCCATACCGGTAACGGCAGCGACATCCCGCGCCAGCCGCTGCTGGCCGGGCAGATCGACGGCCTGAGTGTTTCCGGGACCTCAACAGCCACGCAGGCGGGGCCGCATCTGACCGCGCGCAATCAAGCCGGCCAGGTACTGGCCGATCAGACATTGGCGCCCTCTCCGCACAGCGCCGAAAGCCCGCATCAACACGCGCTCGGCTTGCTGCTCGCCTGGCTCGATGACCACGACGACGGATTCAGCGTGTGCGCTGTTGGCCATCGCGTGGTGCATGGCGCACAGAAATACGCCCAGCCGATCCGCCTCGATACCGCAATCCGCGCCGACCTCGCGCGCCTCATTCCGCTCGCGCCGCTGCACCAGCCGCACAACCTCGACGCCATCCGCGCCATCGCCGAGCTCCAGCCCACACTGCCGCAGATCGCCTGCTTCGATACCGCCTTTCATCGCAGCCAGCCCGAGATCGCGCAAATCTTTGCCCTGCCGCGCACCATCACGGCCCAGGGGGTGCGGCGTTACGGCTTTCACGGCCTGTCCTACGAATACATCGCAACGACCCTACCCGAGCATCTCGCCCCTGAACTGGCCAATGGCCGCGTGATCGTCGCCCCTCTCGGCAATGGCGCCAGCATGTGCGCCATGCACCAGCGCCAGAGCATCGCCACCACCATGGGATTCACGGCGCTCGACGGCCTCGTCATGGGAACCCGTACCGGCAATCTCGATCCCGGCGTGCTGCTCTACCTGATGGACCACCTCAAGATGGACACGCAGGCCATCACGCACCTGCTCTACAAGGAATCCGGACTGCTCGGGGTTTCCGGCCTCTCGCAGGACATGCGCGAGCTGCTGGCCAGCAACCAACCGGAAGCGCAACAAGCCGTCGACCTGTTCTGCTATCGCATCAGTCGCGAGCTTGGCTCGCTGGCCGCGGCACTGGGTGGCCTCGATGCCCTGGTATTCACTGGCGGCATCGGCGAACATGCCGTACAGATCCGCAAAAAGGTCTGTGCGGCCGCAGAATGGCTGGGAATCGAACTCGACCAGAACGCCAACCAGAGCAATTCATACCGCATATCCACTGCAGCGGCGCGGGTCGCCATACTGGTTCTGCCGACCAATGAAGAATGGATTATTGCGCGCCATACCGCCGCCTTGCTCCAATAGCCTGAATTTCCGTGGTTTTTTCCACAACAACCTACTACATGTAGTGGCACATAGCTTTCCGAACCACTAGGAAAAGATGTAAACCATTGATTTTTATTGGTGTGGAAATTTTTCACTTTGCATTCTGAAAAAGCAGAGGTATTCTGCCAGCCTTCGCTTGCCATCAACCTTCCCCACCACACCGGAACAACCATGACGACAAAAACCGCAAAAGCTGGTGAATCCGTTTCGAATCAAAAAGTTAAAGCAGCAAACCCACCCCTGCCGCAGGAAATATCGGGCGAGGTGCTGATCGAAAAATATGCCAAGGGCAACGAATCGAACGTGACCGAAGTGCGCCAGCGCGTTGCCCGCGCCCTGGCCTCGGTGGAAACCGAAGACAAGCGCGCATTCTGGGAGCAGCGTTTCCATGAAGCGCAGGAATATGGCTTCGTGCCGGCCGGACGCATCAACTCGGCGGCCGGCACCGATCTCTGCGCCACCCTGATCAACTGTTTCGTCCAGCCCGTCGGCGATTCGATCTCCGACGTCGTCGATGGCCGGCCGGGCATCTACACCGCCCTGCAACAGGCGGCAGAAACCATGCGCCGCGGCGGCGGTGTCGGCTACGACTTTTCCTCGATCCGCCCGATCGGCGCGCACGTCAAGGGCACCCAGTCACGCGCCTCGGGCCCGGTTTCCTACATGCGCGTCTTCGACCGCTCCTGCGAAACCGTCGAATCCGCAGGCAGTCGCCGCGGCGCCCAGATGGGCGTGCTGCGCTGCGACCATCCGGACATCGAAGAATTCATCCACGCCAAGGACGAAGGCGATCTCACCAACTTCAACATCTCGATCGGCGTGACCGATGAATTCATGAGCGCTGTCGAAGCCGATGGCGAAGTCGAGCTCACGCACAAGGCCAAACCCGCCCCCGACATCCTGGCTGCCGGCGCCTACCAGCGCGAGGACGACGAAAAGGGACTCTGGGTGTACCGCAAGGTGCGCGCCCGCGATCTCTGGGAACAGATCATGCGTTCAACCTACGATCATGCCGAGCCGGGCATCCTGTTCCTCGATCGCATGAACCGCGACAACAACCTCAACTACTGCGAGACCATCGAGGCCACCAACCCCTGCGCCGAACAGCCCCTGCCGCCCTATGGCTGCTGCTGCCTGGGTTCGATCAACCTGACGCTGTTCGTCAATGATCCGTTCGGCGAAAAAGCCAGCTTCGACTACGAAGCCTTCGGCAAGGTCATCGACACCTCGGTGCGCATGCTCGACAACGTGCTCGACGCCACCCACTGGCCGCTCGAACAGCAGCAGGGCGAAGCCAGCTCCAAACGGCGAGTCGGCCTCGGTTTCACGGGTCTCGGCGATGCGCTGATCATGCTGCGCGAACGCTACGACACGCCTTCGGCACGCAACGTGGCCACCAAAATCTCCGAGTTCATGCGCGACCGCGCCTACCTGGCCTCGTCCGAACTCGCCAAGGAACGCGGCGCCTTCCCGCTGTTCAATGCCGACATGTATCTCTCGGGCGGCAACTTCGCCTCGCGCCTTCCCGCCGAAATCAAGGACCAGATCCGCAAGCACGGCATCCGCAACTCGCACCTGCTGTCGATCGCGCCGACCGGCACCATCTCGCTGGCCTTCGCCGACAACGCCAGCAACGGCATCGAACCGCCGTTCTCCTGGACCTACACGCGCAAGAAGCGCATGGCCGACGGCACGCACAAAGAATACGCCGTCGAGGACTACGCCTGGCGCTACTACAAGCACCTGGGCGGCAACGTCGCCAAGCTGCCGGAATACTTCGTCACGGCGCTGGAAATCTCCGCCGAAGCCCACAAGGACATGGTCGCCGCCGTCGCACCCTACATCGACACCTCGATCTCCAAGACCGTCAATGTTCCGGAGGACTACCCCTACGCCGAGTTTGAAAACCTCTACAGGGCCGCCTGGAAAGCCGGCCTCAAGGGCCTCGCCACCTACCGGCCCAACTCGGTGCTCGGCAGCGTGCTCTCGGTGACCGACACCAAGGCCGCCGAGAAAAAGCAGCCGCATGACGTCGTTATCAACGACGCCAACCGCCGCCTGTCGATCGGCACCCTGCCCGCTCCGGTGCTGGCCTCGCTGCGCTGGCCCAGCCGGCCGCGCCTGACCGACGGCAACGCCGCCTGGACCTACATGATCGAAACGCCGCACGGCGAATTCGCCCTGTTCGTCGGCCACATCGAGAATGGCAAGAAAGTGCCGTTCGAAGTCTGGGTGAACGGCTCCGAACAACCGCGCGGCCTCGGCGCCGTTGCCAAGACGCTGTCGATGGACATGCGCGCCAACGACCACGGCTGGCTCAAGCTCAAGCTCGACATGCTCGCCAAATCCATCGGCGACGAAGCCTTCAAGATGCCCTTCCCGCCGCACGGCGAACCCAAGCTCATGCCCGGCGTCGTCGCCGCCATGGCCCAGGTGGTGCGCTACCGCTGCGAGCAGATCGGCGCCTTCGAAAGCGATGCTGCCACGCCCGTGATCGACACGCTGTTCAGCCGCGACGAACCCAAGACCGGCACCGACGGCACGCTGTCCTGGACGGTCGACATCGTGAACCCGGCTGCCGGCGAAGAATTCGTCCTCGGCCTCAAGGAAATCACGCTGCCCGACGGCGTCACGCGGCCCTACTCGGTCTGGCTGTCCGGCAACTACCCGCGCGCCCTCGACGGCCTCACCAAGCTGCTGTCGCTCGACATGCGCGTGATGGACCCGGCCTGGATCGGCATGAAACTGCGCAAGCTGCTCAACTACCCCGAGCCGCTCGGCGACTTCATGGCCTTCGTCCCCGGCACGCGCCGCCAGCAGAACTGGCCATCCACCGTGGCTTACATCGCCCGCCTGATCATGCATCGCTACGCCATGCTCGGCATTCTCGACGAAAACGGCTTCCCGACGCGCGAGATGGGCATCCTTGAAACCCCGCAAAACAAGGGCGGCGCAACGCAAGCCATGCGCGGCGCGCTATGCAGCGAATGCGGCAACATGACCGTGATACGCAAGGATGGCTGCGATTTCTGCAGCGCCTGCGGCGCGGTAGGCAGCTGCGGTTAAATCTTCAGCCATACTGGGGCAACCGCCCCGGTTTTCCGGCCGGCAATGAAATCCAGGATTTCTGGAAGCATTGCCGGTTTTTTATTGCGACAACGCCTGTCGGGTGCAGTAAAACTGCATGAACACTCGGCGCGCCCTGTCCGGAGGCAGGACTTACAGCCCGATTGATGGAACCTTGCATTCGCGTTCCAGCAAGATTTCGAGTTCTTCGGGCGGCACGGGTTTGGAAAACAGGTAGCCCTGCAGACAGTCGCAGTCGACCGCCGCCAGCAGTTCGCGCTGAGCGAGCGTTTCGACGCCTTCGGCAATCACCTTCAGGCCGAGCTTGTGCGCCATGACAATGATGGCTTCGGACAGCGCCAGATCGTTCGATCCCGGCGCCAGATTGCGCGTGAATGACTGGTCAATCTTGAGATAGTCGATGTCGAATTTCTTCAGATACGCCAGCGACGAATAACCGGTGCCAAAATCGTCGATCGCGATCTGTACCCCCGCGTCGCGATAGCGCAACAGCGCCTCGGCGATGGCCGGCTCGGCGTGCAGCAGCAAGCCCTCGGTAATCTCGATCACCAGACATTGCCCCGGCAGCCCGAGTGCCTGCAGATGCGCCAGCCATGCCGCATGCCCCTGGGCATTCTTGTAAAACTGCACCGGCGATTTATTCACGCTGACCTGGAAATTGACATGATAGCGCTCACGCCAGCGCTTGACCCAGCGCACCGACTCGCGGAATACCCAATCGCCGATTTCGAGAATCATGCCGGTTTCTTCGGCTAGCGGAATGAATTCGAGTGGGCTGACCATGCCGCGCTGCGGATGCTGCCAGCGAATCAGCGCCTCGACCTTGGTAATCTGACCACTGCCAAGATCGACCACGGGCTGGAAGTGCAGTCGGAACTGACCATCACTGAGCGCAACACGCATGTCATTGATGAGTCGTAAGCGACTCTGCGCCGCCGCCTGCAAGGCCGGCGTGAAATAGCTGTAGCGATTGCGCCCCTGGCTTTTGGCCACATACATGGCCTGATCGGCATTGCGGTACAAATCCTCGATCACCTGGGAATCGCCCGGATACAAGGTAATGCCGATACTCGCCGAAATGTAGGCCTCTTCCTCGCCGAGGCGGAATGGCTTGCTCAAGCTGTCCAGAATCATGCGCGCCACGCGCTCGACGATAGTCGTATCGTCATAACCGATGCCCGGCACCAGCACAGTGAACTCGTCTCCGCCGAGACGTGCGACGACATCGGATTCGCGCACGCAGGCGCGAATGCGCTGCGCCGCATCAACCAGCAGGCGATCGCCGATATGATGTCCGAGCGTGTCATTGACTTCCTTGAAATGATCGAGGTCGATGAACAACAGGGCCACCTGGAGTTCGCTGCGCTGAGCTTTCTTGATTTCCAGCGCCACGCACTCCTGAAACATGCTGCGATTCGGCAGATTCGTCAGCGGATCGAAATTCGCCTGGCGCCAGATCAACTCATCCGTCTGTTTGCGATGCGTGACATCCGCAAACAGGGCGACATGGCGATGCGGCGTGCCATCCTCATTGAAAATGGTGTTGATGGCAATCGATGAAGCAAAGGTCTCGCCATCCTTGCGGCGATGCCACATTTCCCCCTGCCAGCGTCCGGTCGAACCGATCGACTGCTTGATCGCCGCATAGTAGGCAGGATCATGACGCCCGACATCAAGCAGCCGGAACAGAATCTGACCCAAGGCCTCCTCGGCCGCGTAGCCAGTAGTCTGCGTGAATGCCGGATTGATCGCGATGACCCGATGCGCCACGTCGGTAACCGCCATGGCCTCGCTGCTGTTCTGGTACACCATCGAAGCCAGACGCAGCTCCTCATTCACGTTACGCAGTTCCGTCACATCATAAAACCAGGCCAGGATTGCCGGTTCGTCCTCATAGACGAGATTCAGGTAGGACGCCATGGTCCACACATGCTTGCCCGAACCCACCAGCAATTCGACCAGCTTGTCGCTGACAGCTTCGCCACGCAGCAGATTTCTCATGATTTCATCATAAGTCTGCGGCTCGGCATAATAACTGCGCGGATTGATCTGCGTAACCTGTTCCTGTTGGATATTGACGCCGATCAACTGGGTATAGCGCCGGTTGGCAAACAGCAAACGATTGCCTGCCGCGGTGGCGATGCGCACGGCAATCGGGCTGGTTTCGAGCATGTAACGGAAGCGCTCTTCGTTATGCCGTAACGACTCCTCGACCCGCTTGCGCGTGCTGATATCGACGATACTGGCGCGTACCAAACGCCGATTGTCTACCGGCAAACGCACCAGACGCACTTCGCAGGAAATGTCCTCGCCTTCGGCAAGACGGAACATGCGCTCGAAAATCACATCCTGGCCGTTAAGCGCCTGTCTGATGTATTTCGTCTGATTTTCGGCAAACACCGCCCCGCCAGGCGCCATGGCCTCGAACAACAGCGAGGGAGGAGAGTTCAGCAGATAGTCGCGCGAACGCCCGGAAAGTCGCTCGGCATTGACATTCGCATCAACAATACATCCAGTATCGGCGTCAAACACCACAATGGCTTCCGGCGCCAGATCAAACAGCACCCGATACCGCTCCGCTTCATCGCACGCAGCATGCACCTGACGCTGCGAAACACTCCGGCGCTGCGACTGTTGCAGTAGAAAAACAGCCATGACTGGCACTGCCAGCACCAGCCATGGGACAGTGTCCGCGACTTGCTGACCAAGCGGCATCAAGGAAAAATCCATCGGCGCTACCGATGACTCAAGCCCTGTTCAGCGCTGCGTCAAGCCGTGGTATTGATGATGGTGCCGGTCTTTTGTCCACGTTCGTTGACGACCGGTTTTGGGGGGGGCTCTGCCTGCCGGCTGGCAGCCGTCGACTCGGCGGGTTTGGCCGCCTGTGCGGCCCGCGTGGCCTCAGCGGTTTGCGCCGCCTGTGCTGGGCGCACCGACTGCGTCACCTTGGCCGACTCGGCATTCCGACTCTGCTGCACCGCCTCGGCCGCCTTGGCGCCCTGATTGGTGCCATTCACCTGATCGGCAGGCTGGGCCTTTGCAGCCTGCGCCGCCGCTTCTTGTGGGCGCAGCAACTGGGCCGCAGCGGCAGCACTACTTGAACTAACGGAATTCACAGTCATGATTCTCTCCTCTCAGCCAGCCATTAACAGTTCGCATGAACCGTTTTCCAGACCAATCCGCACAGCAACTCTGCAACTGATCACCAGCAAAGGTAGATATGTGCATGATACGGATTTTTGACAATCCAGCAAGTCAGCAGCCACCCAACCTCCATATCAGAAAAACGCCTGCATCCCGGTCTGCGCCCGGCCGAGAATCAGCGCATGAATGTCTTCCGTCCCCTCGTAGGTATTCACGACTTCGAGATTCAGCATGTGGCGCGCCACGCCGAAACTGTCGGCAATGCCGTTGGCGCCGAGCATGTCGCGCGCCTGGCGCGCCACCTCCAGCGCCTTGCGACAGGAATTGCGCTTCATGAGCGAAGTCATTTCATGCGTGGCGCTGCCTTCATCCTTCAGGCGCCCGAGGCGCAGACACCCCTGCAGGCCAAGGGCAATCTCGGTCTGCATGTCGGCCAGCTTCTTCTGGATCAACTGATTCGCCGCTAGCGGCCGGCCGAACTGCTGCCGCTCCAGTGTGTATTGGCGCGCCGTATGCCAGCAGGCTTCAGCCGCGCCCAGCGCGCCCCAGGCGATACCGTAGCGCGCCGAATTCAGGCAGGCAAACGGCCCCCTGAGGCCGCTCACCCCGGGCAGACGATTGGCCTCCGGAACGAAAACCTCGTCCATGACAATCTCGCCCGTGATCGAGGCGCGCAGCCCGAGCTTGCCGGCGATTTTCGGCGTGCTCAACCCCGGCCAGCCCTTTTCGAGAATGAAGCCCTGAATCGTTTCGCCATCCGCCTGCGCCAGCTTGGCCCAGACGATCAGCACATCGGCAAACGGCGCATTGCTGATCCACATCTTGCTGCCCGATAGCCGGTAGCCGCCGGCCACGGGATGCGCGCGCGTCGTCATGCCGCCGGGATCGGAGCCATGATCGGGTTCGGTGAGTCCGAAACAGCCGATCAATTCGCCGCGCGCGAGACCCGGCAGATATTTCTGCTGCTGCGCCGGCGAACCGAACACCTGCAGCGGATACATGACCAACGAAGACTGGACGCTGAGCATCGAGCGGAATCCCGAATCGACCCGCTCCACCTCGCGCGCAATCAACCCGTAGCAGACCTCGTTGAGCCCGGCCCCGCCATGCTCGACGGCAATCGTCGCCCCGAGCAGACCGAGCGCCCCCATCTCGCGAAAGATCGCCGGATCGGTCGATTCGTCGCGAAACGCCTGCAGAATGCGCGGCGCCAAGCGTTCCTGAGCATATTTCCGCGCACTATCGCGCACCATGCGTTCTTCGGCCGTCAATTGCTGGTCGAGCAACAACGGATCCATCCAGTCGAATCGCCCTGCAGCCTGCGTGGTTTGCATGATTGCCTCCGGATTGCCTCGCTTGCGCGCGGGTTGGAATGCTTGTCGCCCAGACTCGCGGACATTCTAGCCCCAGCAGGATCGGACGTTCCAGCCGAAGCCGCGCACGGGAATCAAAGTAAAAATTTACCGCCGCCCCCTTGAAACCCTTACTTTCATCCCCACTATGCTGAACTGTTTGTTTGTTCAGCGAAAATATAAAGCGAGCCCGTCATGCAGGATACCCACACTACACCCAACGAGAATCCCGAAACCCCGGCTGCCGCAGACGCACCCGGCGTCGACACCATGCCGAGCCTGGAGGAAATGCTCGCCGCCGCCGAACTCAAGGCCACCGAGCATCACGATGCCTGGTTGCGCGCCAAGGCTGAAACCGAAAACGTTCGCCGCCGTGCGCAGGAAGACATCACCAAGGCGCACAAATTCGCCGCCGAGAAATTCGCCACCGAACTGCTGGCTGTCAAGGACAGCCTGGAGGCCGCGCTGGCCAACGAGAACCAGAGCGCCGAGAACCTGCGCGCCGGTGTCGAACTCACGCTGCGCCAACTGGTCGCCGCCTTCGAAAAGACCAATATCGTCGAAATCAATCCGCTGCGCGAAAAATTCGATCCGCACAAGCATCAGGCCATCAGCCAGGTGCCGGCGCCCGACGACAGTTTTGCGCCCAACCACGTGGTCAGCGTGCTGCAAAAGGGTTATGCACTCAACGAGCGCACCATCCGCCCAGCCCTTGTGGTCGTCGCGGCGGCCGCCGGCTGAACCGCACCGCTTGAAATCGCGCACCCCGACCCCAATTACGCCTCCAACCAGCAATCCAAATTCAAACCCTTGCAAAGAGCATAACGCCGAAGCCATTCGGCCGCTGCGCTCCTCGCTGACATCTCACTGAAAGGAATACACATGGGCAAGATCATCGGCATCGACCTCGGCACCACCAACAGCTGCGTCTCCGTCATGGAAGGCGGCAAGCCCAAGGTCATCGAAAACTCCGAAGGCGCACGCACCACGCCGTCCATCGTCGCCTATGCCGAGGATGGCGAGATCCTGTGCGGCGCCTCGGCCAAGCGTCAGGCCGTCACCAACCCCAAGAACACGCTGTACGCCGTCAAGCGTCTGATCGGCCGCCGCTTCGAAGAGAAGGAAGTCCAGAAGGACATCGACCTCATGCCTTTCAGCATCGTCAAGGCCGATAACGGCGATGCCTGGGTGCAGGTGCGCGACAAGAAAATGGCCCCGCCGCAAGTCTCCGCCGAAGTGCTGCGCAAGATGAAGAAGACCGCCGAAGACTATCTCGGCGAAGAAGTCACCGAAGCCGTCATCACCGTGCCGGCCTACTTCAACGACTCGCAGCGTCAGGCCACCAAGGATGCCGGCCGCATCGCCGGTCTCGAAGTCAAGCGCATCATCAACGAGCCGACCGCAGCAGCGATCTCCTTCGGCCTCGACAAGCAGGAAGGCGACCGCAAGATCGCCGTATTCGACCTCGGCGGCGGCACCTTCGACATTTCCATCATCGACATTGCCGAAGTCGATGGCGAACACCAGTTCGAAGTGCTGTCCACCAACGGCGACACCTTCCTCGGTGGCGAGGACTTCGACCAGCGCCTGATCGACTACATCGTCACCGAATTCAAGAAGGAACAGGGCGTCGACCTGAAGAACGACGTGCTGGCCCTGCAGCGCCTCAAGGAAGCCGCGGAAAAGGCCAAGATCGAACTGTCCTCGAACCAGCAGACCGAAATCAACCTGCCCTACATCACCGCCGACGCCACCGGGCCGAAACACCTGGCGCTGAAAATCACGCGCGCCAAGTTCGAGTCACTGGTGGACGAGCTGATCGAGCGCTGCGTTGCCCCC
>JBPOIN010000120.1:0-14327 GCA_052034445.1 Pseudomonadota bacterium | reverse complement strand
ACGGCGTGAAACATCAAAGAATGCGTTATTCATAACACTTTCAGCAATCGATTGCCGTCAGCCCTTGCTGTTCCAGCGAGTTCTCCGGGAAATTTCAGCGTTACCATTTTTCTCGATTCAATCATCAATCCCTGCAAGGCATGACGGCGATCAGAGCGCAGAAAGCTTATACCAGTTGGCTATAGACATCCCCCCTTCCTTGCCGACCCTCGAATACCCGCCACCGGGAGTCTAGAATTGAGATGGAAGCCCCCTGCCCGCTGACCAGCCACCGACCGCCCTTCCCGCCATGTCCCAGCGCATTCATGCCCTCCAGGCCGACATCACGACGCTTCAGGTCGATGCCGTCGTCAATGCCGCGAACAGTTCGCTGCTCGGCGGCGGCGGCGTGGATGGGGCGATCCATCGCGCGGCGGGACCGGAGCTGCTGCGGGCCTGCCGGCAGTTGCAGGGCTGCCCGACCGGCGAGGTGCGCATCACGCCGGGATTTCGCCTGCCGGCCAAGTATGTGCTGCATGCGGTCGGGCCGATCTGGCGCGGCGGTGCGCACGGCGAGGAGGCCTTGCTGGCCGGCTGCTATCGCCAGGCGTTGCGGCTGGCGGCGCGGCATGAGGCGCGCTCGATCGCCTTTCCCTGCATCAGTACCGGCATTTATGGCTATCCGTTCGAACCCGCCGCCACCGTGGCGCTACAGGCCGTGGCCGCCGATCTGCCGCTGTACGCCGGCATCGAGGAAGTGATCTTCTGCTGTTTCTCGCGTGCGGATCTGGCCGTATATGCCGCGCTGTTGCCGCTGCATTTTTCCGCCGCACAACTCGGCGCACCACGCGGCGCGGCGCTGCCATGAAGCGCATCCACAGCTTTGCGCCGCTCGCCGATGCCCGGGCCGAGACGCTGATTCTCGGCAGCATGCCGGGCCAGGCCTCGCTGGCGGCCGGGCAGTACTACGCGCATCCGCACAACGCCTTCTGGCGCATCATGGCGGCGCTGCTGAGCTTCGATGTCGCCGCGCCCTACGCCGAGCGCACCCGGGCGCTGTGCGCGGCGCGCATCGCGGTCTGGGATGTGCTGCAGTCCTGCACGCGCAGCGGCAGCCTGGATGCGATGATCGCCAAGGACTCGCAGGTGGCCAACGATTTCGCTGCCTTCTTGCGCGCCCACCCGCATATCCGGCGCGTGTTCTTCAATGGCGGCACGGCCGAATCCTGCTTCAAGCGCCAGGTGTTGCCGCATTTGCCGCCAGAGATCCGGCAGGTGCTGACTTGCCTGCGCCTGCCGTCGACCAGCCCGGCGCATGCTGCCCTGTCGCTGGCGCAAAAGCTCGACGCCTGGCGCTGCGTGACCCGCCCGGAGTGCGATGCGCCCTAGGCATTCCGCGCATTGACATTGCCCCACCCGTGACCCATAAACAAAGCGACAGGCAGTCGCTGTCATGCGTTGTTCCCCGTTTGCATGCTTGTTCAATGGAGGACCATCATGAACCTGCAATCGTTATCCAAAATGCCGTTTTCCTCCGGCGCTGCATGGCCTGAGCTATCGCTTCTCGACAAGGAAGTCGCAAAGATTTTCTTGTATCTCGTGGTGCCGCTGTCGCTGTTGCCGCCGGCTTTGATCGCCTATTCAGGGATGCGCTATGGCAACGGTTTCAGCGATTCCTACTGGAGCGGGATTGCCGTCGTGTTTTTCCTCGCCGAAATCACCTCGGTCTCGCTGATGAGCTGGCTGATCGAAGCAACCGCCAAGGCTTATCACGAAGAAATCAGTTACCGGAATTCCTACCTGCTGGCGACGATTGCACCGATCCCCTTGTGGCTGTCTTCCCTGAGCCTGCTGACGCCAAGCCTGATGTTCAGTGGGGTGGTGTCAGTGGTGGCGTTAGCGCTTTCGGCGGGCCTGGTGTATCACGGCGTGCATTCGTTCTGCCATATCCGCGAACGCGCCCATGCGGCCAGCATCACACGCATTGTCTTCGGCGCCGGTCTGATTGCCTGGGCGGCCTTGTTGCTATTGTTGATCGCCTTCTCGGGCGTCCAGGACATACCGTCTTCTGCGTTGATCGGCTGGTTGTAGGGGTAGCGCAATGCCCGCGCAACAGCGGGCAAGCAAAGTGGCGTATTCACGCAGCGCTTGAAACTTGCCACTTGCCGCATTGACTCACTTGCGCCGGCTTTGTCTGGCCATTTCCATCCGCGCCTGCTACACTGGTAAGTAATAAATCACTTACCAGTGTAGCCATGCAAACCGCAAACCCCCGTCGCTCCACCGAAACCCGCCAGGCCGAGATCATCGCGGCGGCCTTGCAGCTGGCGGCGCAGCGCAGCCCGGGCCTGATCACCACCACTGAAATTGCCACGGCGCTGAATCTCACGCAGGGTGCGCTGTTCAAGCACTTCCCGAACAAGGACAGCATCTGGCGCGCGGTGATGGATCAGGTCGCCGAACAACTGCTGGGGACGCTGCAGGCCGCCGCCGAGCAGGCGACCACGCCGTGTGCAGCGCTGCGCGCGATGTTCATGGCGCATGTGGAATTCGTCATGCAGCACCCCGGCGTTCCGCAGCTGATTTTCAGCGAACTGCAGCAGCCCGACGACACACCGATCAAGCAGCGCGTGCGCAGCCTGCTCGAACAGTATCGCCGCCGCCTGCTGCAGCTGCTCGCCGCAGCCGCAGCGCAGGGGCAGTGCGCCGCCAATCTCGATCAGCCGGCGGCCGCCACGTTGTTTATCGGCACCATTCAGGGCCTGATCATGCAATCAATGCTGGCGGGCAGTACGCTGCGCATGCGCAGCGAGGCCGAGCGTCTGTTCTCACTGTATCTGTCCGCCATCGGAGGCCCGGCATGAAAGCACACCCTACCCTGCGCAAAGCCCTGCAGATTCTGATGCTGGCGGGCGCGCTGCTAGGCTTCGGCCTAGTGGTCGCCAATACCGGCCCGCTGGCGCCAACGCGCGTGACGCTGGTGAGCGTCAGCGCCGGCCCGCTGGCGCCGGCGCTGTTCGGCATCGGCACAGTCGAGGCGCGACGCAGTTATCAGATCGGCCCAAACGCCACGGGCCGCGTGCTCAAGGTGAATGTCGATGTCGGCGATGCGGTCGCAGCCGGCCAGTGGCTGGCGGAGATGGACCCCATCGATCTCGACGAACGCATCACGGCGCTGGAAGCCGGCATCGCGCGCGCGCAAAGCGCAATCGCCGCGGCCGAGGCGCAGCGTCAGGACAGCCAGGCGCGCCAGCAGACTGCGCTGGCAAACGCCAAACGCTATGAGGATCTATTCCAGAAAAAGTTTGTCAGCCCGAGCGCCATCGAAGCCAAGCGCCAGGAGCTGGCTTCGGCGCAGGCACTGTACGCCGCCAGCAGCGCCAATCTGAGCGGGGCGAAGCACGATGTCACGCGGCTCACGGCCGAACGCGCCGCCTTGCAGCAACAACGGCTGAATGTGCGCTTGCGGGCGCCGGCTGCGGGCATCGTCACGGCCCGCGAGGCCGAGCCGGGCAGCACGGTGGTCGGCGGCCAGGCCGTGCTGCGCCTGATCGAACCCGGCAGCCTGTGGCTGCGCGTGCGCCTCGACCAGGCGCGCTCGGGCGGCCTGGCGCTGGGCTTGCCGGCTCACATCGTGCTGCGCTCGTTGCCGGGCCAGCCCCTGACCGGCAAGGTGGTGCGTATCGAGCCGCTCAGCGACAGCGTGGCCGAAGAGCGCATCGTGCAAGTGGCGTTTGCCGATGGCGCTACACTGCCGCAGCACATCAGCGTCGGCGAACTGGCCGAGGTGACCATTCAGCTGCCGGCCACGCAATCCGGCCTGCTGTTGCCGAATGCCAGCCTGCGCCGGCATGGCGAGCAGCTGGGCGTCTGGGTGCTGCGTGATGCTGCGCTGCATTTCTCTGCATTGCGCCTTGGCAGTTCAAGCCTCGATGGTCAGGTGCAGGTGCTCGCCGGTCTGCAGGCCGGCGACCAGGTGATCCTGCACAGCGAGAAGGAAATCCACGCGGACAGCCGTATCAAGGTGGTGGATCGGCTGGGCGACCACCAGCCCACCACGCCGGCCAATCACAAGACAGGCAGCGGTTCATGATCAGCCTGGCCGGCCGCGATCTGCTGCACGCGTGGGGCAAATTCGCCTTCACGGGGCTGGGGCTGGGCTTGCTGATCGGCGTGACGCTGACCATGGCCGGCGTCTATCGCGGCATGGTCGATGATGCGCGGGTGCTGCTCGACAACAGCGGCGCCGACCTGTGGGTGGTGCAGAAGGACACGCTCGGGCCGTATGCCGAACCGTCGAGCCTGCATGACGATGTGTATCGCGGCCTGCTGGGCATGGCGGGCGTGGCGCAAGCCGCGAATGCGACCTACCTGACCATGCAGGTGCGCCACGGGACGCTGGATGTCCGGGCCCTGGTGGTGGGTTTCGAACCCGGTCAGCCGGGCGAACCGAATTATCTGGTCGCCGGCCGGCGCATCACACGCAGCCATTACGAGGCGATTGCCGACGTCAAAACGGGTTTCAAGCTTGGCGAGACCATCCGCATCCGGCGTCACGAATATGCCGTGGTCGGCCTGACGCGGCGCATGGTTTCCTCGGGCGGCGATCCGATGATTTTCATCCCGCTCAAGGACGGCCAGGAGGCGCAATTTCTCAAGGACAACGACGCCATCGAAAACGACCGGCTGCGCACGGCCGCGAATCCGGCGCTGAATCGCCCCGGGGCGCCCGGCTTGCTGCCCGCGCTCCAGGCCGCGCAATCCAGCAATCACATGGTAAATGCCGTGCTGGTCAAGGTTGCCGCCGGATTCAGCCCGGACAGCGTCGCTGAACCGATCCGGCGCTGGAAGCATCTGCAGACCTACACGCGCGCGCAGATGGAGGAAATCCTGGTGGCCAAGCTCATCGCCACCTCGGCGCGACAGATCGCCATGTTTCTGGTCATTCTGGCCATCGTGAGCGCTGCGATTGTGGCCTTCATCATCTACACCATGACGCTCGGCAAGATCCGCGAGATTGCGGTGCTCAAGCTGATCGGCGCCAGCAACGCCACCATTGCCGGCATGATCCTGCAGCAGGCGCTCGGCCTGGGGCTGATCGGCTTCATCGTCGGCAAGACCGCGGCCACCTTCTGGGCGCCGGTGTTTCCGAAATACGTGTTGCTCGAACCCGGCGATGCCGGGCGCGGTTTCGTGATCGTCATGCTGATCTGCGCCCTGGCCAGCACGCTGGCGATCCGCGCCGCCTTGCGTGTCGACCCGGCCACGGCCATCGGCGGATGACGGGAATGGGGATGGAAATACCAATGAGCGCAACCAGAACCTATGGCATCCGGATCGAAGGCTTGCGCAAGCGCTACGGTACGGGCGAGATGGCTGTCGACGCACTCAAGGATGTGAATATGACGGTTGCGCCGGGCGAGGTCGTCGGGCTGATCGGCCCCTCGGGGTCGGGCAAGAGCACCTTGCTCAAGTGTCTCGGCGCTGTCATCGAACCGAGCGCGGGACGCATGACACTCGGCGACGAGGTGATCTATGACAATACCTGGAAGATCGACGATCTGCGCGTGCTGCGCCGCGACCGCATCGGCTTCGTGTTTCAGGCGCCGTATCTGATTCCGTTTCTTGATGTCACCGACAATGTCGCGTTGCTGCCGATGCTGGCCGGCCTGCCCAACGATGTGGCGCGCCGCCGCGCACTGGAGCTCCTCGATGCGCTGGATGTCGGCCATCGCGCCAAGGCGCAAACCGCGCAGCTGTCGGGCGGCGAGCAGCAGCGGGTAGCGATTGCGCGCGCGCTGGCCAACCAGCCGCCCGTGATTCTCGCCGATGAACCAACCGCCCCGCTCGACAGCGTCCGCGCGCTCGGCGTGATGCGCATCCTGCAACGCATGGCGCAGCAGTATCAGACAGCGGTGATCGTCGTGACCCATGACGAGAAGATCATCCCGACCTTTCAACGCATTTATCACATCCGCGATGGAGTCACCCATGAAGAAGCCGGCGAAGGCAAGGCGTTGTGATTCACTGCTCGCCAGAATGTTGTGGCTGACGCTGGGCGCCAGTCTGTTGCTGGCCGCCCCGGCGCAGGCGCGCGGCCCCTGGCGGGCCAGCCCCGACAACACGCGCGGCTGGCAACTCATGACGCCCGAGGAACGTATCGCGCATCAGGCCAGGGTTCGCGGCTTTCGCGACTACGCTGAATGTCACGCTTACCAGCTGGAGCATCATGCCTTGATGGTCGAACGCGCGCGGGCGCGCGGCCTGCCACTGGGTGAGCAACACCGCGATATTTGTGCGCATCTGCAGCCAGCGGAAGTCGGGCGCTGAGCAGATGCCGATGCCCACGCTGCAGAAAATCGCTGCGCCATGAATCCTGCGCGCCGTCTGCTGCTGCCCGCTCTCGTTGCGCTGCTGGTTGCCGCGCCGGTGTGGTGGGCCTTTCCCGCGGCGCTGACTTTCTGGCGCAGTAGTGCGATCGTCAGCGGCTGGGGCGGTTGCGGCCTGCTGCTGGCGAGCCTGCTGCTGATGCAGCGCGAACCGCGGCTGGCGCGCTGGCTGGGCGGTCTGGAACGCATTTACCGCTGGCACCATTGGCTTGGCAGCGGCGCGTACCTGATCCTGCTGCTGCACCCGCTGGCGCTCGCTGCCGATGCCTGGAACGAAGCGCCGGCACAGGCCTGGGCGACACTTGCCCCCTGGCAGCAAGGCTGGCCGGTCTGGCTGGGCTGGGCCGCACTGCTGACGTTGATGGCCGGTCTGGCCGCCGCGCTCGCCCCGCGTTTGCGTTATGCCTGGTGGCGCCGGCTGCACCTGCTGCTGGTGCTGGCGGTGCTCTGCGGTTTCGGACATTTGCTGCTGCTCGGACTCGATGCCGCACTGCTGTGGGCTCCCGTGCTGGCGACGCTGCTGATGCTGTGGCGCGCGCTGCGCGCCGACGTCGGGCTGGCTGCGCAGCCATATGTGGTGACGCGTGTCACCCATCCGGCCAGCGATCTGGTCGAGGTGTCGCTGCAACCACTGGGGCGCGCCATTGCGGCACAGCCGGGGCAATTCGTGTTTGCGGCCTTCGGCGACGGGCCGAATTTCCATGGCTGCGGTGAGTATCATCCATTCAGCATCAGTGCAAATAGCCAGGCAAACGGAACGTCTGTGCTGGCACTGGGCATCAAGGCGCTCGGCGACTGCACGCAGCACCTGCAACAACTCGAACCGGGTGTCGCCGTGCGCCTGCAAGGTCCGTTCGGCGAGTTCCTGTCGCCCGCGGCCAGCGGCCCGAGCCTGTGGATCGCTGGCGGTATCGGCATCACGCCGTTTCTGGCGCAGTTGCGCGCTGCCGTGCTGCAACAGCCGGTGCATCTGATTTATCTGCACCGCAGCACCGGCGCCGCGCACGATACAGCCTATCTGGCCGAACTGCAGCAACTGGCGCAGCAACAACCAGCGCTACGCCTTGAAGTCCTGGCCACCGGGGATCAGCCGCCCGATCTGGCCCCACTGCTTCCCGCCGGGGCTGAACTGCTCAACCACGCATGTTATCTGTGTGGGCCGCCGGGACTGGTCGATGCAGCGTACAAATTGCTGCAGTCACGCGGCGTGCCACCCGGTCGGATTCATTTCGAACGTTTCGAGTTCCGCTGATGCGCAAACTGTTCATTCTCGCCACCACCTGGTTCTGGTTCGCGCTGCTGGCGTTCTGGCTGGGCAGCCGTATTGCACCTGACCCCGCGCCCCAGCCCGTGGCAAACGTTACAGCGCCCGAGCGCTTGGCGCAGCGCTCATTGCAGCGTATTGCGCTGGCGGATATCGCCCGTCATGCCACACCGACGGATTGCTGGATGGCGATCAACGGTGCGGTGTACGATCTGACGCGCTACCTGCCCGAGCATCCGTCGCGCCCGGAGATCATCCAGCCGTGGTGTGGCAAGGAAGCCAGTGAAGCGTATCGGACCAAGATGCGCGGCCGGCCGCATTCGGCCGCGGCAGAACGGCTGCTGGCGGATTACCGGATCGGTCTGCTGACCGATCCGCCTCTCTGACGCTTGGCGGCAGCCGGCGGCTCAAGCCGCAGGATCGCCGGCCGCGCACCGGCCGGCGCACAGCCCCTGCAGCAAGGCGCCGAGCAGAATGCCGCCGAGTGCGACCAGCAGTTCGAGATGACCGCTGACCAGGCCGGCCCCCAAGCCCGCCAGTGCGGGCCCCGGGCAGACGCCGCAGATACCCCAGCCGAGGCCGAACAACACACCGCCGAGCAGCGTCTGGCGATTCAGGGCAAACGGCCGGCCTTCGAATTCCCCGCCCAGCAGAGGCTGTTTTCTGAAGCGCGGCAGAAGTTGAAACACCAGCAGGTTGATGCCGACGGCCGAACCCAGCACCAGTAGCAGGCCAAGATCCTCAAGCCTCAGGAAGCTCAGCACGGATTCGGGGCGAATCATGGTGGCCCAGGCCAGGCCGAAGCCGAACAAGCCGCCACTGAGCAGCGCGGCAAGCAGGGTGGGAAGTTTGTGACCGCCGTTCATGAGCCGCCCCCCAGTCTGGCGATGGTCAGCGCGGTGACGATGGCCGTGGCGAGAAAGGCGCCGACCATGGCGATCGAACCACCCGACAGCGAGGCCATGCCGCAGATGCCGTGTCCCGAGGTACAGCCGCCGCCCAAACGCGCGCCATAACCGATCAGCACGCCGCCCAGGGCAAACTTCCAGACCGGCAGCTGCGTGGGTTCCAGCGGCAAGCCCAACAGCGCATACAGCAGGCCGCCCAGCAGCATACCCAGCGCATACATCGTGCGCCAGCCGAGGCTGCTGCGCAGCGCGGGTTGCTGAAAAAACGCCGTGCTGATCAGGCGCGACCAGATGGCACTGAAGAAGGTGCTCGCACCGCCCTGACGCCCGGTGGTGACATACAGCAGCGCGACGCCGGCGCCGATCAGCAGACCGCCGATCAGGTAGGGTTCGAAGCCATTCGGGAAATATTGCATCAGCATGAAAGGAATCTGACTCCGGAAACATCCATGAAAAAACAACAGCCAACTGGAATCAGTTGGCTGCACGGCGAATACAGGGGAAGAACCACTGGACGCTGAAATCCTGCGTTGAAAGGATACTGGACGTCATGAGGCGGGGTGAAAACCTGGTGCCGGCGAGAAGAATCGAACTCCCGACCTTCGCATTACAAGTGCGCTGCTCTACCAACTGAGCTACGCCGGCCCTGAATCACCTGCCAAGCCGCGATTATAGCCGTCTGCCCCGAGTTTCCGCTACACTTCCAAGGCTGAACACCAGGCAAAACTCACGAGCCTTTCGAACAATGGTTGCTGCTGGAAAATCCAGGGATTCGCATGCGTCACACCCGGCACGGCCGCAGCTGCGCCTGCTGCTGAACGCGCGCGCGGACGATGTGGCACAGCTCATAGCGCACCTGCAGGAGAGCGGTCTCGATCCGCAGTGGGCGCATGTCGCGAGCAATGCGGAACTGCGCAACGCCTTGCGCACCCAGGCCTGGGATGCGGTTCTGTGCCGGCATGCCCAACCGGGGATATCCGCGCTCACGGCGCTCAAATCGTTGCAGGAGTCGGGACTCGACCTGCCCTTCATCGTGATCGCCGACAGTCTTGACGACAAGAGCGTGGTCCGCGCGCTGCGCGCCGGCGCCCACGATTGCCTTGCCACCAGCGCGCTGGAACGCCTGGCGCACGCCATCGAGCGCGAAATCCGCGATGCGCGCCATCGCGCCGACCACCGTGCCGCGCTGGAAATGCTCAAGGAAAGCGAAGCGCGCTTCCGCGCCCTGGCAGCCAACCTGCCCGGCATGGTGTTCCAGCTGCAATTTGAAACCGACGCCTTCGAAACGGACAAATCGCTGCGCTTCGTCTATGTCAGCGAGGGTTGCCATAACCTGTTCGGCATGAAGCCGCATGAGCTGATGACTGCACCGCAGCGCTTTCTCGAAGCCATCGATGCCGAGGATCGTATCTCGCTGCTGCGCGCGCTCGACAAGTCGGCGGCAATTTTCACCACGCTGAACTGGGAAGGCCGCATTCGCAGCCGCGGCCAACCCAAGTGGATCAACCTGCGCTCGACGCCGCAGCATCTGGATTCCGGCGCCGTGCAGTGGCAGGGCATCGCCACCGACATCACGCGTAGCAAACAGACCGAAGCGCAATTGCGCCACTCGCGCGAACAGCTTTCCGAATTGTCATATCACCTCGAAAGCGCCAAGGAAGAAGAGCGCGAGCGCATCGCGCGCGACATCCACGACGAGCTAGGCAGCACCCTGGTGGCCATCAAGATCGAGACGGCGCTGCTGCATGCCAAATTGCCGACGGAGCCCGGCGGCTTGCGCGACAAGGCACACTCCATCGAGGAACTCATCGATCGGGCCATGAGCACAGTCAGCCGCGTGGCGCGCGAGTTGCGCCCCGGCATTCTCAAGGAGTTCGGCCTGTCGGCGGCCATCGAGTGTCAGGCCGAGGATTTCACGCAGCGCACGGGCATTACCTGCCGCGTCAAATGCGATGACGAAAGCATCGGACTGGATGAACACTCATCGCTGGCGTTGTTCCGGATACTCCAGGAAGCTTTGACGAATGTGGCCAAACACGCGCACGCTTCGCTGGTCGTCGTAAGGTTGCGGCGCGATAACAAGTACACGGTGCTGGAAATCCGCGATAATGGTCGCGGCATTTCGGATGCTGACATGAACAAGCCCAAGTCCTTCGGCCTGCGTGGCATCCGCGAACGCATCAGCAGTCTCAGCGGCGAATTCACGATCACGCCGGCTGAACAGGGCGGCAGCCACATCACGATCCGCATTCCCGATACACCAGCAGTCGCTACCCAGATGCCGGACGAGGAAGAACTACAGCGAGAACTGTTCTGACGACCAACCATGGATACCGATCACAAAATTCACGTTCTGATTGCCGACGATCATGCGATCGTGCGCCAGGGGCTGCGACAGATTCTCTCGGAAACCGATGATCTCGTGGTGGCCGGCGAAGCCGATGATGGCGTCGATGCCATGCGTCTGGCGCGTCAGCAAGCCTGGGATGTGGTGCTGCTCGATGTATCGATGCCGAATCGCAACGGCATCGATACACTAAAGATGCTCAAGAAGGAGTTTCCGCGCCTGCCGGTACTGATCCTCAGCATGCATCCCGAAGAGCAGTATGCGGTGCGCGCGCTGAAGTCCGGCGCCTCGGGCTATCTGACCAAACAAAGCGCGCCGGAACTGCTGGTCACGGCGATTCGCCAGGTGGCCAGCGGCAACAAGTATGTCAGCCCGACGCTGGCCATGAAGCTCGCGGATGTCATTGCCGAGAACAACGATCGGCCGCCGCATGAATCGCTTTCGGACCGGGAATACCAGATTCTGTGCCTGATCGCCGCCGGTCGTCCGCTCACGCAAATTGCCGAGGAACTCAACATCAGCGTCAAGACAGTCAGCGAATATCGCAAACGCATGCTCGAAAAAATGCACCTGGAAAGCAATGCCGAATTGATTCACTATGGCCTCAAGCACGGCCTTGTAGAATGATTCCGGAACACTGGCAAGTCTCCAGGCCACCAAAAAATCCCATGCCATGACCAAGCTCACCCAACCCTCAGAAATTGCCCGCGAAGTGCTGCGCCAGCTGGCCATGCGGCGCACGCCGCCAACGCCGAACAACTACATGGCGCTGTATCACGAGATCGCCGGCACGACCGCTCTCGACAACTTCCCGGATAAAACCATCAAGGGGCTGGCCGATGAATTGCCGCGCACAACGCCCGACCAATTGCGCTTTGCCCGCCAGATCGAGGCTGCGGCCGGGGAAAAAAGCTGGGATGCGCTGAAGACCGCATTGCAGAACTTTTCGACGGCAAGCGCCAGCGAACCGCTGCCCTGGTCCGATCTGATTCGCGATCTCATGCAGCAGCTTGAGCGTACGCAGGCGGGACTCACAGCAGCCAAGAAGCGCGAAACCATCGAACACGTTCTGCAGGCATCGGGGAATCCTGATCTGCTGTTTTCCCGCCTGCAATCGCTATTGAACTCATGGTCGCAAGCGCCCTCCGGCGACAGCTCGGTCGCTCTTGCGGCCGGCGACGCCGCCATCGCTGGCGCGGCCACGGCGGCTACCGCGAGTGCTCCGGCGGCCAAAGCCAATCAGGCCGAGCTGTGCGCCGAATTGCGGGAACTCATCGCCCAGTTGCTGGAAAACAGCATCAGCGCCCTGTTGATCGAAACCCCCGAGCTCTCCGAAGAAGCCCGCCAGCTTGCCATTGAAGCCCGCGCCGCGCGCCAGCCGAAGGCCATCACGGCCTTTGCGGCGCGCATGAAGAAATTCAGTTACCGACTGCATTTCCTCACGGAAGACCAGATCGAGCTTAAATCGACGCTGCTGCATTTGCTGCAACTCATCATCAAGAACATCAGCGAACTGGTGGTCGACGATCAACTGATGCACGGACAGATCGAAGTCGTTCTGGAGATTTTCGAGAAACCGCTGAACCTGCGCCAGCTTGATGACATCGAACGCCGCATGAAGGATGTCATCTACAAACAAAGCATCCTCAAACGCCATTTGAGCGACGCGCAGAACCGCCTCAAGACGATGCTGGCGACGTTCGTCGACCGGCTCGGCGATTTCTCGGCCTCCACCACGGGTTACCACGCCACCATCGAACGCTGCGCACAAAAGATCAGTCAGGCCACCGACATCGCGCAACTTTCGGACGTGCTGGATGAGGTCATGAACGAAACGCGCATCATCCAGCTCAACGCCCAGCGCTCGCACGACGAGTTGCAGGAAATGCGTGTGCGCGCCGAAGAGGCGGAGCGCGAAATCGACCGCCTGCAAACAGAACTCGCGCAAGCCAGCGACATGGTGCGCCAGGATGCCCTGACCGGCGTGCTGAACCGCAAGGGTCTGGATGAGGCGCTGGAACGCGAAGTGGCTCGGGTCAAACGCCATGCCAACGCGCTGTGTCTGGCGCTGCTCGACATCGACAATTTCAAGAAACTCAACGATACCTACGGCCACCTGGTCGGCGATGCGGCGCTGGTCCATCTGGCGAACGTCATCAAGGAAACCATCCGCCCGCAGGATACTGTCGCCCGCTATGGCGGCGAGGAATTCGTGATCCTGCTGCCCGAAACGGCGATCGATGAAAGCATCACTGTATTGACCCGCCTGCAGCGCGAGCTGACACGCAAGTTCTTCATGAACAAGAATGAAAAGATGCTCATCACCTTCAGCGCTGGCGTCGCCGAAATGCAGGCCGAAGAAGCGCCCGAAATGACCTTGAAACGCGCCGACGAGGCCATGTATCTAGCCAAACGCGCCGGCAAGAATCGCGTGATGGCTGCCTGAGGATATTCAGTCATTCGGTCAAAAAAAAGCGCGGTCGTGGTGACCGCGCTTTTTTAGTCTGTCGAGCAGGAGCCCTACGCGCCCGGCCCACCCTGGCCACCGGCTTGTCCGCCACCACCCTGACCTTGACCGCCGCTCGGCCCACCCTGACCGCCTTGGCCGCCCTGTCCCCCCTGGCCACCGCCCGGGCGCCGTTTACGCATATGCTTGTTGGCGCCGCCTCCCGGCGGTTTGCGGTCGGTCTGCCGCTGTGGCAGGGCATTGTTGTTATTCCCGCCCTGTTTATGCGGATTTGGCGATTTGTTGTGGTGCCCCGATTTCGGTGCATTGCCCGAGGGCTTCTTCGGCCCCAGACTGATTTCGATGTCGATGATCTCATCCCATTGGGCATCGGTTCTCAATCGCTCGGGAATCGAGAGCAATTCGCGGAGTCTGGCTTGCGCTGCGCGCGGATCTTCAATGGTCATACTCGTTTCCTTTAGCCGTTTGCTGAACCAATACCGTGTTGCTGACAATATTCTCGTTTTTCACGCGCCGAAAGTTGCTTGATCCGATATTCGGCTTTCGAGGCCGCAGACCGGTCGGGAAACTCCAGGCTCATCAACAGCCGCCGCGGTGGATGCGAACGTGTATACCGCGCCCCCTTGCCACGCACATGCAATGCATAGCGCGCCGCCACATCGACAGCAATGCCAGTATAAATACTGTCATCCTGACACTCAATCAAATAAAGATACCAAGCCATCGGTTACCCGTATCGATCAGTCGGCCTTGCCCTTCATGATGTCCAATCAAAGCATCGAGCTGCGTATTATGCGCCCTCCAGACGCCGGCCGGCATTCCTTTGATACAATTGCCGGCTTGCTTTGATTTTAGTGGCGCGGTCCGATCACACAGCGTCTCCAGCGTACGTAATGTGCAAGCATGGAAATCACCGGGCAAAGCCTGTCCGATTTTAAACACCAGTTTTGGGGAAAGATGAAATGCCGGTTAT
>JBPOIN010000173.1:0-5503 GCA_052034445.1 Pseudomonadota bacterium | reverse complement strand
TTCCTCCGTCATCTCAGCGAGACTCAGGCTGATGTCGAGCGTTGTTCCCTTGCGCCAGATCTGCAAGGTGCTGCGCGTTCCCGGCCGGACACTGCCGACCATGCGCGGCAGGTCGCTTGATTGTGCGACGCTCTTGCCGTCGAACTTGAGGATGATGTCACCGGTCTCGATGCCGGCCTTATCGGCCGGCCCGCCCTTCTCGACCGAATTCACCAGCGCCCCCATGGGCTTGGGCAAACCGAACGAGTCGGCAAGTTCCTTGGTGACTTCCTGAATCACCACGCCGATGCGGCCGCGGCTGACTTTGCCGGTTTTCCTGAGCTGAGCCTGGACCTCCATCGCCACATCGATCGGAATCGCGAACGCCAGCCCCATGTTGCCGCCGCTGCGGCTGTAGATCTGCGAATTCACGCCAACCACTTCACCCTTCATGTTGAACAACGGGCCCCCGGAGTTGCCGGGGTTGATCGCCGCATCGGTCTGGATGAAGGGGACGTAATTCTCCTGTGGCAGCGCACGCCCCTTGGCGCTGACGATGCCGGCCGTCACGCTGTTTTCAAGGCCGAATGGCGAGCCGATCGCCACGACCCACTCGCCGACGCGCAGCTTGGCAGAATCGCCAAGACGCACAACGGGCAAGCCATGGGCATCGATCTTGAGCAATGCAATATCGGTACGCTTGTCGGCGCCGAGAACCTTGGCCTTGAACTCGCGTTTGTCAGTCAGCTTGACCATGACCTCCTCGGCGCCATCGACCACGTGGGCATTGGTCAGGATGTGACCCTCGGCGCTGATCACGAAGCCCGAACCCAGCGACCGCAATTCCGGTTCGCGCGGTCCACTGCCACCACCTGGCCCCTGACGCGGAATGAAGCGCTTGAACAATTCGAAAGCCGGATCATCCTCGTCGAACGGGAACTGTTGCCCAAACGGATTCGCCCGCCCGCTGCGCGCGCCATGCAACGTGCTGATGTTCACGACCGCCGGCCCCTGCTTTTCGACAAGATCGGCAAAATCCGGCAATTCCCTAGTCTGCGCCAGGGCCGTCTGAACGCCGAGAAAAATACACCACGCCAGCACAAGCTTTTTCATCATTGGAAATATCTCCACAAATAAAACCCGTCATTGCCGGAATCATGAAGCCGCACGACCAGGAGCACGGTAAACCTCCTGCCGCAGAATCCGTCAATCCATCTGCGATCGACAGCGCACGCCACGTCCGTCATCGAAGCGCATGCTCAACAGCACGCTGGCGCTGCCCGGTGGCACGAGACGATGCTGCATGCGCAGCCCCAACAACCCCAGCAGCAAACCGATCCCTGCACCCGAAAGCGCGGCGGAATCCTGACCATCCAGAGCCATGCCCAAAGCAGCACCACCAATCAACAGCAGGATCGGCATCAGATAGGCAAGCAGCGAAGCACGCAACACCGCACCCTCAGGCACGCTCAGAATCACATGATCGCCAACACTGGCGCCGATGCAATTCGGCAATCGATAGAGCCGGAACTTTGCCGGACGCAACGACTGAGTCAACAGGCTACTGCCGCAGCCACCAGCTTCATGACAACGACCACACCCTGAAACTACGGGATCGACCTCGACGAAGACCTGATCGCCCTCAATGCGCTTAATGACTCCGAAATTCTCCACACCTGCCCCTTTATTTAGGCTTGGCCTCGATGCTGTCGCCGAGCTTCCGCAATGTCGGCAGCGGCACTTCCCCCATGAGGACGACCAAATGCTTGCCGAGCGCACGCCGGTAGACATTCAGGGCGCCGAGTTTTTCCGCCCCCGGTCCCGACTCAGGCTGCGAATCCTGGCTTGCGGCTTCGATGAAAACAGAGATTGCCACCAGACCATCAGAGAAAACCATGTGCACACATTCGGGTCGATCCGCCTGCGCAACACGCTTCATGTCGCTGCGTATCCTGAAACCGGGAATCTTTTCTCTGACCATCCAGACTGGGCCGCCATCGTTCCAGGCACTCCTTCTTGCACTCGCCAGATGGTGCAAATGCGGCGCCGCCCGTACCCGCCAGCTGCCGAGTGCAGCATCGAATTTCGATTGATGCGCATTACGATCAATCCCCTCGCCAATCTGCAGCTGAGTAAAGGCAAACGATTCGATCGACTCATTGCGTTCGTCGAGCATGTCGGCCCTGAGCAACAATCCGCTCTCGACATCGACCCACAATTTCTGGCCATAGCGCCAGATATCACGCGGTTCGAGCCGGATGATCTGACTCTCACGCCCGGCAACAAGCTCGCGTCCGCCTTTGTGAATCGTATAGCTTTCGGTGAGCCCCGTCAGGGAAGCCGGCAGCAAGGCGGGGAAATTGCGTTGCAATCCACGTTTTTCAACTATCAGGGTTTGCCGTTGCGGCAAGTAATAACGCACCTCATCGTTGATGCGGATAATTTCACGTGTATCGCCATTGAGAACTTCCAGTCGCTCGAGTTCGCGCCCTGCCTCCAGAAAATGTGCAATGCGTGAGGTCTCGGACAGGGCGGCATTTCGATAGACGAAGGTGCCCGTGTAATTCAGCCTGTGCGCCGCAGTCACGACACGAGCAAGCCAGTGCATACCATCGGTTTGTTGTGCCGACGCAGGAAGCCCGAGAAAAATGGCGCAACCGAATAAAGCCATGCGCTGCCAGAAATTCATGGCGAACATCATTTCCAGTCGATCAATTTTCAGCGCTCACCGGAAACCATGCGGATATAGCCCGCTCCGGCGCGCATCTGGTGCCCCGGAGAATGCGCCTGATGTGCGACCAGATACTCCTGCATACGCTCCTCGTTCGCTGGATTCGCCAAGCGGACGCGCTGGGCAGCCAACAAAGAGGGCTGTTCGTTTTGGACCAATTGCGCAACCGGCATGGGCTCTTCGTAATGAAAAGCCAGCCAGCTGACCACGGCCACACCCGCAACAGCCGCCGCCAGCGCCGTTGAATGTTGCATCAGGCGCGGCAGAAAATCCGGTGCAACAAACGACGGCAATTTACGCTGGGCGTTGCGGCTGCCGACTCGCATGTGCGGCGCGACAATCACCGGATCATCGCGCAACTCGTGCATCACGCGGCCCATCAGATCAGAGTCCAGATGAGTGACTTCACCGCGCAGAACCTCACCGATCAACTGATAGCGCCCCCAAGCGTTGCGCAATTCAGACGCGGTCTCGAACTGCTGCAGCAATGCTTGCTGATCATGCGTATCGAGTTCGTTATCGAGAAAACAGGAAAGCTGTGTATTCATCTGGAGACTCCTGCTACCAACGTTTGTCATGCGCAGCATCGAGCATGGGTTTCAATTTCGCCGAAATCGCCTCGCGCGCCCGGAAAATGCGCGAACGCACCGTGCCAATCGGGCAATCCATGATCTGCGCGATTTCCTCATAGCTCAGCCCATCTATCTCGCGCAACATGATGGCCGTGCGTAACTCCTCCGGCAATGTATCCATTGCTGCGTTCACTGTAGCGGCGATCTGCTTCGACATCAGCAGGTGCTCAGGAGTGTTGATGTCGCGCAGTTGCTCGCCATCGTCAAATGCTTCCGCCTCTTCAGTATCAAACCCGGTCGTTGTCGGCGCCCGACGTCCTTGAGCGGCCAGATGGTTCTTGGCTGCATTGATCGCAATCCGATACAACCAGGTGTAAAAGGCGCTGTCGCCACGAAAGTCTGGTAAGGCGCGATATGCCTTGACGAAAGCGTCCTGCGCGACATCCTCGACTTCGGCCGGATCACGAATGAAGCGCGCAATCAATCTATGCAGCTTGCGCTGATACTTGGAAACCAGCAAACCAAAAGCTTGCTTGTCTCCAAGTTGCACGCGCTCTACCAGCGCTTGATCAGCTTCGCGATCGCCCATCGACAGACGTGAATATGGCCGGAATGATTCGGGATTCAGAGTATACCCGATGCCTTGCCCCGGCCTTGAGAATCACATCAGCATCTTTGTCCATCTTCGGAACATGAAGCTTCCCGCGTTGGTTCATGCGCCCATTCGCACCTGCCCCTACACTTGCCTGAATTGACCTAAACTTTGCGGAATAGTTCCCTTGCCCGGCATCGATTCAAGCCCCATCAAATTTCTGGGGCTTCACTGGCACTGAAGCTAGCCGTACCCTCGTGCTATAGTTCCCCCTTGTTTCCTGCGGAACACAACTGCGTGACACATGAATTCGACATACTGATTCTTGGCAGCGGCCTGGCGGGCCAATCGCTTGCCTTGCGTCTCGCGGCACAACGTCGCGTCGCAATTGTCACCAAGAAAACACTCGAAGATTCAGCCTCGGGTTGGGCGCAAGGAGGAATTGCCGCAGTTCTTGATGCCGCCGACTCTTACGAAGCCCACATCCAGGATACCCTCACGGCTGGCGCCGGTCTCTGCGATCCCGTGACCACGCGCTACGTCGTCGAACATGGCCGCAGTGCCATCGAATGGCTCATCGGACAGGGCGTGCGCTTCACGCGCGACGATAATGCCGAGTTCGGCTATCACCTGACGCGCGAAGGAGGCCACAGCCATCGACGCGTGATTCATGTCGCCGATGCGACAGGTGCCGCAGTTCAGGAAACCCTGACCGACAAGGTGAGATCCCATCCCAACATCACGATCTTCGAACACCATATTGCCGTCGACCTCGTAAGTGCCGGCAAGCTAGGACAGACCAGCACGGCCTGCCTGGGGGCCTACGTCCTGGATATTCGCAACGATCGCGTCCTGACCTTCAGCGCCAGCCATACCGTACTGGCAACCGGAGGCGCCGGAAAAGTCTATCTGTACACGACCAATCCGGACACTGCAACCGGAGATGGCATCGCCATGGCCTGGCGTGCGGGCTGCCGCGTTGCCAACATGGAGTTTGTGCAATTTCATCCCACCTGCCTCTATCATCCGCAAGCCAAGTCGTTCCTGATTTCCGAAGCAGTGCGCGGCGAAGGTGGTGTTTTGCGCCTGCCCGATGGCACACGCTTCATGCTTGAGCACGATCCGCGTGCGGAGCTCGCACCGCGCGATATCGTCGCACGCGCCATTGACTTCGAGATGAAAAAGCACGGCCTCGATTGTGTATTTCTCGATATCACGCACAAACCTGCCGAATTCGTCTGCGCGCATTTCCCGAACATCCACGCACGCTGCCTGGAACTGGGCATCGACATCACAAGTGACCCCATTCCTGTCGTGCCGGCCGCGCACTTTACCTGTGGCGGCGTTGTCACCGATCTCCACGCACGCACCGATCTTCCGGGCCTGTATGCCATCGGAGAGACTGCCTGTACCGGACTCCACGGTGCGAACCGCCTGGCCAGCAATTCATTGCTGGAATGTCTGGTGTTCGCCGAAGCCGCAGCACAAGATATCCTGTCCGTTCCCGGACGCCCACCGCAGGCACTGCCGCAGTGGGATGAAAGCCGTGTAACGGATGCCGACGAGGAGATCGTCATCGCGCACAACTGGGATGAGTTGCGTCGATTCATGTGGGATTATGTCGGCATC
>JBPOIN010000188.1:0-2999 GCA_052034445.1 Pseudomonadota bacterium | reverse complement strand
CCTTCATGCAGGCACCCCGGAAATGCCGGCGCGCGACACCACCGCACCCTCGGCATCCCGGCAACCAGCCGGGCCGCTGCAGGCCCGGAAACAGAAACGAACACCGGTGACCAGGATCGCGCCTTTCATGACCACCGATTATCCGCTCATGGCCACGATTATTCCAACGCTATAAATCCTGACTGGATCCGGCGCCTACCAGCCGAAACGGAGACCGCCATACCAGCCGCCTCCGGAGCCCCATCCGGCATAGGGAAACGGTCCCCAGTAGGGGTAGGGGCCGTAGCTCGCCGGGCAGGTCTGTACACGGGATCGCTCGGCGGCAAGGGCGGCATCGGCATTCGCGCGCTGGGCGGCGAAGCGGGTTTCGTAGTCGGTACGCACGGCCTGTTCGCGGGCGGCGAGAAGGGCGTCGAGGTGGGCGACGGAAACGCCGCGCACATTGAGTTCAAGGAGCTCCGCTGCGCCGAGCGGCAGCCGGGCACCGTCGTTCCGCCAGCGCTCGACGAGCGCCTCGGGACTGGCGCCATTGCGCGCCGCCGATGCAAGCTCGGCAATGGTCAGGGAGGGAGCGCCGGCACCGGCCGGGGAATCGGCTGGCAGGCGTTCAAGGTGCGGGGAGCGCGGCGCCTGCGCCGCGCACCCCGCGAAGACGAGGCTCGCGCAGAGCGCCGCAGTCATTGCAGCAGTCCGCGCGCGCATGGTGACCTTACTTGGTCGTGAGTTTTTCGTAGAGACCGACCACCGTTTCCATCTCTTCGAGGATACGTTCACTGGTCGTCGCCACATTGCCCGACAGCTGCTTCTTGTCGCCGCTACTCTTCTGCGTCAGGGCGTTCTCGAAGAAGAACCACTGCTGGCCGACGAGCTGCAGCGCATCCTTGAGCTGCGGCGTGTTCGCGGGCGCGGCACTGAGTTCCTGGTGCGCCGCAGTGAACTCCTTGCGGGCCTTTTCCAGTTCCGCAGCGCTGTTGGCGTCACTGACACCCCAGGAGATGGCCTGGTAGAACTTGCCCATGCGCTGCGAGAGCATGCGCTGGCGACCGGAGATGTTTACCAGGCGGCCGGCCGTCGTGCCGGAATGCTTCTCGAGCTGCACCGTACCCTGGTGCGCCAGCGCCAATACCTGTTCGGACAGCGCCAGTACCTTCTTGCCGCCTTCCGGATTCGGCGCTGCGCCCACCAGCGAATCCTTGTAGGCAATCCAGGCCGTCTCGAGCTTCTGGTAGGTGTCCTTGATCTCCGGCGTCGGCGCGTAGTTCTTCAGCTCGACCAGCTGGCGGTCGAACAGGGAAATCGAGGAATCGAGCACGCGCTTCGAGCGATCGACATCGACACCGAGCCCCAGCTGGAAGTAGGCCTTGGCCATGCGCTGCGAGAGCATGCGCTCGCGGCCCGCCTTGTTGATTGCGGAGTTGATGTCGCTGATCTGCGCCTGCGCAGCGCCGGCAATGCCGAACGCCAGCAGCAGCGCACCAATGAACTGCACCACCCTGGAAAAATTCAGGTTCATGTCTTCCTCTCCTTTGCTGTCTTCTTGTCTTTTACGCGAGCAAAAACGCTGTCAGCGCACTACCGTACCCGCATGCATCATACCCGGACATCGTGCCCGGATTGTAACTGGCGGATTCTGATTGTTGCGAACTGTTCTCACTATGACGCAGATCAAGTTCACTGCGTGCCACCGACGGTCAGGCCATCGATGCGCAAGGTCGGCTGGCCGACACCGACCGGCACGCTCTGACCCTCCTTGCCGCAGGTACCGACGCCCGGGTCGAGCTTCATGTCGCTGCCGATCATCGAGACGCGGGTCAGCGCATCGGGACCGTTGCCGATCAGCGTCGCGCCCTTGATCGCCGGGCCGAGCTTGCCGTTCTCGATCAGGTAGGCCTCGCTCATCGAGAAGACGAACTTGCCGCTGGTGATATCGACCTGACCGCCGCCGAAGTTGGCCGCATAGATGCCCTTCTTCACCGAACGGATGATTTCCTGGGGATCATGCTGGCCGGCGAGCATGGTGGTATTGGTCATGCGCGGCAGCGGCAGGTGGGCAAAGGACTCGCGGCGGCCGTTGCCGGTCGGCGCCACGCCCATCAGGCGGGCATTGAGGCTGTCCTGCATGTAGCCCTTGAGGATGCCGTCCTCGATCAGCACGGTGCGCTGCGTCGGATTGCCCTCGTCGTCGATGTTGAGCGAGCCGCGGCGATCGGGGATCGTGCCGTCATCGACGACGGTGACACCCTTGGCCGCGACGCGCGTGCCGATGCGGCCGGAAAAGGCCGAACTGCCCTTGCGGTTGAAATCACCCTCGAGGCCGTGACCGACCGCCTCGTGCAGCAGGATGCCGGGCCAGCCGGAACCGAGCACGACGGTCATGGTGCCGGCCGGCGCCGGGCGCGCGTCGAGGTTGGTCACCGCCTGATGCACCGCCTCCTTCGCATAGCGCTGCAGCACCTCGTCGTCGAAGTAGCCGTAGTCGAAGCGGCCACCGCCGCCGGCCGAGCCCTGCTCGCGCTTGCCGTTCTGCTCGACGATGACGGTAATCGAGACGCGGACCAGTGGCCGCACGTCCGCGGCGAGTCGGCCGTCGCTGCCGGCGACCAGCACCACTTCGTATTCGCCGGCGAGGTGCGCCATGACCTGCTGCACGCGTGGATCGATGGCACGGGCAAAGCTTTCCAGGCGCTCGAGCAGCTTCACCTTGGCATCGGCCGGCAACGAGGCGAGCGGATCGTCGGCGCCATAGAGCGCCTTCGCCTTCCGGCGCATCATCACCGGCACCAGCTTGTGCTGCCCGGCGGCAGCGATCGCACGCACCGCCTTTGCGGCATCGCCAAGCGCCGCCAGGCTGATGTCATCGGAGTACGCGAAGGCCGTCTTCTCGCCCGAGCAGGCGCGCACGCCGACGCCCTGGTCGATCGAGAAGCTGCCCGATTTGACGATCCCCTCCTCCAGGCTCCAGCCCTCGGAGCGGCTGTACTGGAAGTAGAGATCGGCGT
>JBPOIN010000145.1:0-11376 GCA_052034445.1 Pseudomonadota bacterium | reverse complement strand
GCGACCCATGAGTCGGCAAAGTGGCTGCGGTCGAGAATTCCGGCCTGCCACAGGGCGAGATTCCCCAGTGTGGCGCTGAAGGGTTGCAATACCAGAACGATCAAGCCCAGCAGGTAACCGACGTCGCGTATCCGGTCATAACCCGTGTGGATGCCGAAGCGTGCGAACAGCAAGGCGCCAAGGACGGCCTCGGTGCTGTTGATGACGGAAATGCCCAGTGCGGGCAGCCAGGGCAGGCCATTGAACAGCGCCAGCGCGAGTTGGCCGAGAAACACACCCGGCCACAGGTGTTTCCCGCGCAGAATGAGCGCCGCCAGCGCCACGCCTTCGGCCATGAAAATGACTGGCGTTACGATGTTGTTCGATGCCGCCAGCGACAGGCTGAGTTGGCCCACGCCGAAATACAACAGCGCCAGCAACAGAATGGCGGACCATTGGTGGTGCTGGGGCGTATTTCTTAATACTTTCGAAATACGCCACTCCATGACGTTTTCCTTCATGTCCTGGGACTGGCCTGAATAAAGGGCGAACGCCGATGCTAGCAGAAATAACGCGGGATGCGAACGCTCTGGTACGGCCGATCTACAGCAACTGAGCGTTGATCGGCCGTACCGGTTTGTCGCTGCTGCTTCAGGCGCCGAGTTTGGCAAATGCCTCGATGACTTCGTTGGGTGCCTGCACCAGTTCGATGAGCACGCCTTCGCCGGCAATCGGGAACTGATCGTTGGCTTTCGGGTGCAGGAAGGTGATGTCGTAGCCGGCTGCGCCTTTGCGGATTCCGCCCGGGGCGAAGCGCACGCCTTGCGCGGTCAGCCATTCGACGGCCACCGGCAGGTTGTCCACCCACAGGCCGATATGGTTCAGCGGCGGTTCATGCACGGCGGGTTTCTTGTTGATATCGAGCGGCTGCATGAGGTCAACTTCGACCTTGAACGGGCCGCTGCCCATGGCCGTGATGTCCTCGTCGACGTTTTCCTTTTCGCTGACGAAATTGCCCGTGACGGTCAGGCCGAACATGTCGACCCACAGCTTGCGCAGACGGTCCTTGGACGGGCCGCCGACGGCGATCTGCTGCACACCCAGGATTTTGAAGGGACGCTGACTCATGTGTGTTTTCCTCTGATGAACAAAAAAATGCCAATGGCGATCATCGGCAGGCTCAGCCACTGACCCATGCTGATGGTATAGCTGAGGCCGAAGATGCCGTGGTCCGGTTCGCGGAAATATTCGGCCAGGAAACGGAAAATTCCGTAACCGGCAAAGAAAAAGCCGGTCACCTGGCCGCGCGGGCGCGGTTGCGAAGAGAACCACCACAGCAACGCGAACAGGCACAAGCCTTCGAGACCGGCTTGATACAGCTGCGAAGGATGACGCGGCAGATGGTCGATCTGCGGGAACACCATGGCCCAGGGCAGTGATGGATCGGCGGCGCGGCCCCACAACTCGCCGTTGATGAAGTTGCCGATGCGTCCGGCGGCCAGGCCGAGGGGAACCAGCGGTACGCCGAAGTCGGTGATGTCCAGCAGGCTTTTGCCGATCTTGCGTGCATACAGCGCCATGGCGATCAGTACGCCGAGAAACCCGCCGTGGAAACTCATGCCGCCCTTCCAGATGGCGAGGATTTCCAGCGGATGGCTGAAGTAATAGCCCGGTTCGTAGAACAGCACCTGGCCCAGCCGGCCGCCGAGGATCACACCGAGTACGCCATAGAACAGCAGATCGTCGAGGGTTTGCGCCGTGAAACCGAGTTGCGGAAAGCGTTGTGCGCGCACGCGGCCGAGGGCGATGAACAGCATGAAGCCGATCAGATACATCAGGCCGTACCAATGCACGGACAACGGGCCGAGGTGCAGCGCGACCGGGTCGAATTGCGGGTGGACCAGCATGGGCGGCGGGAGATTACGTTAAAATCGGCATTCTAACGTAGAGCCCGGCAACCGCCGGCCGTTTCCGGAGAGGTTTTCATGCCGCAATACCGTTCGCATACTTCCACCCATGGTCGCAACATGGCCGGCGCGCGTGCGCTCTGGCGCGCTACCGGCGTCAAGGAAAACGACTTCGGCAAGCCGATCATCGCCGTGGTGAATTCCTTCACCCAGTTCGTCCCCGGCCATGTGCATCTCAAGGACATGGGCCAGCTGGTGGCGCGCGAGATCGAAGCAGCCGGCGGCATCGCCAAGGAATTCAACACCATCGCCATCGACGACGGCATCGCCATGGGCCATGCCGGCATGCTGTATTCGCTGCCGTCGCGCGAACTGATCGCCGACTCGGTCGAATACATGGTGAATGCGCATTGCGCCGACGCCATGGTGTGCATCTCGAACTGCGACAAGATCACCCCGGGCATGCTGATGGCCGCGCTGCGCCTGAACATTCCCGTGGTGTTTGTCTCGGGCGGGCCGATGGAAGCCGGCAAGGTGAACTGGGGGGGCAAGACCATCGCCGTCGATCTGGTCGATGCCATCGTCAAGGGCGTCGACAGCAATTGCTCGGATGAAGAAGTCGATCGCTACGAACGCTCCGCCTGCCCGACCTGCGGTTCCTGCTCGGGCATGTTTACCGCCAATTCGATGAACTGCCTGACCGAGGCACTGGGCCTCTCGCTGCCCGGCAACGGTTCGCTGGTGGCCACGCACGCCGACCGCAAACAGTTGTTTCTCAAGGCCGGCCGCATTGCCGTTGAGCTCTGCAAGCGTTGGTATGAGCAGGACGATGCGAGTGTGCTGCCGCGCTCGATCGCCAGTTTCAAAGCCTTCGAGAACGCCATGAGTCTCGATGTGGCGATGGGCGGATCGACCAATACCGTGCTGCATCTGCTGGCGGCCGCGCGTGAGGCCGAGGTGAATTTCACGATGCAGGACATCGACCGCATCTCGCGCCGCGTTCCCTGTCTCGCCAAGGTGGCGCCGGCGACACAGGACTACCACATGGAAGACGTGCATCGCGCCGGCGGCATCATGGCGATTCTCGGTGAACTGGATCGCGCCGGTCTGCTGCATACCGATCTGCCGACCGTGCATAGCAAGACGCTCGGCGATGCGCTGGCGGTTCACGATGTCATGCATGCGCATGACACCGCCGTGTTCGATTTTTTCCGCGCCGCACCCGGCGGCGTCCCGACGCAGACGGCGTTCTCGCAGGACCGGCGTTATCCCGAACTTGACCTGGACCGCAGCAAGGGCTGCATCCGCGACAAGGCCAACGCCTATTCGCAGGAAGGCGGTCTGGCCGTGCTGTTTGGCAACATCGCCGAGAAGGGCTGCATCGTCAAGACTGCCGGCGTCGATGAGAGCATCTGGAAATTCACCGGTACCGCACGCGTCTATGAAAGCCAGGAAGACGCGGTGGCCGGCATCCTCGGTGACGAGGTGCAGGCCGGCGACGTGGTGATCGTGCGCTACGAAGGCCCCAAGGGCGGCCCGGGCATGCAGGAAATGCTCTACCCGACCTCGTATCTGAAGTCGAAGGGCCTCGGCAAGGATTGTGCGCTGCTGACCGACGGACGTTTCTCGGGCGGCACCTCGGGCCTCTCGATCGGCCATGCCTCGCCCGAAGCCGCGGCGGGCGGTGCGATCGGCCTGATCGAAAACGGCGACCGCATCGAGATCGACATCCCGGGGCGGCGCATTCATCTTGACATCGCGCCGGGCAAGCTCGAACAGCGACGTCTGGACATGATCGCCAGGGGCGCCCAGGCCTGGAAACCCGCCCAGCGCCAGCGCCAGGTATCGCCGGCGCTGCAGGTTTATGCCGCCATGACGACCAGCGCCGACACGGGTGCGGTGCGCGACATCTCGCAACTGCACACCAAGTAACGGCGCATCCACAACCCATGACATCCCGCCCGGTCGCCAGCACGCGCATCGAAATCGATGCGCCGATTGAAATCGTCTGGGCGGCGATGCTCGATCTGCCGCGTTACCGTGAGTGGAATCCGTTCGTGGTCGATGTGCGTCATGCGCCGCCAGTCGTGCAGGTTGGCACCCGCTTTCTGCTGCATGTGCGCTGGGACAGCGGCAAGGAACTCGACTCCTGGGAGACCGTGACCCGGATCGATCCGCCGTGTGCGGCGCATCGGCCGGCATCCGCAGTGCTCGAATATCGCTACAGCGCCTGGCTGGCTGTCTGTGGTCTGGTGCGTGCCACGCGCGCACAGCGACTCACGCAGTCGGCCGATGGGCCGACGCGCTACGAAACCGAGGAAGTTTTTAGTGGCCTGCTGACGCGTTTTTTGCCTTTGCGTGAGGTGCAGGATGGCTTCGAACGCCAGGCGCTGGCGCTCAAGCAGCGCGCCGAAATGCAGGCCGGACAACGCTGAAATTGCGTTCAGACGTCAGCGCTCACTCTCGCCTGTTACTCCGACCTTAAAGCATCGACCGCATTCAGATGAGCGGCGCGACGGGCGGGGAGGACGCCGGCGAGCAGGCCGATGGTGACCGAAACCGCCTCGGCCAGAAACACGAATTCGAGCGGCGTATGCACCGGCAGGCTGGGCAGGAACAGATGAATGGCCTGCGCCAAACCCATGCCCAGCAGCAGGCCCATGGTGCCGCCGACCGCCGACAGCGCCACGGCCTCGCCGAGGAACAGCGTCAGGATGGTGCGCGGCTGCGCGCCCAGGGCCACCAGCAAACCGATCTCGCTGGTGCGCTCCGTCACCGCGATGGTCATGATGGTCACGATGCCCACCCCGCCGACCAGCAGCGAAATACTGCCCAACGCGCCGACGGCCATGGTCAGAATGTCCAGAATCTTCGCCAGCGAACGCAGCATGTCCTCCTGACTGGTCACCGTAAAATCCTCGCGGCCATGGCGCGCCTTGAGCGTTGCCGTGATCGCATTGCTGACGCTTTGCGCCGGCGTCCCCTCCGCATACGTCGCATGCACCTCCATGAGGCCGTCGCGGTTGTACAGCTCCATCGCGCGCGCCGCCGGAATGAACACAATATCGTCCAGATCCAGCCCGAGGATCTGCCCCTTCGACTCCAGCACGCCGATCACGCGGAACTGCATGGTACCGATGCGGATACGCGCACCGAGCGGATTCGCCGTGCCGAACAGCTCATACTTGAGCTTCGAACCCAGCACCGCAAACGCCCGCGCATTCGACGCATCCTCCTCGGCCGGCAGAAACTGCCCGGTACGAATCTCCGTATTGAAGACCTGCTGCATCTGCGCACCGACGCCGCGCACCGAAGTTCGCCGCACGCGACCGTTGGCCGCCACCTCCGAATTGCCGAACACCACCGGCGAGACTGCCAGCACATTCGGCAAGCGCTCCAGCGCCTTCGCATCGTCGAGCGTCAGCGGCCGCACGGAAGTCGGCAAGCCTGTCGGGCTGCCGCCCGTGCGCGTCTTGCCGGGCGCCACGCCGATCACATTGGTGCCGAACTGCGAGAACTCCTCCAGCATGTATTGATGAATCCCCTCGCCGATCGAGGTCAACAGGATCACCGCCGCGATGCCCACGGCGATGCCCAGCAGGGTCAGGAAGCTGCGCAGCCGCTGCGCCGTCAGCGCGCGCCAGGCCAGCAGCAGGCCGTCACCCCACCTCATCGCGGCCTCGCCATCGACACGCTGCGCATTGGCCGACTCATTTCTTCGCCAGCGCCATGACCGGATCCAGCGACGCCGCATGCCGCGCCGGCGCCACGGCGAACAGCGTGCCCGTCACCAGCGCCGTGCCCAGACCCGCCAGCACCGCCCAATCGGGCGGATAGGCCGGGAAGGTCGGATACTTGAGCCGGATGATCGCCGCGCCGATCAGCCCCAGCGCGTAGCCCAGCGCCGCCCCGGCCATCGACAGCATGCTGGCCTCGGCCAGAAACGCCAGCTGGATCGTCCGCGCCGGCGCGCCGAGCGCCTTGAGCAGGCCGATCTCGTTGGTGCGCTGCGCCACCGAAACCAGCATCACATTCATGACCAGAATCCCGGCCACCGCCAGACTGATGGCCGCAATCCCCGCCACGCCCATGGTCAGCGTATTGAGCAGACGGTCGAAGGTCACCAGGATCGCATCCTGGGTGATCACCGTCACGTCCTCCTCGCCCTCGTGGCGCTGCTTGATGATCTGCGCGGTCTGCTCCTTGGCGGCCTGGATCGAATCGCGGTCGTTGGCCTCGATGAGCATGCGGAACAGCGTATTGGTGTTGAACATCGACTGCGCCAGCGCCACCGGCACGATGGCCAGCTCGTCGTCGTTCATGCTGAGACCCTGACCGCGCGTGGCCAGCACGCCGACGACGCGGAAGCGCCAGGTGCCGATGCGCACCAGCCGGCCGAGCGCCGGTTCGGCGCCGAACAGCGCATTGCGCAGCTTGGCGCCGATCACCACCTCGGCCGTGCCGCGGCTCCAGTCTTCCTCGCTCAGGAAACGCCCCTGGGCGAGTTCGAGGCGCCGCACCTCCTGGTACGAGGCCGTGGTGCCGGCCACCAGCACCTCGCGCAGCTTGCCCTCGGCACTGATCTCGGCCGTGCCGACCGCCAGCGGCGCGACGCGCTTGACGGCGCTGGCGCGGCGCACGGCCTTGGCATCGTTGATGGTCAGATCGCGCGGAATGCTGGTCACCGCATTGCCCGGATCGAAACCGCCGGTCTGCGTGCGGCCCGGCAGCACGATCACCAGATTGGTGCCGATCGACGAGAATTCATTGACCACATAGCGCCGCGCGCCGTCACCCAGCGCCGTCAGCACCACCACGGCGCCGACGCCGATCGACATCGCCAGCACCAGCAGCGAGGTGCGCAGCGGACTGCCGAGTGCGGCATCGCGGGCGAAACGGAACAGGTCGCCGCTGCGCATCAGACGCCCGGTGCAGTGACCGCGCTGTCGTGGCGCAGGTAGCCGTCTTCCATGCGCAGCTGGCGATGCGCGCGGTTGCCCAGATGCTGGTCGTGGGTCACGATGATCAGCGTCACGCCGCGTGAATGCAGCTCTTCGAGCAAGCGCAGGACTTCCTCACCCGTTGCACGATCGAGGTTGCCGGTCGGCTCGTCGGCGAGGATCACGGCCGGCTGCATGACCAGGGCGCGCGCAATCGCCACACGCTGACGCTGGCCGCCGGAGAGTTCGTTGGGATGATGGTCGGCGCGATTCTCCAGGCCGTAGTCCTTGAGCGCCTGCGTCACGCGCGCGGCGCGCTCGCGCGCCGGGATGCCGGCGAGGATCATCGGCAGGGCGATGTTCTCGGCGGCGGTCAGGCGCGGCACCAGATGGAAACTCTGGAACACGAAGCCGATGCGCTCGCTGCGCACCTTGGCCTGCTCGTTGGGCGACAGCGTCGTGACATCGCGGCCTTCGAGCCGGTAAGTACCGGCGTCGGGACGGTCGAGCAGGCCGAGCAGGTTCAGGAAGGTGGATTTGCCGGAACCCGACTGGCCCATCACGGCGACGTACTCGCCGGTCTGGATCGTGACGTTCAGATCGCGCAGGGCGTGCACCTCGCTGTCGCCGAGGTGGAACACCCGCTTGATGCCGGTGAATTCGATCAGCGGAGTGCTCATCGTGCGCGGGCTTCTTACTTGGTCGGCGCAGCGGCCGCCGGCGCAGCGGACGGTTTGGCCGCCGCCGGCGCCTTGGCGGGTGAAGAAACCGGCGAAGAGGCCGGATCGGCGACCACATGTGCGCCGGCCTTGACGCCTTCGCGTTCCAGCGAGGTCACCACGCGTTCGCCGGGTTTGAGGCCCTCGAGCACTTCGGTGTATTCCCAGTTGGCGATGCCGGTCTTGATCTTGCGCGCTTCGAGTACGCCGTCGGCGCCCTCGATGAGCACCTGATTGCCTTCCTGCAGCGCCGTGGTCGGCACGCGGATGACGTTCTCGCGCACGGCCAGCACCACTTCGACGTCGGCGCTGTAGCCGACCAGCAGCTTGCCCTGGGGGTTGGCGTTGCTGTCGGCGGCGCTGTCGAAGACGGCTTCGATATCGACGGTGCGCGACTGCTTCTCCAGCGCCGTGATGTAAGGGGCGACGCGCTTGACGCGGCCGGCGAAGGATTGCCTGGGCAGGGCGTCGAGGCTGATGCGCACGGGCAGGCCCGGGGTGATCTTGGGCGCATCGACTTCATCCATCGGCGCCTTGATGTACAGGCAGGTCTCGTCGATCAGGTCGATGGCCGGCGGGGTCGGCACGCCCGGGGGCGAGGGCGTCGAGTACTCGCCGACTTCGCCGACGATCTTGGCGACCGTGCCGGCGAACGGGGCGATCAGGCGCGTGCGCGTCTGCTCGACGCGCGTGGCGAAGACGCGCGCTTCGGCCTGGCTGACGTCGGCCTTGGCGACATTGCAGCTGGCGCGGCGCGCCTTGGCTTCGGCGACGGCGGCTTCCTCGCGTGAATTGGAGATGTAGTTCTGTTCGCGCAGCGCGGTCAGGCGCTGGGCTTCGCGCTCGGCATTGGCGGCCAGGGTACACACTTCGGTGGTGCGCTGGCGCGCGACTTCGACCTGGGTCAGCGCGAGATTGCTTTGCGCCAGCTGATCCTCGTTCCACAGCTGCATGAGCATCTGGCCCTTCTGCACATGATCGCCTTCCTTGACCGCCAGCTTCTCGATGCGCCCACCCATGATCGGTGCGAGTTTGGTGCGCTGGCAGGCTTCGACCGTGCCGGCGCGCGTGTTGGCCACCGTCGATTCGACCTTGCCCTGATCGACGCTCTTGAATACCACGGCAATCGGTTTCGGTCGCGACATCGCCCACCAGCCGGCGCCCAGCAGCGCGACGATCGCCGCCACCACCAGCAGGCGCACGATCAGCGTCATCGTGTTGCGCGCGTTCATGGGCGGGCCTCGCGAAACGAGCAGGAAGGCGGGGTGGAGCGTGATATGAAACGTGCAGTGAGAGGCATATCGAAACCCGTTCTGAATTCTGTGTGCGGCTGTGTCGTCATGGCAGACCGTCTGGGGAGCAGAATCGGCGATTTTACATGACTGGGGGCTTTCGGCTAGCCATTGATAAAAGTGAATTTTTTGCCGGATTCTGGCCGCCGCGCCGCCGGATTTTGGGCGGGCCGATTCCGGCGCGGTTTATTCGGCGGTTTTCGTGCTTTTTAGCAGCGCTTTGCGCGCAAATTTCCCGGCTATGCTGTCAGGAATCCAGAGCGGCAAGAATGCTGCGGATCGGTGTCGGCAGGGCGGCGTCGGCGAGCGCGTCGATGGCGAGCCAGCAGTAGCGCGCGCTGTCCGCCGCTTGCGGCAGCAAGCGTGCCGCACCGAGCAGCGGCTGCAGCGTGAGCTGGAAATGCGTGAAGCTGTGACGCAGCGTCGGTAGCGCACTGAAAGCGCTGACCGCGCAGCCCAGTGTCTGGGCCGCGTAGGCGTCGGGATCGGTATCCGGCGGCAGCTCGGGCAGGCTCAACAAGCCGCCCCAGATGCCACTCGGCGGCCGGCGTTCGAGCAGGATCCTGTCGCCGTCACGCAACACCAGCACGCTGACGGCGCGTTGCGGCACGGTCTTGCGTGGGCGCGCGGCGGGCAGTTCGGTCCAGCGCCCCGTCTGGCGCGCAATGCACCCCCGGGCGAGCGGACAGGCTGCAGCATCCTTCTGGCAGGCCGGCTTGCTGCGCGTGCACAGCGTTGCGCCGAGGTCCATCTGGGCCTGGATATACACGGCCGCATCCCCGGCATGTTGCGGCAGCAAGGCCGTAGCGAGCTGCCAGAGCTGCTTGTCGACTGCCGTGGCGCCCGGGAAACCCTCAATGCCGTGAGTGCGACACAGAATGCGTTTGACATTGCCGTCAAGAATCGGCTCCCGTGCGCCGAAACAGAACACCGCGATCGCATTGGCGGTCGAGCGGCCGATGCCGGGCAGGCGGGCGATGACTTCGGCTTGCGCGGGGAAGCGGCCGCCATGTTCGCGCATGACGATTTGCGCGCAGCGATGCAGGTTGCGCGCCCGCGCGTAGTAGCCGAGTCCGCTCCACAGACTCATGACATCTTCGACGGGCGCGGCGGCCAGCTCGGCAAGCGTCGCAAAGCGGGCGAGGAAACGCGCGTAATACGGGATCACCGCGCCGACCTGGGTCTGCTGCAGCATGATTTCCGACAGCCAGACGCGATACGGGTCGCGCGTCTGCTGCCAGGGTAGGTCGTGGCGGCCATGGTGTTTGTGCCAGGCGATCAGGCGTGCGGCAAAATCCGCCTGGGCGGCGGACGACGATTTCGGCATGATGTCAGGCGCGCAAAAGCCGCGAGGCTAACAATAGCGCGCCGACGATGCAAGGCGCGCATGCCCCTACTTACGGAATGGCGGAAGCATTTGAACGGGATCTCGACGGCGCAACGCGGTGCGGCGATAATCGCGCCTCGCCTGCCTATTCATCCGGCGCTGGCACCAATCACGACCGCATTCCCATGAGCAAATTCGATACGCGCAAATTTCGCAACGCCCTCGGCAGTTTCGCCACGGGTGTCGCCGTCGTCACGGCGCGTGACGAGCATGGTCAGCCGGTCGGCCTGACCATCAATTCCTTCGCTTCGGTGTCGCTCGATCCGCCGCTGGTGCTCTGGAGTCTGGGCTTGTCTACTTCGACGCTGGAAGTTTTCCGCAACTGCAGTCATTACGCGATCAACATTCTGGCGGCCGACCAGGCGGCGCTTTCGCAAAACTTCGCGCAGCCCGGCAAGGGCAGGACTGGCGAGAAGTTCGCCGGCCTCGAAGTTTGCGTGGGCCACGGTGGCGCCCCGCTGCTGCAGGATTGTTGCGCCTGGTTCGAATGCAGCAACGAAACGCAACACCCGGGTGGCGATCATCTGATTTTCATCGGCCGCGTCGAACGCTTTCATCAGACGCAGCGCCCGCCGCTGCTGTTTCATGGCGGGCAATACCGGACGCTCGGTGAAAACTGAATGACGGCGAATCAGCAGTTTTTGTATTTGCCGTAGGCGTGCCCGCGCCCGGGGTGGGCATCGTTGCAGTGCTTGGAACGTTTGTGATGTTTGCCGTGCCGGCCGTCGTCACGGTAGGCGGTTTCACCGCCGCGCAATTCATTGCTGTTTGTCGGGCGCGCGGCAGCGACTGGCGCCGGCGTCGGCTCGGTCGCCGATTTGCCGATCACAGCCCCCGCGGCGCCGCCCACGCCGGCGCCGATGATGGCGCCGTTCTTGCCGCCCGCCGATTGACCAACGGCCGCGCCTGCAGCGCCACCGAGCGCTCCGCCGACTACGGCGCCGCTGCCCTTGGTTGTGGCGGCCGCGCCGACCGCGCCGCCGACGGCTGCGCCGACGATGGCGCCGTTCTTGCCGCTCACGGATTGGCCGATGGCCGTGCCGGCCGCCGCACCGATCCCGCTGCCGAGCGCGGTCTTGCCGTCATCGGCCGGCGCAATTTGCGCGGTGGCCAGCAACACTGCCAGCAGCAGCGGATGGTGCGGATTGAATC